>DASYQE010000220.1:0-13105 GCA_036005805.1 Candidatus Polarisedimenticolia bacterium | reverse complement strand
GGCTGATGATCCAGCTCGTGTTCCAGGATTTCCGATCGTATGCCGAGGTGTCCGCCATCCTGAACATCCCCGAGGGGACGGTCAAGTCGCGGGTGTCGCGTCTGCGCGATCGCCTGCTGGCGCGCCGGCGGGACATCCTCGGCGGCTCGAACCGCGCGAAGGAGGATACGTGAGCGCCGGATGCCGCTCCGGTCTGCGCGATCTGCTTCCCTGGTACGTGAACGGCAGCCTCGAAGGGCAGGAAGCAGGCGCCGTCCGCGAGCACCTCGAAGCGTGTTCGTCCTGCACCGCCGAGCTCGATGCGCTCGGAGAGATCGCCTCGCTCGTGCGCGTGCACGGGGTGCCGATCGCGCCGCGCCCCCGGACCGCGCCCTGGCCCGCCCCGGTTGCGAGCGCTCCGCCGCGGCGCGCCTGGCACCTGCGCCTCAGCTCCGCCGGAGCGCTGGCGGCGGCGCTCGCGGTCATCGCGCTGTTCGGGTTCTTCCGGCTCGAGACGGCGCACCTTCCCATCTCGCGCGGGGCGTCCCCGGAGGCCCCGCCGGAGGCCACGACGACTCCGGCGGCTCCGGGCGCGGGCGAAGCGGATGGGACGACACCGACGATCGTCGCTCGTCTCGACCTCGGCGCCGGACCGCAGCGCGGCGCAGGAACCGTCCCCGCGCTCCGTCTTCCGGCCGGGGCGCGCGAGGTCGAGGTGACCTTCATCGTTCCGGGCGGCGGCGAGGCCGCGAGCGTGCGCATCGAGGACGAGAAAGGGCGGGCGATCTCCGGGCCGGCGCCGGCGCCGCCGCACGACGCGATGGGGCGCACCCGGCTGGTCGTTCCCGCGCCGGCGTTCGACCGATCGGGCGCCTGGGCGCTGGTCCTGTCGCAGCGCGAAGACGACGCAGGCGCTCCGGTCGAATACCGCTACCCGTTCTACCTCCAGTCCCCCGCCGCCACGAACCCCGCCCAGTAATAAGGATGGTCGTTGAGGCCGGCGCGACGGCGCGACGCCAGGATCGACCGGCTCGCCTCGCGCACCGCCGTCGCCGTGGACGCGCCTTTAAGCCGCGCGCGGTAGAGGGCGCGGATCCACTGGCGGGCGGTGTGGTCCTCGAGCGTCCAGAGGCTCGTCAGCAGCGTCCCGGCGCCCGCCACCTCGAAGGTGCGCCGCAGTCCGAGGATCCCCTCGCCCGCCTCGACGCGGCCAAGACCGGTGCCGCAGGCGGACAGGACCGCCCACTCCACGCCGCGCAGATCGAGCGAGGCGATCTCCTCGGCGGTCAGCAGGCCGTCCGTCTCGCCGGACGCGCTGCGATCGGTCCAGGCGCGGTTCGCGCCGGCGAGCGCCAGGCCGGTCCGCAGGAGCGCATCACCCGACTCGCCGGCCTGCGACTCTTCCATTCCGGGCACCGGTCCCTCCGGCCGGCCGCAGGTGGGAGGCAGGAAGAACGCGTGCGTCGCGAGATGGATCACCCGCCGGCCGGACACCTGGGATCGCAGCGCCGCTTCGCTCGCGTCCGCCCCGGTGAGCACCGTGACCGCCGCGGCTCCACCAACCGCTGACGCCGGCGCGCTGTTGGAGTTTTTCGCGGGCGCGGCGGCGCCGGCGGGAGACGCCTGCTCCCAGAGTCGTGCCACGTCGCGCGCTTCCTCGACCGCGCTCGGCAGACCCGGCAGCTTCGGGCGCGAAGCCTCCTGGCAGCGGCCGCGGTCTGCCGCGGCGACCGGGGACGGCTCCCGGTTCGTCTCGCCGTGCTTCGCTGCGGCGGCGGCCGGCGGCGGGGACTCCGACTTGATCCGGGCGTCGAAGTCGGGTCCTCCGAGGGCGAGCAGTCCGTGCCCCGCTGCGGCGCCCGGATGCATGGCGACGAGGCTCCGCTCGGCCGAGAGCAGGTGGATGGTGGGGCCCGACTCCACCAGGAACTTTCCGGCAGCAACCGGCAGCGACGCCCAGGAGACGAACTGCAGCAGTCCGTCGGGCACCATGAGCACCAGGTCGCACCCGGTGCAGCGCGCCGCGATCGGCTGCCAGATCGCTTTTGCGAGCCGGCCGGCCACCTCGCGATAACGGTCGGAGGACTGCGGACTCGCGGGGGGAGCGCCCGCCTGCTTCATCCAGTCGCGCACCAGCTTCTCGATCGGCTCGGCCGGCCCGAGCGTGACGACATCGGGGGTCTCCGACTCGGGGCGGACCACGAAGGCCAGGTACGCGGCCCCTGGGGACGCTGCGGAGGCCGCCGGCGAAGGCGACTTCGCCGGTATCGGCCATTGCTCGTAGCGCACGAAGGACACCAGCGCCGAGCCCCCGGGCAGGGCGGCGCGCACCTCCGCCAGGCCGACGGTCCGCTGCGACGCGAGGGCGCGCTCCGCGGCGCTCCACTCGGCCAGGGCGCGCTCCGCCTCCTCCTTGTCGGAACGGGCGCGGTCGATCGCGCCCGCGTCCGCGGGACCGCTCCCGGGCATGTCGAACGCCAGCACGGCGCGGGCGAGCCGCGTGCGCGCCTGCTCGAGATCGCCCAGCCGGAGGCGCGCCTCGTCGGAATCCGACTCGCGCGCCAGGCGTTGCCGCCACGCCACTTCGTCCAGGACCTGGGCGCGCGAGCGGATGACTTCGTCGTAGGTGCGCGCGATCTGGTCGGGCGAGGCGGGCGGGGCCGCGACGGCCAGCCGGGACAGCGCGACATCCACCGCCGACCCGCGGCTGCGCCTGAAGAGCAGCGCCTCCCGCTCCGACAGCGCGCCGCTCGCTTCCGTCAGCAGCTCGCGACGGATGCGCGCCGCCTCGAGGGCGTGATCGAGCGCCTCGTCGCGCTGTCCCGCGCGCCAGCGGGCCTCGCCCCAGTCGGCGATGGTGTTCGCGAGCTCGGGATGCTGCAGCCCGCGCGTTCCCGCGAAGATGTCGCGCGCCCGGGCGAAGAGGGGCTCCGCCTCGTCGTGGCGGCCCGCGGCCGAGGCGAGCCGCCCCTGCAGCGCCGCCACAGAGGCCAGCTTCACCTGGTCCTCGCCGAGCGCTGTCTCGAGGATGGTGCGCGCCTGCGCCGCCTCGGCGGCCGCGCGTTCGGCGTGGCCCGCCGCTTCCTCCACCAGGCCCATCTCGAAGCGCATCCAGCCGGCGACGAAATGCCCGGGCCCGAGCTGTGACTCGACGGTCGCGAGCGACGTCTCGAGTCCGCGCCGGGCCTCGTCGAAGCGTTTCAACTTGACCAGCGAGTTCGCCCGTTCCACCTCGAGCAGGCCGCGCTGATCGGCGGAGATCCTCTCGACCTGAAGCCCCTCGTCGTAGCGGGCGACCGACCCGGGATAGTCCCCGACGAGGAACAGCAGGCTCCCGAGATTCGTCAGGCTCAGCGCGACCTGGGGATGGGACGGCCCGAGCGCCTGCCGCTCGATGTCGAGCGCCTGCTCGAAGAGCGGCCGCGCCCCCGCGTAGTCGCCCGACTCGAAGAGCACCACGGCATAAGTCTTGAGGCTGGTGGCGACGAGCGGATGGCCCGGCCGCAGCGACGATCGGCGCATGGCGAGCGCCCGCTCCGCATCGGCGCGCGAGCCGGGAAGGTCTCCGCGATCGAAGCGCAGCTCGGCGCGCAGCCCGAGCGAGGAGGCGATCTCGAGGCTCTCCGCCGGGAGCCGGGCCTCGCGGATGGCGAGCGCCTGATCGGCGAGCGCCAGCGCCTGCGCGGCGTCTCCCTCTTTCCGTTTCAGGTAGGCCTGGCGGTACAGCGTGGCGGCGATCTCGGGATGATCGGGAGGGAACAGCCGGCGGCGGATCGCCAGCGCCTGATCGAGGGCCTGCCGCGCATCCGCGAGACCGCCGCGGTTGGTGAGGAGCCCGCCGAGCGCCGTCAGGACCGTGGCGAGACCGGCGTCGTTCGCCCCGGGGGGCTCGCGCAGCGCTGCGGCGGCTTCCTCGAGGAGGGCGCGGGC
Source organism: Candidatus Polarisedimenticolia bacterium (assembly GCA_036005805.1). Taxonomy (GTDB): domain Bacteria; phylum Acidobacteriota; class Polarisedimenticolia; order Gp22-AA2; family Gp22-AA2; genus DASRAU01. The sequence goes on along the minus strand of DASYQE010000220.1, from coordinate 9,196 downwards.
GCGATCCGCCTTGCCGGAGTTGGCGAGGAGGGTGCCGAGGCGCTCCTTCGCCATCGCCGCCGTCGGAGACCCGGTGCCGGCGATCGTCTCGCGCAGGGCGAGCGCGCGTTCGAGCGCCTCCTGCGCGCCGCGGAACTCCGCCGACGCCGACATAACCGCGCCGAGGTTGAACAGGCTGTCGGCCAGTCCGGCGTCTTCCGTCCCGACCGCGGCGCGCAGGGTGAGGGCGCGCTCGGCGAGGGCGCGCGTGTCGGCGATCCCGCCCAGGCCGCAGCGGCCGAGGACGTCCACCAGGCGATCGATCGCCGCGGCCGTTTCGAGCGACGACGCCCCGCGCGCCGCTTCCGTCTCCCGGAGGGCGAGCCGCGCCGTCGCGAGCGCCTCAACGTAGCGCCCGTCACGCAACAGCGTGTCGATCGCGCCCGGTTCCGCGGGAACGGACGCGGCGGAAGCGACGGCGCCGGTGATGCAGGCGACCGCCAGGAGACGCGCCAGCTGGTTCATGTCACCGCCGCGCGGCTGGACCCGGCGGTTCGATCCCGGGAACTCCTTCGGCGAGCAGCAGGCTGTCGAGCGTGTCCGCGATCGCCTGCACCATGTGCGTCCCGTCCGGTGAGATCGCGTAGCTGTCGATCGGCTGGCCGGTGTCGAGCCCGGCGAGCAGGCGCCGCGTCCGCGCGGTGTCGGTCCCCGGCACGAACGCCTGCGCGAAGATCCCGCCGTTGCCGTCCTCGTCCGTGTCGTTGAACAGGATCTCCCGTCCCGAGGTGAGCCAGCGCGGCCGCGCGTTGTTGTTGAATCCCGCGTTGCTGCCGATCACCTGCGGCTCCAGGCGGCCGTCGGACACGCGCGCAACGCGCACCACGCGCGGAATCGCGCGGGTGCGGAACGCGACCCACTGGCCGTCGGGCGAGACATCGGGCGTGCTCCAGGATCCCGGCACCAGCCTCGTCGCCTGTGTCCCGTCGGCGCGGATCTTCCAGATGCCGGTCTTGTCCGGGTTCGACGAGTTGTAGACGACCCAGGCCCCGTCCGGCGTCATGGTCGGGTTCTCGGCATCCACGCCGTCGTCCGTCAGGCGCCGCGCTCCGGTGCCGTCGGCGTTCCCGGACCAGATCTCGAAGTGTCCCGTGCGGCTCGACGACCACACCATGCCCCGGCCGTCCGGCGTGAAGGCGGGGTCCCAGTCCTGGGCCGGATCGTCGGTGAGCCGGCGGATCGCCCCGGTCGTGATCGACACCTTCCACAGCTCGAGGTTGCCGCTGCGGTTGGACGAGAACATCACCCACTCCCCGTCCGGGGAGAAGATCGGCTGGCGGTCGCTGGCGTTGCCGCGCGTGATCCAGCGGTGCGCGCGGCCCTGGCCGGACGCGGCCGGGCCCGAAGCGAGACCGGAGACGAGCAGGTTCACGCGCTGGGTGCTCCCCCCGAGGATCAGGCGCCCCGGCGTCAGGATCGCCACGTCCGCCGGCCGCATCGGAGACCACAGGATGACCTCCGAGCGTCCCGAGTCGATCTCCTGGCGGATGATCCGTCCCGATCCGCCCAAAGCCCCTGCGGAGACGAATCCCTCCTCCTTGCCGTAGACGAGGGCGCTGCCGTCCCCCGACCAGACGGCCGGGGTGAGGGCCCCGGCGGGGGGAGGGGTCTCGAGGACCCGGCGGCCCGTGCCGTCGGGGCGCACGAGCAGGATGGTGCCCGGCGTGTTCTCCGCGCCCCGGTTGATGAGCGCGATCGTCCGGCCGTCGGGAGACCAGCGCGGGGCGACCAGCGCCTGGTTCTCCTCCCGGGCGATCTCGCGCGCGCCGTCACCGTTCGCGTCCACGAGGCCGATGGCGGAGATCGACTTGTCCCCCTCCTGCCGGCGCCGCACAAAGACAATCTCGCGCCCGTCCGGCGACCAGTCGGCGAAGAGCACGTCGTCGAGAACCTTGCGCGGCTCGCCGCCGACCACGGGCACGCGATACAGGTCCCGCTTCGCGCCCGCGAGGCGGATGAACAGGATCTGCGTCCCGTCCGGCGAGAAGCGCGGCAGTTCGTCGGGGCCCGAGGTCAGCGCCACCTCGTCGCCCCCCGGATACTGCTTCAGCCAGATGCTCTGCCGCCCTTCGCGCTCCGACGTGTAGACGATGAGCTTTCCATCTCGCGACGCATCCGGAGCGAAATCGGCCCCCGTGTACGTGAGCTGCCGCAGCGACGGCGGAGCGGCGGTCGCGGGCCCGCGCAGGCTGCGATCGAGAGCCACCCCGAGCGCCGCCCCCGCGACGAGCGCCGCGGCGGCGGTGAGGACGATGCCGCGGCCGCGCTGCGATTTCGGCGCGTCATCCGATCTCTCCACCGAGGGTATCGCGGCGCCGGAGACCGCGCCGCCCATCGCCTCGAGGTGGAACGCCAGGTCGCGCGCCGACTGGAAGCGCTCGGCCGGGTTCTTCTCGAGACTGTGGTGCACCAGGCGCTCGAGGGCCGGGGGCACGGCGCGATCGATCCCCGAGAGCGCCGGCGGATCCTCGCGCAGGATCGCCGTCATGGTGTCGGCCGCCGTGGCGCCGCGGAAGGCGCGCTGACCCGTGAGCATTTCATACAGCACCGCGCCGAGCGAGAACAGGTCGGTGCGGTGATCGATCGCCGTGCCCCGCACCTGCTCGGGGGACATGTAGCCGATGGTGCCGAGCACGACGCCCGGGCGCGTCGCCAGGTGCCGCGTCGGCGTCTGGGTCGCGTTCGAGGCGTCGCCGCCGACCTCCCCTGCCGCTTCGACCTTGGCGAGACCAAAGTCGAGGATTTTCACGCGCCCATCGTCGGTGACGAAGAGATTCTCCGGCTTCAGGTCGCGGTGCACGACCCCGCGATCGTGGGCGGCGGCGAGGCCGCGCGCCACCTGCGCCGCGCACTCGATCGCCTTGCGCACCGGCAGCGGTCCCTCGGCGAGTCGCTCGCGCAGCGTGCGCCCCTCCAGGAGCTCGGTGACCGAGAACGCCCGTCCGCCTTCGACCCCGAAATCGTGGATGGCGAGGATGTTCGGATGCGACAGCGCCGCGACGGCGCGCGCCTCGCGCTCGAAGCGCGCCAGCGCTTCGGGATCGGCCGCCAGCGAGTCGGGCAGGATCTTGATCGCCACGTCGCGCTGCAGCCGCGTGTCGCGCGCCCGGTACACTTCGCCCATGCCGCCGGCCCCGAGCGGACCGAGGATCTCGTACGGACCGAGACGCGAGCCGGCGGGGAGGGTCACCGGGACGGGATCACGGGATCAGTGGATCGAGTCGGACGACGGGGCGGGGATCACTTTGAAGGCGCGGATGCGGGTGGTCATCACGCGGTTGCCGAACTCGAGGAACAGACCCTGCGCGGCGACGAGCTCGGTGTGGATGGCGCTGCCGCCCCAGGTGCAGCCGGCGATGGTCGTCACGATCGGACCGCCCGCTTCGCGCTCGAACCAGCCGCCGGAAATCTGATAGGTCCCGTCGCCGAGACTGACGATGTGATACCGCGAATTGCGTGTTTCGACGACGAGACAATCGCCCATCTCGAGGTCGCTCTTGCGGACGGCCGGGACCTCCTCGATCTGCCGGAAGTGACCGTCCAACGTGCCCGGGAACGCCATCATGTCACCTCATTCTAATCGCAAAACCGGGCCGGAAACGCCTTGCTTGCACGGCATCGACCGACCCGGTAACATCCGTCTTCGCCTCATGAAACCCTTCCAGATCAAGGCTGACGCCGGGGACGACTGCACGGTGTGTGCCATCCGGACGCAGGCTCCCAGGTGGAGCTGAGCCCGGGCCGCGTCCTCGGCCCGTACCGCCTCGTCGAGAAGATCGGCGAGGGCGGGATGGGAGTGGTGTGGCGCGCCACCGACACGACCCTCGGGCGCGACGTGGCCATCAAGGTCCTGCCCGATCTGTTCGCCGAGGATCCGGATCGCCTCGCCCGCTTCGAACGTGAGGCGAAGGTGCTGGCGTCGCTCAATCACCCGGGCATCGCCACCATCCACGGGCTGCATCGCGCCGAAGGGATGCACTTCCTGGCGATGGAGCTGGCGCCGGGGACGAACCTGGCGACGCGCCTCGCGACGGGACCGCTGCCGGCGGACGAGGCGATCGCCATCGCCCTCAAAGTCGCCGAGGCGCTCGAGGCGGCGCACGACCACGGCATCGTGCACCGCGATCTCAAGCCGGCGAACATCCAGGTCGCCCCCGACGGGCGCGTCAAGATCCTCGACTTCGGCCTGGCCAAGGCCTGGGACGCCGACCCGATGGGATCGACATCCAGCCTGGCGTCCATGTCGCCGACGCTGACGACGCCGGCGGCGACGCGCGCCGGGCTCATCCTCGGCACCGCCGCCTACATGAGCCCCGAGCAGGCGAAGGGGAAGCCGGTCGATCGCCGCGCCGACATCTGGGCTTTCGGGTGCGTTCTCTACGAGATGCTCGGCGGGCGCCGTCCGTTCACCGGAGACGGCGTGTCGGAGGTCATGGCGGCCGTGATCATGGCGCCGGTCGATTTCTCGGCCCTGCCGGCCGCGCTCCCGGCGCGCATCACCCGCCTGGTGCGCCGTTGCATGGAGAAGGACCCGCGCAGGCGGCTGCGCGACATCGGCGAGGCGCGCATCGCCCTCGAAGAGGCGCTCGCCGGCGCGCCGGACGAGGCGGCTTCCACGGGTGCCGGCGACGCGTCCGGAGCGGCGTCGGGCGCGGCGTCATCGTCGCGCCGCGGCCTCGTTTTCGCCGCCGCCGCGGGAGCGGCTGTCGCCGCGGCAGTCGCGGCCGGCGGCTTCTGGGCGTTCCGCCCGGCGCCGGCGCCCGCCCCGGTGCGGCGCTTCGAGATCCCGGCGAAAGGCCCGTTCCGCTCCGAGAACCAGACGAAGCTGGCGACGATCGCCCCGGATGGCGGCTCCATCGCACTCGTGGAGGACGACAAGCTCCTGGTGCGAAGCCTGCAGCGCCTCGATCCCGTCGTCATCCGCACCCCGGCCGCGCCCGGAGACCTCTTCTGGTCTCCGGACAGCGCCTGGATCGGGTTCGTCGCCTCGAACAAGCTGTACAAGGTGCCGGCCACCGGGGGGGAGAGCAGTCTCATCGGCGACATCCACAGCGTGATCACCGGTGGGATGGGCGGGACCTGGTGCCCCGACGGACGGATCGTTCTGTCCACCGGCGAAGGGGCGATGCTGCGGGTCTCCTCCCTGGGTGGCGATTTCGAGACGTACATCCCGCTCCTCGACGGCAAGGAGAACGACCTCCACGATCCGGAGTGCCTCCCCGACAACAGCGTGCTCTTCGTCCCGCATCCGGGCGACGCGCGGCCGCACGAGCTGATCCTGTTCGACGGCAGGACGCGCAAGACGCTGCTGTCGCTGCCGAAGGACCAGACGATCTGGTTCCCGGTCTATTCCTCGACCGGCCACATCCTGTACCGGCGGGATCCGGCGAACATGGGCATCTGGGCGCTGCCGTTCTCGCTGCAGCGGCACGAGGCGACCGGCGAACCGTTCCTCGTCAGCGCCTCGGGCGACGTCCCCAGCGTCTCCCGCGATGGCACCCTCGTTCACGTGAAGGGAACGCGGACCTACGAGACGCAGATCGTCGTGAGCGATCGCTCCGGCCGGCAGCTCGCCACGATCGGCCAGCCGGAGGTCCAGTGGCCTTTCCCCGAATTCGCACCCAACGGAAAGCAGGTTGCGATGAGCGTCCATTCCGGCGAGGTCGAGGACATCTGGGTCTACGATCTCGAACGCGGGGCCCGCACCCGCTTGTCCGCGACGGGCGCCGTCCCCTATTCGGTGGAGGCCTGGTCGCCCGATGGACGCACCCTGCTGTACGGCGAAGGCGGCAATGTGCCGATCGCGATGAAGCGCAAGTCGTCCGACGGCGGCGGCGAGCCGGAGACGATCGGCACCGGCTGGGCTCCTTCCTACACGCCCGATGGCCGCACCATCGTCTACTCCGAGGTGGTGAAGGGGGCCGGCTGGGATCTCTTCACGCGCAGCGCCGACGGCAAGGGGGAGCCGAAGCCCTTGTACCACGCGAGCGGCGATCAGATCTGGCCGCACGTCTCACCCGACGGCCGCTTCATCGCCTTCACCTCGGAGGAGGCGGGCGACTTCGAGGTGTATATCCGCCGCTTCCCCGACGGCGAGGGGAAGTGGGAGGTCTCGCAGGGGGGAGGCATGTGGCCGCGCTGGGGCGCAAGCGGCAAGCGTCTTTACTACGTGCGCGGCAACGACCTCATGGAAGTGGACGTGAGCACGAGCCCCGACCTGAAGCTCGGGACCCCCCGCCTCCTGTTCACCCGGCCCTCGCTCCGGCGGCCGCTCATCTTTGGCTGGTTTCCGGGCTACGACGTCACCGCGGCCGAGGACCGCTTCGTCTTCTGCCGCGCCGTCGGCGACACCCAGGAGCTCTCGGGCATGGTGGTGGTGCAGAACTGGGTCGCCGAGTTCGCCGGCGGAACCGTCCCCCCCGCCGGGAAGTAACGCGCCCCGCCTGCGCCGGCGCTACTTCACGATCGCCGACCAGTCGGAGACTAGCGCCATCGGCGAGGCGTTGTCCCCGCCCGGCGACGCGACCACGAGCCTTCGGCCGTCGGAACTGACGTCGTAGGAGAGCGACCCCCAGTTCTGATAGGCGTGGAAGGGGAGATCGCGTGTCCTGCCGACGCGAAACGAGGCGCCGCTGCCCTCGACTTCCGCCTCGGAGAAGGTCGTGCTGTCGGACCGGCGGTAGAAGATCGCCCGGCCGTCGCGCGCCCAGCGCGGCACACTGCCGCCCCCCTGGGACACCTGCCACTGTCCCTGCGACGCCGCCCCGTCCCGGGGCGCGGCTCCGGGTTCGGGACGCGGCGCCACGTACACCTCCTCCTGCCCCGACTGCGTCGAGGTGTAGGCGATCCAGCGCCCGTCGGGGGAGAACTGCCCGTCGGTCTCCTCGTAGGAAGCGGTGGCGAACGGGATCGGCGTCTTCGACCCGCCCAGCGGCAGAAGATAGAGATCGGCCCCCTGCCGGAACGAGAAAGGGCCCTTGTTGAAGAGCAGGAACCGGCCGTCGGCGGTCACGTCGGCGGGATAGACATCCGCGTCCCACTCGAAAACCGGCGTCTCGGGTCCGCCGCGCGCCGACTTCTCGTAAATGCGGTAGCGGCCGTCCGGCCGGTTCGCCCCGAAGAAGACGCGATCCCCCTTGCCGACCCAGGTGGCGAAGGACTCGTCCATCGGATCGAAGGTGAGCCGCGTGCGCGACCGGTCCACGAGGTCGTAGATCCACAGGTCGGATCGCGGCCCGTCCTGGCTCTCGACGAGAAGACGCCGGCCGTCGGCCGACAGGTCCATGTTGAGCTGGCTCACCTCGTCGGCGACCGTCTCGACGGACCCGCTGGCGATGTCGCCCACCACGATGCGCGTGCCGATCTTCCCGACCGCCGGCATGTAGACGAGCGCGTGGTTGGTCGCGCCGGCCGAGAAGACGCCGCGCCAGGTGGTGCGATCGAGCTGCACCCGCTCGGCCGTGGGAACGGCGGGCCCCATGATGCGCCCCGCGACGGCGTCGAACGGCTGCGCCACGAGGGCGTCGCCCTGCACGTAGAAGAGCATGCCGTCGGCGTACTCGGCGCTGCTTTTCGACGGCACCAGGCGCTGGGGCTCGCCGCCGTCGAGCGAGCCGAGGTAGATGCCGTTGTCCTGGGAATCCGGCCTCTCGTGGTGCGTCGCCAGGAAGATGAAGTGGCGGCCGTCCGGCAGGAACTGCGGCCAGCGATGCGTCGTGTGCTTGCCCGCCGCGAGCTGCGTCAGCGGCTCCGACGTGCCGCCGCTGGCGGGGACGCGGGACAAGGCGGTGTCGAAGGCCACCGGGAAGATGATGGTGCCGTCCGCGCCCCAGGCGCCGCCGCGCGGCGACACCGTGCCGCACACCGTGTAGACCGCCCCGCCGTCCACGTCGATCCGCTTCAGCTTGTCCACCGTGAAGAAGCCGATGCTCCGGCCGTCGGGGGACCAGAAGGGATAGCCGCCCCCGTCGGTCCCCGGCAGCGGGCGCGCCTCGAGCGCGTCCAGCGACCGGACCCAGAGCCGGCTTCCCTGCGCGTCGATCGCCGCGAAGACCACCCGACGGCCGTCCGGCGAGAGAGCCGGCGGGCCGGCGACGTCTCCCACGATGTTGAAGCGCGCTCCCTCCGGAGGCGCGATGGCGGCGCGGAGCAGGGTCGCTCCGCCGGCGCGTGCCGGCGGGGGACGCAGCCGATCCCCCAGGCCGGCGGTCGCCAGGATCGACAGGATCAGCAGGCTGCCCCACGTCACGTGGATGCGGCGGATCGCCGCCCGGCCGGCCGCGGTCGCGACTCCGGTGGCGCCCGGCGCGACGGCATCCGCCGGGACGGACGTGGCGATCCACTGCAGCTCGCGCTTGAGATCGCCGGCGCTCTGCCAGCGATCGTCCGGGTCGCGCGCCAGGCAGGTCGCGACGACACGCTCGAGCGCCGCGGGCGCCAGAGGCTGGTGCGAGCGCATCGGCTGCGGCCGGGCGTTCATGATGGCCGCGATGAGGGAGGCCTGGCTGGTTCCCTCGAACGCCTTGCGGCCGGTCGCCATCTCGTAGAGGGTGGCGCCGAAGGCGAAGAGATCCGCGCGGGCGTCCGCCTCCTTGCCCTCGAGCTGCTCCGGCGCCATGTACTGGAAGGTGCCGACGATCGCCCCCTCCTGGGTCAGGGCGCGCGTCATCGTCGGCGACGCCGACAGATCCCCGCCTGCCGACCCGATGGTGGCTGCCGGGCGCGCCAGGCCGAAGTCGAGGAGCTTCGGTCCCGCTTTCGCGAGCATGATGTTCCCCGGCTTGAGATCGCGGTGGACGATTCCCTTGCGGTGGGCGCGATCGAGCGCGTCGGCGATCGGCACGGCGGCGCGCAGCAGCTCATCGACCGGCAGCGGACCACGCGCCAGCCGGTCGGCGAGGTTCTCCCCCTCGATCAGCTCCATGACGAGGTAATCGAGCGATCCCTCCGCGGTTTCCTGCCGCCCGATGTCGTACAGCGCCGAGATGTTCGGATGGTTGAGGGCCGAGACGGCGCGGGCCTCGCGCTCGAAGCGCGCCTTCGCCTCGGCGGTGACCGCGCGCCCGCCGCGCATCACCTTGATGGCCACCTCGCGGTCGAGCCGCGTGTCGCGGGCGCGATAGACCTCGCCCATGCCGCCGGCCCCGAGCGGCGCCTT
>DASYQE010000219.1:0-17352 GCA_036005805.1 Candidatus Polarisedimenticolia bacterium | reverse complement strand
GGTCTCCGGTCGGCGGAGGAGGACCCCATGCAGAGCCCGGTCGTGCTGGTCACCCATTCGCGCGCGCTGTATCAGCGTCTTCTTTCGGCGGCGCCCCCGGGATCGCTGCAACGGGTGCGGTGTCTCGACTCGTCCGGGCCGGGCCAATCGGCGCGCACGGTGATGGTCGATCCGCGCGCGGTCGATGCCACCTGCCTCACGACGCTCTCGGGGTGGCATCGAACGCGCGCCGCCCATCGCGTCGTCTACCTGGCGTTTCCGGCCCCGCCCGATCGCCTCCTGGCCCTGCCGCGCATCCATCCCGGGCCGTGTCTCGACGTCGAGCGGGCGGTGGAGAGCCTGAAGCGCCTGGGCGCCGGCGCCCATCCGGCGCCGGTGTGGGACGACTGGGCGCGCATCCTCGAGGTGGCGGGACGGCACGAGCGGGCCCGCCTCTTCCTCGGCGTGGCGCTGCGCGCCAACGGCCGCAACGTCGTGGCGGACGCCGCCGCGACCCTGGGCGTCGGTGCGCGCCAGCTGACGCGGCTCTGCCGGCGCTGGTTCGGCCACCCGCCGGCCGCCATCGTCCGGCAGGCGCGCGTCGTGCGGACCCTTCCCGATCTGATGGTCTCGGGCATGAGTCTCACGAAGATCGCCCGGCGCCACGGCTTCAGCAGCCGCCAGGCGATGACGCGCCTGTTCGGCACCTCGGCCGGGCTGGTGCCGCGCGAGCTGCGCGGCGCCCCGGGCCGCAAACCAGGCGGCCCGCTCGTGTCGGCCGGACGGATGTGACGCGGCCGTGGCCGCGGTCGGCCGGCGCCGCCGACCTCGGAGAGTCTCAGCGCCGGGTCCGTCCGGGGTCTCGAAATGATCCCCCAGGTCCGAAAACGGACCCTCCCGCGCGGCGGAGGTCTCTGCTACGGTCCGGCGGTGTGATGCGCGGAGACCCGGGGTTGCCGCGGATGAAACGCGGCGGAGCGAAGGACGCGTCGGGCGCCGGAAGCGGGCGCCCGGCGGCCGCGATCGAGGCGCTGGCCCGCGCGCTGCAGCGCCCGATCGAGAGCCTGGCCCTCCTCGACGAAGCGGAAGGCGCGCGCCTCGAGACCCGGTTCGAGGAGCGTTGGAGGCAGGCGAGCGCCAGCGCGGATCCGGAGCGCGCCCTCGCCACCTCCACGCCCGATCGGCTGGTGATCGAGAGTCTCTTCGGCTGGCTCGCCGCGCGGTTGCCGCAGGGACGCGAGGTCCTGCTGCTGATGGCGGGGCCGGACGTGCTCGTGCCAGTGCGCGCCGCGGCGCAGGAGGCGCTCGTCGCCGCGCCGGAGCTGGTGCGCGAAGCGGGCGACGCGGTCCACCTGATGTTCCCCGACGGCGATTTCGGCCTGGCCCTCGAGATGGTCGCCGACGCGGCCGGCGCCGAGGGCCGGATCTACAAGGTCTTCGTCTGGGGCGCTCCGCGCTAGCGGTCGCTGAACGTCCGGGACTGCGGATCGAAGCGCGGCCTGCCGCCGCGCGACTTGAGGATGGCGCGCGCCCGCGCCACGCGCTGGCGCGCCGCGTCCGAGTCGGGATCGTCGAGGCCGGTGTCTCCCAGGCCGACGAGCCGCGACAGACTCTGCACCGCCTCCAGCCGCAGCAGCTTCCCTTCGCCGCCCGACGCGAGATCCAGAAGCGCCGGAAGCGATGCCGGCTCGCCGAGCGAGCCGAGGCTCTGCGCCATGCGCAGGCGCACCCAGGCGTCCTCGTCCGGGTGACCGAGGTGCTGGAGGAGAGGCGCCACGGCGGTGCGGCTGCCGAGCTGGCCGAGCGCGGCGGCGGCCGCTTCGCGCACGCCCGCGTCCTGGTCGGCGAGCGCGTCCACGAGGTCGTGCACGATGCGCGGGTCGCCGGTGCGGGCGAGATCGGCGACGGCCTTCGAACGCACCTCGGCGTGGGCATCGCGCAGCGCGCGGCGCAGACCTTCGATGCCTTCCCCCTGCTCGTGCGCGGCGCCGGTGTCGGGGGCCGACGGATCGTGCCCGGCGCGGGCCGCCGCCGCTTCGGCCGCCTCCGCGGCCCCTTCCGGCTCCGCCGCGGTGGTGTGGCTCGACTGCAGGGAGGCCGCAACGGCGGTGAGGACCAGCACCACCGCCGCGGTCGCCGCCAGAGCCGCCTCCGGACGCGCCCCGCGCAGGACCGATCGGACCAGCGCGCCGACGAGCAGCGCCAGGGCGAACGCCACCATGATGGTCGGTCCCGACGGGCGGTCGTAGGAGAACGACAGCCCGATGGCGCTGACCAACGTCCCCATCACCCACCCGGTGATCAACCGCGCGCGCAGATCCTCGAAGAACATCACCGCGAAGATCGACGGTGCGACGAGGTAGCAGAACACCAGCAGCACGCCGGCGATCTGCACCGACGAGGTGATCACCACACCGAACGACAGGTAGAAGAGGAAGTCCCACAGCCGCACCCGCGTCCCCTCGGCGTACGCCTGCTCGGGATGCAGCGAGATCTGCAGGAAGCGCTTGCGGAAGACGAAGTGGAACACGCCGAGCAGCGAGTAGAGGATGCCGGTCTTGAGGATCTGCGCCGGCGTCACCCAGACGATGCTGCCGGCGAGCAGATCGTGCAGGTGCTCCGCGCCGTGCGGCGAGATGTCGGCGAGCAGGATCGCCGCGGCGGACGCGGTAGCGTACGCCAGGCCGATCACCGCCTCCTGCGGGACCCGCTCGTGTCGCGTGCGGGTCAGCGCGAACACCATCGCGGCGAGCACCGCGAACGCCAGCGAGCAGAAGTAGGCGCCCTCGGAGCGCGGGTCGTACCCCAGCAGGAAAGCGACGGTGCCGCCGAGCGCGGCGATCTGCGCCAGGGCGATGTCCACGAAGATGACCTTGCGGCTGATGACGTGGATCCCGAGGTAGACGTGGATGCCGGTCAGGATGAGACACGCCACGAAGGGCAGGACGAGGACTTCGAGGTGCGGGATCACCGCGATCCGGCCGCCGGCGCCGCGGCGCCGGTCTGCTCCAGCGCGGCGGCGAGGCGCCCGGTCACCAGGTCGAACAGGCTGAAGTAGTCGGTGGCCTTGGGATCGCCCCCCGCCTCGAGCGGCAGGGTCACGACGACGACCCCGGTCTTCTGCGCCAGCAGGTCGGTCGAGCGATGCTCGTTGTACGGCCGCGTCACGAGCACCTTCGCGTCGCCGTGCTGCAGCCGCGCGGTCAGCTCCTCGAGGTGGCGCGCGGACGGCTGGATCCCCGGCTTCGGCTCGACGTAATCGACGACCACGAGCCCGAAGCGGCTCGCGAAGTAGGTGGCGTCCTTGTGGTAGGTGAGGATCGGCCGGCCGCGGTACGGCGCCAGCTTCCCGAGCCAGCCCCCGAGCTTCGTTTTCAGCGGCGCGCCACCCATCGGCGTGTCGAGGAAGCGATCCAGCGAGCCTGAGGCCGCCTCGCGCTCCAGCTTGGCGCCGCCGGCGAGATCGACCAGCTCCTTCCCGAAGATCGCCTGGTCGAGGCGCGCCACGAACGCCTTGCGGCGGTCCTCGTACGTCGAAGCCCCGGCGGGATCCGCCTTCTTGAGCGCGTCGGCGATGGTCTGCGCCACGGTGACGGCGTTGAGCGGGTCGCCGAGGTAGTGCGGGTTGCCGTACGGGTGCACGTCGCCCTCGGCGCGGCTCAGGCCCGTCGGGACTTCCATCACGGCGATGCCGGTCGAAGCGTCGATGTAGCCGGGCCCGCCCGGGACGACCTTGGCGTTGCGCGCCCCCTGCGCCAGCGGCGGAATCCAGCCGATCTCCAGGTCGAGACCGTTGACCAGGAGCAGGTCGGCGGCCCGCAGCTTGACGATGTACGAGGGCTTCGGGTCGACGAAGTGCGCGTCCTGCACGCCGCTGGCGATCACCGTGAGGTCGAGCCTTTCGCCGCCGATCTCGCGCGCGATCGCGCCGAGGTTCGGGAGCGAGGCCACCACCTTGACGGAGGCGGCGGCGCCGGCCGAGCGCGGCGCGGCCGCCGCGACGAGGAAAACTGCGGCCGCGACCAGGACAACCGGGTTTCGGGCGACGGCGAAGCGGACGTGGGTCATCTCTCGACCTCAATATTTATGGGCGCCGTGCGCGCCGATGATCGGGATCCACTCGAAGTAGACCCGGGTGTCTTCCTGGTCCGCGTCGGCGCTGGTGCGCGCCGCCGCGCCCTCGTTGGAACGCGTGCGCTTCACCTGGAACCGGAACTCCTGGAACTCCGACGGCGAAAAGCGGGCCACGCCCGAGACGCCCCACAGCCTGTCGGTCTCGCTGTCGGGATAGCCGCTCAGGTCGCCGCGCAGCCCGACCTTCCAGCGCTTGGTCCACTGGCTTTCGAGATAGAGATAGCCGCCGGCGCTCGCGACCGTGTCCTCTTCGAGCGTGGTTCCGGCGAGCGTCTCGACGTGGCGCCGGCTGCGCAGCGCCTCCGCCTGCGCGGTGAAAGAACGAGAGGTGTTCGCCTGGAGCGGCTTCCATTTCCAGGTGAGGTCCACGCCGTTCACCTGCGACGGCAGCCGCTCGTCCGGCACCACGATGCCCGTCAATCCCGCCGCGTCGAGGCCGGCGAGCAGAGTGTCGGTGGGTCCGGTCTGGCCGCCGACCGTCGAGAGCCCGACCTCGAGGGTGGCGTCGCTGCTCGGGTTGAAGAAGGCGGAGAGACGCTCGCTCCAGGTCAGGGCGCGCGCTTCGCTGTTGAAGGAGACCCCCTCGCGCGCCGTTCCCGCCTCGCTCACCGATTCGAGATAGAGGCCCGCCTTGTTGGGGATGAGCCACGAGAGTGACAACCCGTCGTTCGTCAGGCTCTCCTCGCCGAAGTAATTCACCAGCACCTCGGGACGTTCGACGGTGGGAAAGGCGTGGGTGTGGAGCATGTTCCACTTGCCGAACGCTTCCTTGAAGCGGCCACCCTTGAGCTGCAGCGAGGCCGGCAGCGCCAGCGTCTGCGCGTAGCCCTCTTCGACCTCGGGGGACTCGTCGGCCGGGAAGGTCAGGTAGAGGTTCATCTTCGCGTACGGATCGACGACCGACTCGAAGGCGACCTCCGCCTCGCTCAGATCGAAGCCATTGGCGTCCTCGCGCCCGTCCACGAAGCTCTGGCCGATCGCCTGGAACACGGCGCTGATGGCGGGGTTCATGACGTTCTGGCTGCGTGCCGGGGCCGTCCCCTGCGCCACCGGGGCGCCGGGTGCCGGCGTCGGCGGGGTTCCGCCGGCTGCGGGAGCTCCGGCCGCTCCTTGTTGTTGCATTGCGGCGAGCGCCGCCTTGAGCGACTCGATTTCAGCGCGGAGCGCCGCCACCTCCTGGCGCAGCGCCGCGATGTCGGCCGGGCTGCCGGCCCCGGGAGCGACCTCGCCGGCCTGCGCGGGTGGAGCGGCCGCGCTCGCCTCGGTCTCGGCGGCTGAAGATGGCCTGAATGCCGCCGCGCCCGTGATCCCTGCGCACACCACGATCGCTGCGCACCTTCGTACCGCTTTGAGCATCGTCGGGGCCCCCCGGACGCGGGGCGGGATGCTACTGCACGCCCGGAGGGGAGTCAAAAGACGCTGCGCGACCGTGGCTCCTATGAGTCGTGCATAGCCCGTAAGCGGCCGCGCGGGGTTTCGCCACAGGGATCATGATGCGGCACTGGCCGGCGCGGCCCGGCCCCGGCAGCCTGTCCGGCGAAAAACCCTTGCGGCGCAATGGATTGAACGCGGTCGCCGCGACCGCGCCCCGCCGCTTCGGCCCGCTGGTCCGCCGATTGCTCTTCCGGGCGGCCATGCGGTGCAGGCGATTCAACCCAGCGCGCCTCCTGATGGGGATAGCCATCGCGGTTGGAATGTCCGCGGTGCCCTCAGGAGACGCCTGGGCGCAAGGCTGAGTCCTCATCCGCAACAACGCGCCCGTGTTCGGCGCGTCAGACACGCTCCCGCAGCAGGGCAGGGACTGGGTCTTCTCCTTCGGCTACCGCGGCCTCACCTCCAACGACCACTACAGCGGCACGCAGTTCCAGTACGCGCGCAAGGCCAACGAGACCTTCGTCGAGAACACCCAGCAGCTCTACGACCTCAACGCGACCTACTTCTTCAACAACCGCTGGAGCGCCAGCCTCAGCCTGCCGATCGTCAACGCATCGTGGTCGCTGCCGACGCCGATCGCGCCGGTGCCGCCGGGCCCGCGCGCCGAGCAGAACTCCAGCGGCGTCGGCGACGTCATCGCCAGCGGCCGGTTCTGGGCCTTCGATCCGATGAAACATCCGCGCGGCAACCTGTCGATCGGGCTCGGGGTGAAGGCCCCCACCGGCGACTACAAGAACGAGGACACCTACCCCAACATCAACGGCACCAACGACACCGAGAAGGTCGTCGACATCTCGATCCAGCCCGGTGACGGAGGCTGGGGGTACCTCTTCGACCTGCAGGGATACATGGCATGGAAGCGGGTCTCCTGGTACTCCTCCGGAACCTACCTGATCAATCCACGCGACACCAACGGCGCGGACTCGGTCATCGTCGGTCTCGTCGGCAACAGCCCGGCCTTCGGAACCCGGGTCGAAAACACCGTCCCGGACCAGTATCTGCTGCGCACCGGCGCGCTCTTCCCCGTCGGGCAGACGAAGCTGGGGCTCACTCTCGGCTTCCGCATGGAGGGGCTGCCGCGCTATGACCTCGTCGGCGACAGCCACGGCTTCCGCCGCCCGGGTTACGAGACGTTCCTCGAGCCGGGATTCGTCTACACCATCGGCCGGCAGACCCTGAGCCTCTACGTTCCGATCGGCCTGGTGCAGAACCGGCTCCCCGACCCGTACACCGGCCTCGCGGGAGACGCCACCTTCCCCGAGTACATCATCCTGGCGGGCTACTCGTACCACTTCACGCCGGGCGGTTTGCCGAGCCGCAGGCCGACCGTTCCCCCGGGCGAGTCGCCCCTGCCCGAGCATCCGGTCACCCCGGGCCACTAGGCTCCCGGCCCCCTGGCGCCTGGCCCGGAAGCGCCGAACCCGCCGGACACGACCCGCCGGGCCCGCGTCGCGGTAAGATTCCGCGTTCCGAACAGCATTCCGACTTCGGGGGGGCCCATGTCGAACACGTCCGCATCCATGCGGCAATCCGCCGCCGTGACCGCGCTCGCCTTGATGTTCCTCGCCGCGAAGGCGCCGGCGCCGAATCCGGCGGCGCGCGCGCTTATGGCCGACGACTTCAAGGGGCTCTCCTTCCGCAGCATCGGCCCGTCGAACATGGGAGGGCGCGCCTCGGCGATCGCGCTTCTGCCCGGCAGCCGCACCTCGTTCTACGTCGGCTTCGGCACCGGCGGCGTCTTCAAGACCGACAACCTCGGCGTCACCTTCCGGCCGGTCTTCGACGACCAGCCGAACCTCTCCATCGGCGCCATCGCCGTGGCGGACGCGCCCGAGAGCTGGCCCGGCTGGGCCGAGGAAGAGAAGAAGAACCCGCCCCCGGCGCCCGCGGACGGCAAGGCCGCGACGGATCCGGCGGCGACAGGCGCCGCCAGGCCCGACGGGAAGAGTCGCGCCGAGCGCGGCAAAGGCAGGATCGTCTGGGTCGGCACGGGGGAAGGGAACGGGCGCAACTCGTCGTCGTGGGGCAACGGCGTCTACCGCTCGACCGACGCGGGAAAGACCTGGATCCACCTCGGCCTCGAGAACACCCACGACATCCCGCGCCTCGCCGTCGATCCGCGCGACCCCGACACGGCCTACGTCGCGGCGCTCGGCCACCTGTGGGGCGCCAACCCCGAGCGCGGCGTCTACAAGACCACCGACGGCGGCAGGAACTGGAAGCAGTCGCTCAAGGTCGACGCCGACACCGGCGCCTGCGACGTCATCCTCGATCCGACATCCCCGAAGACCGTCTGGGCCGGCATGTACGCGCGGCGGCGCACGCCGTGGTCCTTCACCGGCAACAGCGAGAAGGGCGGGATCTTCCGGTCCGATGACGCCGGCGGATCGTGGAAGAAGCTGACGAACGGTCTGCCGCCGCGCACCGGGCGCATCGGCCTCGCCGTCTTTCCGAAGGATCCTCGCATCCTCTATGCCGTGGTCGAGAGCGATACCGGCGGCGCGGGGTCCGGAATCAGCGACAACTACTCGAAGAGCGGAGGGCTCTTCCGCAGCGACGACCGCGGCGACACCTGGAAGCGTGTCAGCCCGCTCAATTTCCGGCCATTCTATTTCTCGCGCGTCGCGGTCGATCCGGAAAACGTCGACCGCGTCTACCTGCCGGGATGGAACCTGGCGATCTCCGACGACGGCGGCAAGACCTTCCGCGGGTCGGGCAGCCCGAACGTGCACGTGGATTTCCACGCCATCGTCGTCAACCCGGTCGACCCGAATCAGATCCTCATCGGCAACGACGGCGGCCTCTACATCTCGCACGATCGCGCCGCCAGCTGGGACTACCTGAGCCGCATGGCGGTCGGGCAGTTCTACCGCATCGCCGTGGACGACTCCGATCCGTACCGCGTCGCCGGCGGCCTGCAGGACAACGGCTCCTGGATGGGGCCGTCCGAGACCCAGTTCAAGTCGGAGGACGAGGGGGATGGGGATGACGGCGGCCGTGGGGACGGCATCCTCGCCGATGACTGGCGCACGATCTTCGGGTCGGATGGTTTCGGCGTGGCGTTCGACCCTTTGGACAGGAACGTCGTCTACGCCACGGCGCAGGGCGGAGAGGTCGCGCGCATTCGTCTCGACAACAATGTGCAGACCTCGATCGCGCCGGCGGCGCGCGAAGGACAGGAGCGCATCCGCTTCAACTGGAACTCCCCCTACTTCGTGTCGCCGCACGACCCGGGCGTCCTGTACATCGGCGGCAACCGGGTCTTCCGCCTGACCGAGCGCGGCAACAAGTACGAGGCGATCAGCCCCGACCTGACGCGCAACGAGCCGGTCAAGACCCAGACGGTCGGCTCGAACGCCGAGACCTATGGCACCGTCGTGTCGCTCGCCGAGTCACCGATCTTCAAGGGGATGCTCTGGGCCGGCACCGACGACGGCCGGGTGCAGGTCACCAAGGACGGCGGCAGGACCTGGAACGACGTGACGCCGAAGGACGTCGGCGGCCTGTACGTGTCGCGCCTGACGCCGTCGCGCCACCAGCAGGACGCGTGCTACCTCGCCGTGGACGGTCACCGCAGCGACGACTTCCGCGACCTGCTGTTCATGACCGAGGACGCGGGCCGCTCCTGGAAGAGCATCGTCGGCGATCTGCCGCCCAACGAGACGGTGGAGGTGGTGACCGAGGCGCTCCTGAACAAGGAGACGCTCTATGCCGGCACCGAGTTCGGCCTGTACGTCACGGTCGACAGGGGCGCGCACTGGGTGCGTCTCAACGGCAAGTCGCTGCCGCCGGCGCCGGTGGACGACATCGTCATCCAGCCGCGCGAGCGCGACCTGGTCGTCGCCACGCACGGACGATCGATCTACATCCTCGACGACGCCACGCCGATCGCGCAGCTGACAGCCGAGAACCGCGCCAGGCCGCTTCTGCTCTTCAAGCCGATGGCGGCAACACCGCGCCTCTACGCCGGGCGCAACTACGGCGGCGGCGCCGGGATCTTCCGCGCCCCGAACCCGCAGGCGGGGGTGGCGCTGACCTACTGGCTGCGCGACGCGAACCCGGACGGCGTCAGCCTGTCGATCGAGAGCCCTTCGGGCGGCAAGGTGCGCGACCTGAACGGTCCCGGTCGCGCCGGGTTGAATCGGGTCTTCTGGGATCTGCAGGCCGATCGCAAGGACCGCATTCCCACCGTCGATGCGGGGCGCCTCGGGCAGACCGAGTTCGTCCCGGCAGGCGATTACAAGATCAGGGCCACGCTCGACACCGGCGTGCCCGGGAAGTCCGAGACCTCCGAGACCACGGTGACGGTGAAGGCGGGCCCCAAGGACGAGGCTCCCGCGCCGACGAGCCACTGAGGCGCGCGCGCAGGCGCGGCTGAAGGCCGGAGCGGCTCCCGAACGGCCGGCGGGCCCGGCGGGGTCGGCGGCGACAAGGGCTGTCGAGCCGGTTCAGGGTCCTGACACTGGGCGTCACCCCACGCGATCCGGGCGATGGGGAGTTTTCGCACACACACGCCGCCTGAGGGCGTCACCGGTCCCGGACTCTTCCCGTGCATTCCGCGCCGGACGCGGAGTCCGCCGCGACGACGGCCCGTCAAAGGTCCGACGCCGTCCGCACGCCGGCGCGGCGTCGCCGGTGGAATGTCTCTTGCTGCCCGCAGGGCGTCCGATTCGTCCGGGGGGAGCATGAAGAGATCGACCGCAGCCACGCCACGGCACCATGACGCCGGCTTCTCCTTGATCGAGCTGCTGGTCGTGCTGGCGTTCATCGGCGTCATCGCCGGCATCGCCAGCTCGTACTGCTTCTACGCGTTCGACGCGTCGCGGCTGGGCCGCACCGTGGCCAACCTGCGCGGCGTCGCCGACGGGCTGACCAAGTACCAGACCGACAACAGCGTCCTGCCCCCGGGCGGGCTGCAGCCGGTGAGCGCGATCGCCAGCGCCATCCGCCAGTCCGCCGGCGCCGTGGCGCAGACGGACGGCTGGAACAACCCCATCTACTACGAGCCCTACACGACGGCTCAGGGCATGAACACCTTCCGCCTCTGGTCCTACGGATCCGACGGCGCCGCCGACGGCGTCCTCACCGGCGCCTGGGTGGACTTCACCACCGACATCGTCATCGAAGGCGGGTCCTTCATCCAGACCAAGTGGTGAGGAGCATGGACAACAAGGCGGCAGCGAGAGCTTCGTCCCCGGCGCGACCGAACGGCGTGGACGACCGCGAAGACGCGCCCCAGGCGGCGACTTTCAGCGTGAGCGTCACGCGCCGCAAGAAGGTCGAGCGCGCCGCGGCGCCGCGCACCGCGACCCCGCGTGAAGCGACTCCGCGGGAAGCGAAGCCGGCCGCGACCGGCGTGGCGCGCTATCTCGAGGTCCTGGGGGTCGGGCCGAACGCCTCGTTCGACGCCATCAACACCGCGTACTACACGGTGATCAAACGCTTCCCGGAGAACCCGACCGAGGAGGACGAAGCGCGGCTGCAGGAAGTGAAGCGCGCCTATGACATCCTGAAGCGCAACTACCAGCCGAAGGAGGAGAAGTCGTTCCATCTCGCCTTCGACAAGAGGTTCGCACTGCCGCTGCTGGGCGCGACCGCCGTGATTCTGCTGACCGGCCTCGTGGCGCTGAACTGGAAGAACCTGCGCCTGAGAATGGTTCACTACAACCCGGGGACGGTCGTGACGCTCAAGGGCCACAGCGAGCCGTATGGGCAGATCACGGGGTACGAGGCGGTCCACCGCTTCCCGGCCGGGAACCCGTCGGGCGCCTACGAGATGAGACTGGACGGCCGCGAGACGACCGTCTGGGTCAGCGAGCGGCTGGTGGTCAACGGCATGCAGCCGTTGCAGGCGAAGTAGCGGCGATCGCCGCCCTCGTCCGCACCCGCACGGTCCTCGCCGTCAGGTTCCGTTGCCCTCCGGCCTCTTGGGTTTCTGTCCCGGCCGCAACAGCCGCGCGCGCGTGATCGCTTCGTCGCCGAGCCGCGATCGAATCGCGTCCGCCGCCCGGGCGACGCGCTGGGCGCGCTCGTCGGACGGATCGCGGAAGAGCGAACCCGTGCCACCGGAGGGACCGCCGGAAGGATCCACGAGCCCGCTCATCCCGACGCCGAGCAGGCGCACCCCCTGGCCGCCGAGCTGCACCCGCTCGCGCAACAGCGCCCGGGCCGCGGCGACGATCTTCTCGGTGAGATCGGTCGGCGCCTCGAGCGTCAGCGCGCGGGTGAAGGTGGTGAAGTCACCCGTCCGCACCTTCAGGTGCACCGTGCGTCCCTTCAGCCCCTCCTGCCGGAGCGACCGGGCCACGCCCTCCGAGCGCTCCAGCAGCGCCCGATCGATGGCCTCGGGATCGCGCAGGTCCTCCTCGTAGGTCCGCTCCTCGGAGATCGACTTGCTGCGCCGATCGGATTCGACCGGCCGGTCGTCGAGGCCGTGAGCCAGCGCGTCGATGTGCGCCGCGAAATTGCCGCCCACGAGCGCGACGAGCCGCGGCAGGCCGGCGCGCGCCACGTCTCCGATGGTGCGCAGCCCCGCCTGCTCGAGCCGCGGCGCCGTCTTCGGGCCGACTCCCCACAGCCGCGTCACCGGCAGCGGCCACAGCCGGGTCGCGATCGCCTCGCGCGGCAAGAGCACGAGGCCGTCCGGCTTCTCGAGATCCGAGGCGACCTTCGCCAGGTACTTGTTCGGTGCGACGCCGACCGACGCCGTCAGCCCTTGCTCGTCGCGGATGCGCTGCTTGAGGCGTGCCGCCACCCGCCGCCCGTCCTCCAGGGTCGCGACCGGCCGCAGCGCGGCGGTCGGCGATCCCGCCGGATCGACGGAGGCGGCGACGCCGGTGACGTCGAGGAACGCCTCGTCGATCGACAGCGGCTCGATCGCCGGGGTCGCGTCCTCGAGGATCCGGACGATCCGCCGCGACACCTCGACGTAGCGCTCCATGCGCCCGTGCACCCAGATCGCCTGCGGGCACAGCCGCTCGGCCGTGACCGAGGGCATCGCCGAGCGCACCCCGAACGTCCGCGCCTCGTACGAGCAGGTGGCGACGACGCCGCGCCGTCCGCGGTGACCGACGATCAGCGGCTTCCCGGCCAGCGACGGATCGTCGCGCACCTCGATGGCCGCGTAGAAGGCGTCCATGTCGAGGTGCAGGATGACGCGGTCGTCCGAGGGGGGCATCGTCCTTTCGTTCCTGTGGCGGGGATCCTACCCGCGATCCCGTGCCGGGCGCCCCTGCCGGGCCGGACCCTCTCCGACCAGCCCGCGTCGATCGCTTTTCGGGAACCGGGGGGCCCGCCCCGGCGTGTCAAGCGGCTGGGGAGGGAAATCCGTGAGCATCCTGTCGGCCGCCCGGGTCGTGGTCATCGTTCTCGCCGTGGCCGTGCTCGCCTCGCTCGCCTGCGGCGGGGAGCGCCCGCCCGAACCGGCCGCCGCCGAGGCGGCCGCGACGCCGAACCTCACGGACCTGATGCCGGCCTTCTGGGCCTTCTGGGAGCAGGCGGAGAAGAAGGACCCGGCCGAGCAGGTCCGTTTGCTCAAGGAGGTGGCGATCGCGCCGCACCGCGATTTCTATGAGCAGGTGATTGGCGTTCCTTCCGACGACCGGCTGAAGAAGATCCTCGAGACGCTGACGCCTTCGATTCCCGCCCTGCGCCGCATCGACGGCGAGTTCAGGGAGCAGCTCCCGAAGGGCTTCGCGTCCTTCCTCGCGACCTATCCGGACATGGATCGGACGCTGCCGATCTTCGCGGGCCCGTCCCTGTTCACCTCGTCGGGGCAGTCGCGCGACTTCGAGGGAAGGACCATCGTCTTCTACGGTCTCGACGTCGTCGCGGTGGTGCTGTCGGACGTCACGAACCATCTGCCGGACATCCATCACGAGATGTTCCACGCCTACCACTGGCAGCGGAACCCGGAGATCGCCGCGGCGGGGAAGGACGCGTTCGAAAAGACCCGCAAGTCCCCGATGTATTACGACCTCTGGTCGGAGGGACTGGCCCTCTACGCCGTGCGCCACCTGGATCCGGACGCGCCGCTGTCTCTGGTCCTGGCCTCGAAGGCGCTGCCGGACGAGGGACCCAAGGTCCTGAAGCGCGTGGCCGGGGAGCTGCGCCAGCGCCTCGACGTCACGAATCTCGACGAGGTGGGCGATTACTTCTTCTTCACCCCGAAAAGGAAGGATCTGCCCTCACGCATCGCGTATTACGTCGGCCTGCGCCTGGTCGAAGAGGTGGGGAAAGGCCGTTCGATGCAGGACCTGGTGACTCTCGGCGGCAAGGACCTGCGCGCCGCCATCGATGCCGGGCTGAAAACGCTCGAAAAACCGTGAGGACCGCGTCCGGGGAGCCTTGACACCGGCCGATCCCGGCCGCAACATTCAAGGCATGAGTCAGAAGGACGCCCCGTCCGACATGGCCAGCACCGCCGACGGGACCCGCCGCGCCGTCCCGTTCGGAGCGCCGCACATCTTCGTCCTCGCCATCGTGGACGGCGACGACCCGACCGCCGCGCACCGGCTGACCCGCCCTGAGACGATCCTCGGCCGCGGCGACGAAGCCCACATCAACATCGAAGACGAGAAGGTCAGCCGGGCCCACTGCCGCATCAGGGTGGAAGGCTCCGTCTGCACCCTGTTCGACAGCGGCAGCCGCAACGGCACCAGCGTCAACGGCCGCAAGGTCGCGCCGAACACCGGGCTGCGACTCAGGCACCTGGATGAGATCGAGATCGGATCCCATCGCTACGTGCTGCTCACCGGCCGTTTCCGCGAAACACCCAAGGCCGTCTAGAGCCCGGTCGCGCGCCCGGCCCCCCCAGCCGGGCCAGTTGCTCTAGAATCCGCCGCAAGCCACATCATGGGAGGTGTCATGCGCAGGCATGCGTGGGTCGTGGCGGTTCTCCTGGCCATCGTGACGGTCGCCGCGTGGGCGCGCACGCAGAAGCCGGCGATCATGGCGCGCAAGTGGGTGGCGGTCACCGGCAAGCCCCTCGCGGCGACGGCCGGGGCGCGCATGTTCGAGCACGGCGGCAACGCGGTGGACGCGGCGTGCGCCATGCTCGCGGTCACCTGCACCATGTGGGACACGCTCGGCTGGGGAGGCGAGACCCAGGCGCTCGTCTGGAACCCGAAGACGAAGCAGGTGATGGCGGTGAACGCGCTCGGCGTCGCGCCCAGCGGCGCGACCGCGGACTTCTACCACGGCAAGGGGATGCACTACCCGCCGGAATTCGGAGCCCTCGCCGCGGTGACGCCCGGAACACCCGGCGGCCTGATGACGATGCTCGCCGAATGGGGCAGGCTGTCGCTCGGCGAGGTGCTCGCCCCGGCGATCGAGATGGCCGACCAGGGCTACCCGATCGAGGAGGAGCTGGTCCGGGTGATCGACCGCCAGCGCGGCCAGCTGAACGACTGGCCCTTCTCGAAGGCGCTGTTCCTGCCGCTCGACGGCAGGCCCCCGGAGATGGGATCCCTCTTCAAGCAGAAGGATCTCGCCGCCACGCTGAAGCGGCTGGTGGAAGCCGAGCAGGCGGCCCGCAAGGCGGGGAAGGATCGCAAGGCGTCGATCCTCGCCGCGAACGATCTCTTCTACCGCGGCGCCATCGCCCGCGAGCTGGCCGACGCGGTCAAAGAGGCCGGCGGCCTCATCACCGCCGACGACCTGGCTCGCTGGAAGCCGAAGATCGAGACGCCCGTCTCCACCAACTACAAGGGCATCGACGTCTACAAGCTGACGGTCTGGACGCAGGGGCCGGCGATGCTGCAGGCGCTGAACCTGCTCGAGCGCACGGACCTCAAGGGGATGGGCTACAACAGCGCGCGCTACATCCACACGGTGACGCAGGCCATGCACCTCGCCTTCACCGACCGGGACTTCTATTACGGCGACCCGGATTTTCCGCCGGAGGAGCCGGTGAAGGGACTGCTCTCGAAGGAGTACGCGCGCAAGCGCTGGGAGAGCTTCGACCCGAAGCACAACCGCGCCGAGGTGAAGCCCGGGGATCCCTATCCGTTCCAGGACGGGACGAACCCGTTCCGCGATCTGCTCGACGCCTGGCCCCCCGCGCCGGAGAAGAAAGCGGAGGCCTCCGTCCCGCCCGCGGCGCTGGCCGGGCGCATGACGGCGGACGAGGCCTTCCGCGCCGGCACCACCTCGGTGATCGCCGCGGACGCCGAGGGGTGGGTGGTGTCGATGACGCCGTCCGGAGCGTGGGTGCCGGCGGTCGTCGCCGGTCACACCGGCATCGGGTTGTCGCAGCGGGCGCAGTCGTTCGTCCTCGACCGGCGCGAGAACCCTTTCAACGTCATCGAGCCGGGGAAGCGCCCGCGCGTCACGCTGACGCCGACCCTCGCCCTCAAGGGCGGGCGGCCGTACCTGGCCTTCGCGGTCCAGGGCGGCGACACGCAGGACCAGAATCTCCTGCAGTTCTTCCTCGACATCGTCGAGTTCGGCTTCGACGTGCAGGAAGCGGCCGAAGGGGCGAACGTCACGACCTACCAGATGCACTCGTCGTTCGGCGAGCACGAGATCCGCGCCGGCCGGCTGACGCTCGACCCGCGCACGCCCGACTGGGTGCGCGACGAGCTGCGCGACATGGGGTACACCCTCGACTTCGCCGAGCGCAACTCCGGCCCGATCAACGCCGTGCTGCTCGACCTCGAGCACGGGACGATGCGCGGCGGCTCCTCGAACAACGGCGACGACTACGGCATCGGCTGGTGACTACAGGCGGAAAACCTCGGCGGCGCGCAGGCCGTCGAGGATGAACTGCACCGCCATGGTGGCGAGCACGAGCCCCATCAGCCGGCTCATGACGTGGATGCCCGTCGTCCCGAGGATCTTCTGCAGTGCGGCGGAGCGGCTCAGCAGCACCCAGGTGGCGACACCGGTCACGAGGATCGCCACGTAGACCGGGACCGACGCCCGCCACGCGTGGTGCGCCGGCGCCAGCACCATCACCGTCGAGATCGCCCCGGGTCCGGCGAGGAGTGGAATCGACAACGGGGTGATCGAGATGTCCGGCTTGCCGATCCCCTCGTTGATTTCGCCGGGGGTCTCGCGGCTCGGGCGCTCGGCGCGCAGCATCTCGAGCGCCGACAGCCCGAGGATCACGCCCCCGGCGATGCGGAACGCCGGCAGCGTCACACCGAAGATCCGCAGCACCACGCTCCCCGCCGTCGCAAACAGGATCAGGATGCCGGTCGAGACGACGGCCGCCTTGAGCGCCATGGCCCTGCGACGGTCGTAGGGATCCCCCTCGGTCATCGTCAGGAAGGCGGGGACCGCCGCGAGCGGATCGACGATGAACAGCACCGAGATGATCGGGATGACCCAGGTGTCGAGGAAGCCGCCGCCCATCGCGCGCAGTCTAGCGGATTGCGGCTAGAATCCGCCCGGCGCGCCGCGCCGGCGCCGGTGGTCCGGGGGGACTCCGCATCGCATGAAGTTCGCTTCCATCGCGACGCTCGTGCAGGAGGCGCGGCGCACGTTCACCCGCTTCCCGGCCGTGATCCTGTGCGGCCTGGGCGCGGCGTGGATCGCGATCGATCTCGTCAGGGACAAGGCACACCCGCCGGACGCGGCGGTGCGCAGCCTGCTGGTGCTGATCCTGGGGATCCCGCTCTTCCTGGGGATGCGCCTCCTGCTCGAGAAGCCGCCCTGGCGGGCGGCGGGGCCGCCGACGCGCGTCCTGTCGATCGCCGCGGTCCTGGGCGGGGTCGCCATCCTGGCCGCCTATCGCTGGGCGCTGGGCCGGGGCGCCGGCGAGAGCGCTTTCCTGCGGTACCTTCAAGTGATGCTCGCGGTCGA
>DASYQE010000218.1:0-18654 GCA_036005805.1 Candidatus Polarisedimenticolia bacterium | reverse complement strand
CGGCGGCACCACGGGACCATCGAAGGTCAGCTCGATCGGTCCGATATGAACCTTCTCTCCGGTTTCGGGGTCCACGGTCCAGCCGGTCGGGGCGTTGGCCGGGGCGGCGAATGCGGGAAGCTCGCCCGGAGGAATCAGGGGGAGATCCTCGTCCTCTTCGTCCTCGAAGAACCGGGGCGTCGTGAAGGCGGGAGCGGCCGCGGCGGGCGGCGGTGCGAATGCGGCCGGCGCAGGGGGCATGGGAGCCGCCTCGGCCATGAGGGCCGGGGTCTCTTCCGCGGGGTCGGGCGCTTGTTCCTCCTCCTCCTCCTCAGGTTTTGCCGCTTCAGGCGCCGCCGCCGGGAAGGTGGGCGGCGCGGGCGCGATGGCAAGGGCCGGCGCCGGGGCCGCGACCGTCTCGAAGCGGGGCACGACCTCCTCGGATTCGTCCTCCTCGACGAGCACCGGGATGCGGCGTCCCTGCGGGAGCGGCTCCTCGAGGGGCGACGCCCGCTCCACGAGACCGAGAATCTCGAGCCCGAGGACGATCTTGCTCACGGTCAAATCGTCGAGGCGGACGCGCCCGCTGATCTCCCGCAGCGTCGCCTCGCCGTCCACCAGGCGCGCGACCTCTTCGTGCGCGGGCTCGAGACGCATCCCCGCGACCGCCTGCTCCAGGTCGGCGGTGGGACGATAGACGGTCTCCATCGAGCCCATCTCGCGTACCACCGCCTGGCGGTCTCCCGCTTCGAGCAGGGCGTCGAAGATGAGGCGCCGCACCGGCAGCCCCAGCACGGTCACCTCGGGCGGCAACGGGCCGGGCGCTTCCTGGCTGGTCCCTTCGCGCAGCGCGAAGGCCGCCACGAGGATCTGCCGGACCTGGCGCCGCGCCCCGGACAGCAGCTCCGCCGGAGTCAGGAATCCGAGCTCGATCAGGGTCTTTCCGAGCGACACGCCGGGGCGCTGCTTCGAACGCGCCATCTCGACCTGGGGCCCGGTGAGACGCCCCTCGCGGATGAGAATGCTGGGCAGGCGATCCTCGTCGGCGTTGCTCGCGGCCGAGGCGATCTCTCCCCGCCGGAAATAAAGGACGCGCGTCGCTCCGCCGCCGTGCAGGCGCAGCGTCCCCTCGAAGCGTTCGCGGTGGAGGCGCGCGACGAGGCGCGGGGCGAAGACGCCCTGGAGCGGCGTCGCGACGGGTGCTTCCGGCATGGCGGGTGGAGTTGGCCTCTTTCGCGGCGCGCTGCCGCATCGCGAAGGGCCGCATCATAGGGAGCGGCGGACGCGGCTGTCAAACGGGTAGACTCAGGTCCTGTCATGCGGCAGGCGGACTTCGACCTCCTCATCGTCGGCAGCGGCATCGCCGGTCTGCGCGCGGCCATCGCGGTCGCCGCGGCGGGGCGGCGCGCCGCCCTCCTGACCAAGGACTCCGCCACCGACTCCTCCTCGGACAAGGCGCAGGGCGGGATCGCCGCCGTTCTCTCGGAGGACGACGAGCTGGCGCTGCACTATGAGGACACGCTCGCCGCCGGCGACGGGCTGTGCAACGAGGCGGCGGTGCGGGTGCTCGTGGAGGAGGGGCCGGCGCGCGCGCTCGAGCTCATCGAGTGGGGAGCGCGCTTCGATCGTGAAGGGAGCCGCCTGGCCCTGGCGCGCGAGGCGGCGCACAGCAAGCGCCGCATCCTGCGCGCGCAGGGGGACTCCACCGGCCGCGAGATCGTCCGGGCGCTGGTCGAGAAGGCGAAGACCATGGAAGGGGTGACGCTCCTGCCGCGCACCTTCTCGATCGACCTGGTCCTGCAGGGGGGGCGCATCGCCGGGCTCCTGGCGCTCGACGAGGACCGTGACCGGGTGATGCTCCTGCGGGCGCCCGCCGTGCTCCTCGCCACCGGCGGGGCCGGGATGATCTACCGCGAGACCACCAATCCACCGCAGGCGACGGGCGATGGCGCCGCGATGGCCTATCGCGCCGGCGCCGAGATGATGGACCTGGAGTTCGTGCAGTTCCATCCCACCGCGCTCGTGGTGTCGGGCGCGCCGCGCTTCCTGCTGTCCGAGGCGATGCGCGGGGAGGGGGGACGCCTGGTGGACGGGCGGATGCGGCCCTTCATGACGGAGTTCGACCCGCGAGGGGATCTCGCGCCGCGGGACATCGTGGCGCGCGGCATCTTCGAGGTCATGCGCAGGAGCGGCGCCGCTTCGGTGTTCCTCGACATGACCGGGCTCAAGGCGGAGGAGGTGCGCACCCGCTTCCCGCGCATCGCCGCGACCTGCGCCGCGCACGGGCTCGACATCGGGCGCGATCCGCTGCCGGTCGCGCCGTGCGCGCATTTCATGATGGGCGGTGTGAAGACCGATCTCATGGGACGCACCGCCATCCCTGGGCTGTACGCCGCGGGGGAGGTCGCCTGCACCGGCGTGCACGGGGCCAACCGCCTGGCGAGCAACTCGCTGCTCGAAGGCCTGGTCTTCGGCGCGCGCGCCGGCGCGGCGGTGGTGCAGGACCGCATCCTCGAAGGAACGGGAGGCGGCCTGGCGGATCCCGCGGCGCCCGGCGACGCCGCGGCGCGGCTCGGCGACGCGGTGCGATCGATCGACGCCGGGGCGGCCGAGGACGTCGTGGCGCGGCTGCGCGAGGTGATGTGGGCCGACGTCGGCCTGCTGCGCGATGCGGAAGGTCTGCGCCGGGCCGTCAGAACGATCCTGAATCTCGAGTCAGGTTTGGCGCCCCGCCCGCCGCGTCGCCCCGGCCTCGAGGCCAGGAATCTCCTGTTTGTCGGCCGGCTGGTGGCCGAGAGCGCCCTGCGACGCGAGGAAAGTCGTGGCAGTCATTGGAGATCCGACTTCCCTCGCCCCGAGCCCGGTCGGGGACGTCACGCGGTGATCGCGCCCGGGGCCCCGGCGCCCGACTTGCCGACGCTCGAACGGGGCATTACTGCTTCTCTCTGATCGCTGGTACTCTCGTCGACAAGGAGATTGTCTCAATGTCCACCGCTTCAGTTGTCGGGCTCATCCTCCTCGGGATTCTCGTCGGGGCCATCGTCCCGGTGCTCTACCAGGCGGCGCAGACCTTGAAGAGCGCGCGCCGCCAGATCGACGCGCTGGGACCGAGGGTCGACCAGGCTCTGAAGGAACTCACCGATGTGACCTCGCGTCTCAACCGCATCGCCACCACCATCGAATCGCAGACGGATCGCCTGCGGCCCGTCGTCGACCAGGTGGTGGGGATCGGCCAGTCGTTGCATCACGTGAGGAAATCGGTGCATCGCTTCAGCAGCGTGGCCGGCGCCGTCGGGCCGGCTCTCTTCGCGGGCCTCAGCGCCTTCTGGGCGCGTCGGCGGAACAGGCCCGCGGCGTCGGAGCCGACCGAGGACGACACGGAAGACCAGGAACTCGAAACCAACCTTTCCAGCGAGCTGCCCGGCTCGGAGCCGCCGAACACCCGGGCCGCCGCCCCAGAGGATCGCTATGAATAACGAGTACTATCCCGATCGCCGCTCCGGCAGCTCCTTCACCGCCTTCCTCCTCGGCGCCGCCGTCGGCGCCGTCGCCGCCCTCCTGTTCGCCCCGGCCGCCGGGGCCGAAACCCGGGCGAAGATGAAGAAATTCACCAAGGACGCAACGCGCGAGGCGCGCAAGCGCTTCGAGCAGGGACGCGAGAAGTTCGGCCGGGTGGTCGAGGACGTCGAGGAGGCGCTGGAGCCGGAGGTTGGCTCCTCCGCCTCGCAGAATTCCCGGTTGTCCCAGGAGGACAAGTATGACCACTGAGTACGAGCACGATTGGGCCCCGAGCGAAGAGGAGAGCGCGAGCTCCGGGATCGGCGGCGTCATGGTCGCCTTCATCGCCGGCGCCGCGGTCGGCGCCGCGGTGGCACTGCTGTACGCGCCCGCCGCAGGCGAGGAAACGCGCCGGAAGGTGGCGGGAGCGGCCCGCGACATGACGCAGAAGGCCCGCCGCGGGGCGCAGCAGGTCCAGGGGAACCTGGGCGACTCCTGGCAGCGGGCGGTCGACGCGGCCAAGAACGCGTTCGAAGCCGCCCTCCAGCGCGACTGAACTGAACGCCGGCGAACGCCGTTGCGGCGTCCGTCACGGCCGGTGGCCGGGTGGACGCCGCGCGGCGCATCGCAGGTCGGTGCGCATCCCTCTTGCAAGGGTCCCTTGCGCCGCACGTCGGCGCCGGGGAGCCGCGGGGGGGACGCCATGGGATCGGCCGGACACGAAGACGCTTTTCTTCTCTCCTTTTCCACCTTTGGCCAGAGACCGGCCCTCGCCGGTACGCACGCGGCGATCTTCTGCCGCGTCCTGGCGCGCCTGCACCAGCGGCTGGACTTCCGCCTCTACGCCTTCGTCGTCCTGCCGGATCGCGCGCGGCTGATCGTCGCCACATCCGACGGCACGCCCGATTCCATCGAGCGGCTGGCGCAGCGGCTGCGCTCGCGGCTCGGGCGCGAACTCGAGTGGCGCACCCGCTGGCCGGGCCCGGTGTTCCGTGACGCCGCGGCCGTCGTGCCGGTGGGAGGAGGTCGAACGCTGCTGCGCCGGGTGGACTTCCTGCACCGGCTGCCGGTGCTGATGGGACTCGTGGGGGAACCTTCGCAATGGCGCTGGTCGAGCTACCGCGGCTGGCGCGGGCTGGGGAGGCCGCCGGTGCCGGTGGATCGTCCGCCCCTCCCGACCGGAGTGCAGAGCCCGGCGCGGGCGTTCAGCGGTTGAGTCGGGACCGGGGGAGCAGCCGCCTCAGCGGATGATCTGGAAGGTGCGTTCCCAGCGCGACTTGGTGAACAGGTGGGAGACCTTGGCCCAGATGCCGCGCAGCCGGTCGCTGATCGCGGTCTTCTGCCAGTCGTCCCGGTCCTCGTCGTACGACCACCAGATCATGAAGGCGCGCCCCTTGAGATACGAGGCGGGAACGAACCCCCAGGACCGGCTGTCGCGCGAGTTGTCACGGTTGTCCCCCATGCAGAAATACGAGTTCTCGGGGATCTTCGTGGCGGGGTAGTCGTCCTGGTCGATGTTCACGCCGCGCGGGTTCTTGTGGATCTTGTACGGCTCGTCGAGCGGCGCGCCGTCGATGTACACCTGCCGGTCACGCACCTCGAGGGTCTCGCCCGGCAGCCCGATCACCCGCTTGATGTAGTCCTTTTCCGGCTCCTCGGGGTACTTGAAGACGACGATGTCGCCGCGCCGCACGTTGCGCATCGGCAGGAGGGCCTGCTCCAGCGCGGCCAGCCCCGGCACGCCGGTGCTGCGCGGCGCGTAGACGAACTTGTTGACCATGATGTAGTCGCCGATGAGCAGCGTCGGGATCATCGAGCCGGTCGGGATCTTCGATTGCTGGAACACGAAGGTGCGGGCGAACAGGACGAAGACGACGCAGGTGACGATCGTCTCGAAGTAATCGCGCAGCAGGCTCTTGGGGGTGTCGACCGAGGTCATCCCGTCTCCAGAAGGCGGGGATTATAGACGCATCGGGGCGTGACGCCGAAGCCGGCCTCTGCGCGGCCGGCCGCTATTCGAGGCGGACGACCACCCGGTCGGTGCCGTCCTCCACCCGGACGAGGTCGGCCGGCCCGCTGCCCACCATGTCGGACCAGATCGAGGCGATCTGCCGGCCGGTGATGCGCAGGTGAACGCTGTTCCCGCAGTCCGCGGCGTGCTCGTTGGCCGCCTCGATGGTGCGGTCGAGGACGCCGCTCCAGGCGGCGAGCCCCACGACGGTCGAGACCAGGGCGGTGGGGACCCGGACGCTGACGTTCGGGGCGACGGCCCCCTGCTGCCAGACCTTCACCGACAGGTAGCGGGCGGTGCGATGGGGGGCTGGAACGCCCCCGCCGGCGGTGTTCTGCGCCAGGGCCGACGAGGTCTGGAGGAGCGCGGCGACGACGAGGGCCGGGGCGACGATGCGGGCGAGCGGGGCCATGGACGTTCCTCCTCCCAATCGGCCGGGTGGAACGCCAGCCCGGGGGCCGCGGTTCCCGCTCTTTTCCGGGGACCCTGCCGATCAGGAGGGACCTACCGGGTTTCGAATCGATCGGCGGGGGAGGGACCGTCCGCCCCGAGCCGCTGGCGAAGACGCTGCATCTGGCGCTCGAGCCGCCGCTGCCGCATGGAAATGAGGACGAGATACGCCGCGAGGATGACCCAGACCGCGGTGTAGGCGGCGTTGAGGAAGCGCAGGCCGCGCGCCACCTGGTCGGGGCGCGAAGACGCCTCTCCGACGGCGATCGCCGCGTCGGGGGCCGCCGCCTGGATTGCCGCAAGTCCGTGACCGACGAGCGCCGCCGCTTCGAACAGGGTCATGCCGTCGCCTCCCGGCCGTCTTCGTCTCGCGCCGCCCGATCCTCGAGCGCCGCCACGTCGAGCGCCAGGCGGCCGATCCGCAGGCGCTCGAGGTACAGGGCGGTGAACAGCAGCAGGAACGCCAGCGTGCAGACGAGCAGCGAGCGCGTCATCGCGGGGTCGAGCCCGCCTCCTCCCGAGACCTTCAGGACCTTGGGATGGAGCCCGCGCCACCACTCGACCGACTTGTAGATGATCGGCACGTCGATCGCCCCGACGATCGCCACGATCGCCGCGAAGCGGGCGGTGGCGTCCCGGTCGCCGCCGGCCTGTCCGCGCAGAAGCAGGTAGCCGACGAACAGCAGCCACAGGATGAGCGTCGAGGTCAGGCGCACCTCGCCGGTCCAGTAGACCCCCCACACCGGCCGGGCCCACAGAGGTCCGGTGATGAGGACGATGGTGCAGAAGACGACGCCCAGCTCGCCCGCCGCCTCGGCGGCCGCGTCGAGCCGGCGATCGCGGCGCCACAGGTACAGGGCGCTCAGGACTGCGCACAGGCCGACGCCGAGGAAGGCCATCATCGCGGAGGGGACGTGGAAGTAGAAGATGCGCTGCACCACCCCCATCTTCTCTTCGGTGGGGGCCACGAGGAACGCCTCGCGGAGCGCCAGCGGCACGGCGATCGCCGCCAGGGCCAGCGGCAGGCGTTGCAGCATGGCGCGGATGATACCACCCGGGCGCGCTCCCTCCGGGAGACGATCAGTCATCGAGGGCATGGTCGAAGAGCAGCACGGCCGCGGCGAGGAAGATGAGATCGTAAGCACCCGACAGCGCGACCCAGTGGGCGAAGCGATCGAAGGGGCGACCCTCCAGGACGTGCCCCGTCGCCCGGACCGCCGCCAGCGCGATCGGCACCGACGCGGGGAAGAGCAGGACCGGCAGGAGGAGATCGCCGCGGCGCGTCTGGGTCGTGACGCAGGCGAACAGGCACCCGACCGCCGCGAACCCCAGGGTGTTGAGAAAGAGGACCGGCGCGAGCCGCGGCATCCACGCGCCGAACGGATGGTTGAAGAGCACGGCCGCGATCGGAACCAGGACGATCTCCACCGCGGCCATCACGGCGCAGACCGAGATCACCTTGCCGAAATAGAGGGCGCTGGGCGCCATCGGCGCCAGCCGCAGCCCGTCGAGACGCCCCCCCTCCTGCTCCACGCGGAAGCCGCGGTCCAGGGCGAGGATGCCGGTGAACAGGATCGCCACCCACAGGATGCCGGGCCCGAGGGAGGTGAACTCCGCCGCGGTCAGGTCGAAGGCGAAGTGGAACACGACGACGACCAGGAGCGCGAAGACGAAGAGGCTCGCCGCCTGCGCCGGGCTGCGCATCTCGGCGCGCAGGTCCTTGGCGGCGACCGCGAGCGCACCGCGCGCCGTCCCGATCACGACGCCATTCCCGGGAGGCCCGGCACGTCCTCCTCCGTCAGTCCCGCTTTTGGCCGGTCCACCGCGACCCGCCCGGAGGCCAGGACAATCACCCGGCCCACGAGGGGCCACGCCGAAGGAATGTCATGCGTCGCCAGGAGGCACGCCCCGTCGGCGCCGAGGCGGTCCGAGAGCATCGCCTGCAGGCGCCGCACACCCGGGCGATCGAGCCCGGTGAACGGCTCGTCGAGCAGGAGCAGGTCGGGACGGTGCAGGAAGGCGCGGGCGGCCGAGAGCCGCTGCTGCAGTCCGCGCGACAGCGTTCCCGCCGGGTCGTCGGCCCGGACCGTCAGGCCGGTTTCGTCGAGTGCTTTGGCGACCCGCGCCGGGGCGCCGTCGAGGCCGTGCAGGCGGGCGTGGAAGCGCAGGTTCTCGGCCACCGTCAGGTCGTCGTAGAGCAGGCGCCCGTGCGGCAGGTAGCCGATGCGCCCGCGCACGCCGGGCCGCTCGTCGCCGCGGGTCTCGACCCCGAAGTGCCGCAGCGTTCCCGAGCTCGGGCGCAGGAGGGTCGCGGCCAGGCGCAAGAGCGTCGTCTTGCCGGCGCCGTTGCGGCCGAGGAGGAGGACGCGATCGCCGCGCCGCAGCGTCAGGTCGACCCTTTCGACGGCGGGGACCGCGCCGAAGCGGCGCGAAAGAGAACGGGCTTCGAACAGGGGGGCGTCCCCGGCGGTCATCCGCGCCGGGTCGCCGGGGCCGCGCCGGGGCCGGGGTGCTTCTGCAGGCGATCGAGCCGCTCCATCAGGCCCGCCGCCTCCTCGCGGGTCCGGTCGGACAGCTCGCGATAATCCGCCTCGGCGATCTTTCCCGAGTGCCGGTCGAACTCCAGGTCGCGCAGGGTCTCGAGCGCGATGTCGCGCAGCGTCTCGACCTCGCGGATCTCGGTGGCGCGGTCGGGGCCGTCGGTCAGCGGAGCCCCGCGGCCGGTCACAAGCGGCTGCACGATGGCGCCGATGACGACGACCGCCATGACGAGACCGAGCAACAGGAACATCAGAGCATGTCGCGCATGACGCGGTCGACCCGGTCGAGCGACGCGCTGCCGGGAGCGGGCGCGCCGCCGCGCGCGGCCGGCGACGGTGCGGGCAACGGATGACGCGCCCAGCGGCGGATGAGCGACACGACGAGTGTTCCGGCCGCGAACACCGCGATGAAGGGCATCCACCAGGCGAGCAGGTCGAATCCCCGCCGCGACGGGGCCGAGCGGATCTGCGCGCCGTAACGGGCGACATACGCGCCGATCACGTCGTCGGGGGACTGGCCGGCCGCCAGCCGATCGCGGATGTCGGACTTGATCTCGGCGGCGACGCCGCAGTTGCAGGTGCGCACCGTCAGGTCGGTGCAGCCGCAGTAGCACATCAGCCCTTCCTCGACCTTCAGGGCGTCGGGCTCGCGCGCGGCGCCCGCGGCCGGCGGCGCGTCGGCCCGCGCCGGCAGCGCCCCCGCGGCGAGCAGCGCCAGCCCGATCACCGCCAGGAGCGCGGCGCGCGGCCGGTCAGTGCGCATACGACTCGACGGTGCGCAGCCGCGCCTCGGCGGCGCGACGGCGCTCTCTCAGGTCGGGCAGGATCGCCAGCCACGATCCGAGGATGAGCACCCCGCCGCCGATCCAGATCCAGGCCACCAGCGGGTTGAGGTAGGCCTTGACGGTCGTGGCCCCCGCCTGGGGATCGAAGCCGGTCATGATCAGGTACAGGTCCTCGCTGAGGGTCGAGCGGATGTCGACCTCGCTCGAAGGGTTCTGCCCCGCCTTGTAGAAGTTCTGCCCCGGCAGCAGCGTGCCGAGCTGGCGCCCGCCCGAGGAGACCCGCAGGCGGGCCCCCATGAACTCGTGGTTCGGCGTGTCCCGGCTGACCATGTCCTCGAGCGTGAGGGTGAACCGTCCGATCGAGAAGGACTCGCCGCGCTTGAGGGTCGCCACCTGCTCCCGCTTGAAAACACTCGATCCCGTCACCCCGACGAGGACGAGGACCACCGCGAGGTGCACGACGAAGCCGCCGAAGCGCCGCTTGTTGCGGTCGACGAGCCGGACGAAGGCGCGTCCCCACGGTTCGCCGGTGGCGCTGCGGCGGGCGCGCGTCCCCGACACGAACTCGAGGAGGGTGGTGGCCGCGACGAAGCCGCACAGCGTGAAGGAGACGAGCGCGTACACGTCGCGCATGCCGGCGGCGAACAGCCCCGCGGCCAGGAGGATCGCGGCGCCGATCGGCAGGCGCAGACGGGCCATCAGCCGGTCGGGCGAGGCGCGGCGCCAGGCGATGATCGGGCAGATCCCCGCCAGCGTCAGGATGGCGAGCGCCAGCGGCACCATGATCTCGTTGAAGAACGGCGGCCCGACGGTGATCTTCACGCCGCGCACCGCCTCGGAGAGGATGGGGAACAGGGTGCCCCACAGCACCGCGAACGCCGCGCCCACCAGCAGCAGGTTGTTGAAGAGGAAGCTGCTCTCGCGCGACACGAAGGAGTCGAGCCGGTGCTCCGACTGGAGCATGGGCAGCCGGTAGACGAGCAGCGCCCCCGACACGAGCGTCGCGAGCCCGAGGAAGCCGGCGAACATCGGGCCGATGTCCGACTTGGTGAACGAGTGGACCGAGGAGATGACGCCGCTGCGCGTGATGAAGGTGCCGAGCAGCGACAGGAGGAACGTGACGATGACGAGCGTCATGTTCCAGACGCGCAGCATCCGCTTGCGCTCCTCGATCATCACCGAGTGCAGGAACGCCGTGGCCGTCAGCCACGGGATGAGCGAGGCGTTCTCCACCGGGTCCCAGGCCCAGTAGCCGCCCCACCCCAGCTCGACGTACGCCCACCAGCCGCCGAGCAGGATGCCGGTGCCGAGGATGAACCAGGAGATGATCGTGAAGCGCCGGGTGATGCGGAACCACGCGTCGGAGAGGCGGCCGGTCGCGAGCGCCGCGATGGCGAAGGCGAACGGGACCGTCAGCCCGACGTACCCGAGGTACAGGCACGGCGGGTGGATCGCCATGAACGGGTTCTGCAGCTGCGGGTTCAACCCGGCTCCGTCGGGCGGCGGGTGCGTCAGGCCGACGAACGGCCGCGCCATGAAGTTCACCAGCAGCAGGAAGAAGATCGCCACGACCGCGAGGGTCGTGGTGACGACCGGCATCAGGGGACGATTGCGGCGCCGGTTCATCACGACGAGCAGCGCCGCGTACGAGCACAGGATGAGCAGCCAGAACAGCAGCGACCCCGCCTGTCCCGCCCACAGCGCCGAGACCTTGTAGAGCTTCGGGAGAGCGCGGTTCGAGTAGGAGGCGACGTACTCGAGGTCGAACCGGTCGGTGAAGATGAGCGATTCGAGGACCAGGGCGGCGCCGAAGACCAGCCCCCAGGTGGCGACCATGGCCCGCTCGCCGCTCAGGACGAGCGCGCCCGAGGCGCTGCGCCAGCCGTTGTAGGACGCCAGGGCGGCCCAGGCGGCGGTGACGAGCGCCAGGAGCAGAGCGACGGTGCCGAGCTCGGGCATCCCAGAGCTCCTAGATTGTGAACGGGGTCACGAGCGCTTCGAGGCCTCGTACTTCGAAGGGCACTTGGCCAGAAGCGTGCGCGCTTCGAAGACGCCGTCGGAGCCGAGCCGCCCCTCCACGACGACCTCGGCGTTGTCGACGAAGGTGTCGGGGATCTCGCGGTCGTAGGTCACCGCCAGCTCCTTCGTCCCGTCGGTCATCCTGAAGCGGCATCCGAGGCCGCTGGGGGAGCGCTCGATCGATCCGGGAACCGCCGTGCCGTTGACCCGGAAGTGCTCCCCGAGGTCCTTCTGTCTGTGGGATTCGTCGAGGAACTCGCTCACCGTGAGGTAGTAGACCATCGACCCCTTGAGGCCGACATTAAAAAGGATGAGGAACCCGGCCACGAGAGCGGCCACGGCGAGCCAGATTTTGGGGGTGAAACGACCAGCGGGCACCTGAATCCTCCGTTCCCCCGGGAACGGCTGGATGATAGCCGAAGCGGGGCACGGCTTGACAACTCGCTTTGAACGATTACATTGCGGGCAGATCGCCTCCATATGCGTTCTGCCTAGTCAGGCGATGCGTTGATGGCAGAACGGATAGAGAGGCCAATGACCGAATCCCGATTCCTTCCACACACTCCATCCCGAGCCGGAGGGTCGAAAGACCCTCCACCCGCCTTTTTTGACAGCCGCGGGGAGCGGGTGGTACTTTTCGCCGCTCGGTGGAGCGCGCCGCTTCCGCGCCCGACGCCGGGGAAACCGGCGCATCGACGCAGGAGAAGAGCGATGTTGAACGAGTCGCGCAGCCGCCTCGAGAAAGAGCTGCAGGCGCTCGAGCACGAGTACCGCCACGAGCTTCCCAAGGAGATCCAGCGCGCCAAGGCGCTCGGCGACCTGCGTGAGAACGCCGAGTACCAGGCCGCCCTCGAGCGCCAGCACTACGTGCAGGCGCGCATCGGGCACGTCCAGGCGCAGCTGCGGACGCTCGCGATGATCGTCCTCGACAGCCTGCCGCGCGACCGCGCGGGTCTCGGGTCCACGGTGACGGTGCGGGACGCGGCGGGGAAGGAGATCGTCTACGAGCTGGTGATCCCCGAGGAGGCGGACCTCTCCAAGGGGCTCATCTCAGCCTCCTCTCCGATCGGCCGCGCCCTGGTCGGAAAACAGGAAGGGGACGAAGTGACGGTGCAGATCCCCGCCGGCCAGCGGGTGCTCGAGGTCCTCAAGGTGGTCACGCTGCACGACAAGGAGGCGGCCGAGTGAGCCTCGCGGTCGTGCTGCGGAGAACCGCGCCGGCCACCGCGGCGTTCCTGCTCCTCCTCGCTGCCTGCGCCCCCGCGGAGGACCCGGAGAAGCTGTTCTCCGATCTGCAGAGCCCCGACGGTGAAGCCCGCCAGGAGGCGTCCGAAAAGCTCGACGCCATTGTCGAGAAGGGGGATCCGTCGCCGTTCGTGCGCGGGCTCTCGAGCCCGAGCCTGCCGATCCGGGCCCAGTCGATCGTGCAGCTCGCCCGCATGACCAGCCCCGAGGCGCGCACGGCGCTGCGCGGCCTGCTGGCCAAAGACAAGCGCATGATGCTGCCGTACAACCCGATCCGGCTGCGGCCGATGAACGAGCAGAACGACAGCCGGATCCTCGTGGCCAACCTGATCAAGCGCGGCGGCGGCGACCCCCAGGCGGCCGACGTGCTGCTGCAGGGCGCGGAGCAGAACCAGACCACCGATCTGCTCAAGGACACCTGTCTCGCGATCGGCGCCCTCGCCGATCCGAAAGGGGTGCCGTTCCTCGAGAAGGCGGCGCTCCATCCCGACCCGGTCGTGGCCCGCGCCGCGGCGCAGGCGCTCGCCCAGTTCCCGGGGCCCGAGGCGCTCGCCTCGCTCGGCCGGCTGCTCGAGCATCGCGACGACCAGGTGCGCGGCGAGGTGATCTCGGGACTGACGGCGCGCGACGAGCCGGGGGTCGAGGATCTGCTCAAGCGCTCGGCCGAAGGGGATTCCTCTCCGGACCTGCGCACCTCGGCGGTGATGGCGTTGCAGAAATACCCGGATCCCGCGCTCGTCCCGTGGTTCATCGGGCTGCTCAGGACCGCTCCCCAGGAGACGCGCCCGGCGATCGTCCAGACACTGACGCTGCGCACCGGGCAGAACATCGGGGGCAGCCCCGACGCCTGGCAGCGCTGGTACGCGAAAAACGGGCACCCGTCCGGCGCCGCCGGCGCGCAATGACCCTCGCGTTCCACGAGGAGGTGGCGCGACGGCTCCGCGAAGGGCGCCGCCTCGCCCTCGCCACGGTGATCGCCCGCCAGGGATCGGCGCCGCGCGCCGAGGGGGCGCGGATGATCGTGGAAGCGGACGGCCGCACCGCCTTCAGCATCGGCGGCGGCGCCTTCGAGGCGCTGGTGATCGCCGACGCGCGCGAGGCTCTGGCGTCGGGCCGCTCCTTCGAGAAGGAATACCGCTTCCGCGAGGAGGGCGAGGGGGCGACGGGGATGGTCTGCGGCGGCTCGGTGCGGGTCTTCGTCGAGGTGGTCGTCCCGCCGGAGCCGCTCTTCGTCTTCGGGGCGGGGCACGTCGGCCGGGCGCTGGCCCGCGTCGCGGCGCCCCTCGGACTCCGCGTCATCGTCGTCGAGGATCGCGAGGCCGATCTGCGGGACGCCGAGCTGCCGCCAGGGACCGAGCGCCTGCTCGCCGGAAGGGGCTTCGCCGAAGCCATGCCGGAGATTCCCGCCGGCGCCTACGTCGCCATCGTGACGCGGTGCCACAAGACCGACCTCGCGGCGGTGCGCCACGCGCTCGGCCGCGGCGCGGCCTACGTCGGGCTCATCGGCAGCCGCCGCAAGGTGGCGACGGTCGCGGCGCGCGCCGCCGAGGCCGGACTGTCCGAGGCGGACCTCGCGGCGCTGCGTGCCCCGATCGGCCTGCCGATCGGCGCCGAGACGCCGGAGGAGATCGCCGTCAGCATCGCCGCCGAGATCATCGCCGTCCGTCGCGGCGCCATGGCCGCCGACGCGCTGCGCGCCTGGACGCCCCTGGCGCGCCGGCGCGGGCGGATCGCCTGATGGCCGCGCCGACGGAGCGCCTCGGCCGGATGGCGGCGCACCCGCCGCTCGCCTTCAGCCTGATCTCGGCCATGCGGCCGCGCCAGTGGGTCAAGAACCTGGTGGTCTTCGCGGCGCTGATTTTTTCGCTGCGGCTGACCGACTCGACCGCGCTTTACCGCGCCTGCCTGGCGTTCGTGCTGTTCTGCGCCACCAGCGGCGCGGTCTACATCGTCAACGACCTGTTCGACGCCGAGCGCGACCGCCGGCATCCGACGAAATGCCGCCGGCCCATCGCTTCGGGGGCGCTGGGATTCGTCCCGGCGATCGTCGCGGTCGCGGTGCTGCTGTCGGTGTCCTTCGTCGTCGGGTTCGCGCTGTCGCCGCCGTTCGGGGCGGTGCTGCTCGTCTACGCGGCGTTGAACCTCGCGTACTCCACCTGGCTGAAGGAGGTCGTCATCCTCGACGTCATGGTGATCGCCGCGGGGTTCGTCCTGCGCGCGGTCGGCGGCGGGCTGGTGATCAACGTGCCGATCTCGCACTGGCTCATCATGTGCACGATCCTCCTGTCGCTGTTCCTGGCCTTCTGCAAGAGACGGCAGGAGCTGGTCACCCTCGACCAGGCGCACGAGCACCGGGAGATCCTGCGGGAATACTCGGTCGCCTTCATCGACCAGATGATCAACGTCGTGACGGCGTCCACGGTGGTGTCGTACATGTTCTACACGATGTCGCCGGAGGTGGAGAGCCGGCTGCACACGCCGTATCTGTTCCTGACCGTGCCGTTCGTGCTGTACGGCATCTTCCGCTACCTCTACCTCGTGCACCAGCTGGGACGCGGGGCGAGCCCGACGCAGGCCCTGCTGACCGACCGGCCGCTCCTGCTCTGCGTCGGGCTGTGGGGGGCGACCGTGGTGGTCCTGCTCTACGTCGCCCGGCCCGCCGCTCTATAATTGGAGCGACACATGGCCACGCCCCGGGCCCGCATCGCGGCCCTCCTCACCAGCCCCGACAAGGTCATCGGCGACTACGGCCGCCTGATGCGGCTGGCCGGTTC
Source organism: Candidatus Polarisedimenticolia bacterium (assembly GCA_036005805.1). Lineage (GTDB taxonomy): Bacteria > Acidobacteriota > Polarisedimenticolia > Gp22-AA2 > Gp22-AA2 > DASRAU01. Next base: position 3,353 of record DASYQE010000218.1, on the reverse strand, counting down.
CCGGTCGGTCCTCGACCCCGCGCTCCCGACCCTGCTGAAGCTCAACCTGTCGTGGACCAAGTACTACCCGGCCTGCTCCACCCAGCCCTGGCAGCTCGAGGGGGTGGTGACGGCGCTGCTCGAGGACGGCTACGAGCGTTCGCGCCTCCTGCCGGTCGAGAACAAGACGGTGGTCACCGAGCCGTGGCAGGGGGCGGCCAACAACCGCTGGTTGCCGATCCTCGATCGCGCCGGGCTGCGCTTCACGGCGCTGCCGGAGGTCGAGTGGACGGTGCACCGGTTCAAGTCGCCTCTCCTGATGCTGAACCGCATCTTCCCGGACGGGATCGAGATTCCCGCGATGTACCCGGGCAAGAACGTCCTGCACCTGCCGACGGTTAAGACGCACGGCCATGCCACCACGACCGGGTCGATCAAGAACTCCTTCGGCGGGCTGCTCAAGGAAGTACGCCACTACGCCCACAAGCACATGCACGAGGTGCTGGTCGATCTCCTGATGATGCAGAAGGAGATCCATCCCGGCATCTTCACCGTCATGGACGGCACCGTCTGCGGCGACGGGGCGGGGCCGCGCACCATGGTGCCGGTGACCGGCAACGTCATCCTCGCCGGCGCGGATTCCGCCGCCATCGACGCCGTGGCCGCGCGCCTGATGGGGTTCGACCCGATGTCGATCCCCTATCTCCGGATGTGCCACGAGCGCGGCCTGGGCGTCGCCGACCCGCGGCAGATCGACCTCGTGGGAGACGACATCTCGGGGATGAACCTGCACTTCAAGGTGAGCCGCTCGCTGGTGATCTGGGGCGACCAGATGCTGCGCAAGGGTCCCCTGCGCTTCCTCGAGAAGGTGGCGCTGCACTCGCCGGCCGTCGTCTGGGCCCCGATGGCGAGCAACTTCTACCACGACCTCCTGTGGTACCCGACGATCGGACGCCGGCGCATCGCGCGCTTCCGCGCGACGCCGTGGGGGCGCTTCTTCGACGCCCGCTACGGACGCCCGTCCGGCGGGGGGGCGACCGTGTCCCGGCAGCGCGTCCCCGCCAGGTGAGACGCCGGGTCGCCCCACTCCTGCTTTCCGGCCTCGTCCTCGGCCTGGCCTTTGCCTGCCGCGGGTCGGTCTCGGGTCCGCACCCCAACGTTCTGCTCATCACGGTCGACACGCTCCGCCCCGACCATCTCTCCTGCCTCGGCTACGCGCGCCCGACGAGCCCGTCGATCGACACGCTCGCCGCGCGCGGCGTCGTTTTCCGGCAGGCGGTCACCGCGGCGGGGCGGACGGTGCAGTCGTTCCCCTCCATCCTGACCGGGGTCATCCCGCCCACGCACGGGCTGCGCGAGGAAGGGCAGTCCACCGAGGCGATCGCGGGGCGCATGACGCTGACGCACGCGCTCAAGGAGGCGGGCTACGACGCCTTCGCCGTCACCCAGGGGCTCAACGTCGGGCTGCACCGCGACTTCGACGTGTATGACCCCAGCATCTATCTCGACCCCCAGGGGAACAAGGTGGTCGTTCCGACGCGCAACGACATGGAGGCCACGAAGAAGGCGCTGCAGTGGCTGCGCGGCCGGCGGGGGCGGCAGAACCCTTTCTTCCTGTGGCTGCGCTACAACGCGCCGCACTGGCCGTACGACCCGCCGGCGCCGTACACGGAGAAGTTCGATCCCGACTATCACGGTGCGCACACCTTCAACGACGAGGCGGCGCCCGGGGTCGAGCGGGGGGATCTGATCTTCGGGCTCAAGCGCCTGCCGGAGCGGGAGATCGAGCACGCCATCGCCCACTACGACGGCGAGGTGGCGTACGCGGACGCCGCCATCGGAGAGCTGCTGCGCGGGATCGAGGCGCTCGGCGCCACCGGACGGACCATCGTGGTCCTGACCGCCGATCACGGGGAGAGTCTCGGCGAGCACGATTACTTCTTCGAGCATGGCGCCTACCTGTACGAGCCGGTCGTGCGGGTGCCGCTCATCGTCGTCGCGCCGGGCCGGCTGCCCGCGGGGGCGAAGGTCGAGGCGCTCGGAAGCACCATCGACATCCTGCCGACCGTCCTGGACCTCGCGGGCATCCGCATCCCCGAGGGGATCGAGGGCGTGAGCCTCGTCCCGTGGGCGCGCGGCGAAACCAGCAAGCCCGCGCCCCCCGCCTATAGCGAGTCGGGGCGCAACTTCTATCCGATGAACCCGCGCCAGAAGGTGTCGGGGGTGGCGGGCAAGTGGCGGATGATGCGCGACGACCGCTACAAGCTCCTGATGATCCCCGACGTCCCCGGGCCGCAATGGGAGTTCTACGACCTCGCCGCCGATCCGGGGGAGAAGACCAACGTCCTGGCGCAGCACCCGGCCGAGGCGGATCGTCTGAAACGCCTGCTGCTCGAGGTGATCGCCCGCGACCCGATGCGCAACGACCGGGATGAGACGGCGCTCCCCGACGATCTGATCGAGAAGCTGAAGTCGCTCGGCTACGTGGGCGGCGGATCGCCGAAGTGAAGCGGCCGGCCCCGGCGTTCCTCCTGCCGGCGGCGGTCGCGCTCCTCGCCGCGCTGCCGTCGCTTTTTCCAGGCTTCATCCACGACGACCATCGCCTGATCGAGCAGAACCGGCTGGTGCAGGAGACCGGCCGCCTCCCCGAGATCCTGGCGCGCGGCTACTGGACCGTGGACGACCGCCAGGTCCCGAATCTCTACCGGCCGGTGACCATCCTGTCGTTCGCGCTGAACCGGCTGGCGACGGGTCCCGGCGCCTTCGGGTTCCGCGTCGTCGATCTGCTGCTGCACGTGCTGGTCACGGTGCTGGTGTCCTGCGTGGCGCGGCGCGTGATCACGGCGTCGGGCGCCGGCGCTGGCGCGGCCGGGGGCGGTGCACTGGCGGCGGCCCTGCTGTTCGCGGCGCACCCGGTGCACACCGAGGCGCTCGGGCTCGTCGTCGGGCGCAGCGAGCTGCTCATGGCGCTGTGGACGCTCCTGGCGCTGCAGCTCTTCCTCGACGGCGGGCGCGTGGCTCCGCTGCTGCTCCTGCCGCTGGCGATCTTCTCGAAGGAGAGCGGCGTCGCCGCTCCCTTCCTGCTCCTGGCCGCGGACCGGCTGCGGCCAAAGCCGCGTGCCTCCCTGCGCTTTCACACCCTGGCGTTCGGGGTGCTGGTCACCTGCCTGGCCGTCCGGTCGTTCGTCCTCGGGGCCGTCGCGCCGCAGGCCTTCACCCACTTCATCGACAACCCGATCGCCCACCTGCCGTGGCCGCGCTCCCTCTTCACCGCGCTTGCGGCGCTGGCGCGCTACGCCGTGCTGCTCGTCTGGCCCTGGAACCTGTCGATCGACTACTCCTTCGCCTCGATCCCCGAGGCGGCCTCGCTGTTC
>DASYQE010000217.1:0-2329 GCA_036005805.1 Candidatus Polarisedimenticolia bacterium | reverse complement strand
CAGGTCGAACAGGCCGCCGAACGAGCCGATCTCCCCGAGAACGCCGCGCCGGTGGGTGCCCCGCGCGACGCCCTTGATCCGCTCGATCGCCTTCATCTTGGCGTCGATGTCCACGCCGGCGTCGCGGTAGGTCAGCCCGCGTAGGGGCGCCGCCGGGGCGCGGTTCGGAGTCGCAGCGGCGCGGGAGGGAGCCGCCACGGCCGACGGGCGCGCCTTTGCCTTCGCGGCGCGCGAAGGGGGCTTCGGCCGCGCCGCTTTCGCGGGCGTGGAACTTCGTCGCGAGCGAGGCATCGGAAGGGGGCGGATTATAGCGTCCGCGTGCGGCGGGGTGTCAACCGGAGACGGCCGCGGCCGCGGTGTCGCCCGCCGGTGGCGGCCCTTCGATTTCCCGAATCCGCCGCCGCCCCTCCTCGACCGCCTCGCCCAAGGAGGGCCGCAGCGCCAGCCGGTTCGGCTCTTCGCGCCAGCCGGCGTCCCGGATCACTTCCATCGGCTGCCGGTTGAGGCCGCCGAGGAGGACGTAGATCCCGGCGCCGTGCAACCTGCCGATCGCCGACTCGAGGTTGACGAGCCCGGTCGCATCCATCACCGGCACGGCACGCAGGTCGAAGACCACGACCTTGACGTTCTTGCGCAGGGTCCGGAGCGTGCTCATCGCTTTCGAGGCCGCGCCGAAAAAAAGCGGCCCGGCGACCTCGTACACGACGAGGTTTTTCGGCAGGCCGTGGACGAACTCCGGGTGAGCCTCCGACAGCAGGTCGGCGCGGGCGCTCTCCGCCATCCGGTCCATGAACAGGAAGGCGGCCAGGACCACCCCGACGCTGACGGCGATCACCATGTCGAAGAGAACGGTCAGGGCGAAGCAGGTCAGGAGAACGAGCACGTCGCCGCGCGGCGCCACGCGCAGCACGTGCGCCACGTGCAGGAACTCCCCCATGTTCCAGGCCACGACGAGGAGCGTCGCGGCGAGAGCCGCCATCGGCAGGTGGCCGAGCCAAGGCGCCAGGAGCAGCACCGCGGCCAGGACGAACAGGGCGTGGAAGGCCGCCGCCAGGGGCGTCCGGGCGCCGAACCTCACGTTCGTGGCGGTGCGGGCGATCGCCCCCGTGGCGGCGATGCCGCCGAAGAAGGGGGCGGTCAGGTTGGCCAGCCCCTGCCCGATGAGCTCGGCGTCCGAGTCGTGCTTGTCCCCCGTCATGCCGTCGGCCACCGTCGCGGACAGGAGCGACTCAATGGCGCCGAGAACGGCGATGGCGAACGCCGGTCCGGCAAGTGTCCGGACGATGTCCCATTTCAGGTGAAACGGCGCGCCGTCCGCCCCCGGAAACGACCACGGCCACGCCGGAAGGGGCGGCAGGCGCGGGATGCCGGCCACCCCGTCCGCGGTCGCCGCCGGGAAACGGCTGAGGATGGTCTCGACCTGGAATCCGGGGATGAGCCGCGCCGCCGCCCAGCACCCCACCGACACGACGAGCAGCGCCAGGAGCGGCGCCGGCACCCTGCGCGTGACCCGCGGCCACAGCAGGAGGATCGCCATGGTCGCAGCGCCGGCGGCGAGGTCCGGCCAGCGCAGGGTCGGGAGCGCCCGCGCCAGCACGGCGATGCGCTCGAGGTAGTGCTCCGGCATCGCGGCGACCCGCAGCCCCAGGAAATCCCGCAGTTGCAGCGTGCCGATGACCACGGCGATGCCGGCGGTGAACCCGGCGGTCACCGGGTACGGGACGAACTCGATCATCCGGCCGAGCCGGGCGATCCCCATGGCGATGAGGATGAGTCCGGCCAAAAGCGTGGCGACCATCAGGCCGCCGAGCCCGTGACGGGCGGCGATCGGCGCCAGCACCACGACGAAGGCAGCGGTCGGCCCGGTCACCTGCACGCGCGAGCCGCCGAGCAGCGCGGCCACCAGCCCCGCGACGATCGCGGTATCGAGCCCATACTGCGGCGGCACGCCCGAGGCGATGGCCAGCGCCATCGACAGCGGCAGCGCGACGACGCCGACGACGGCCCCGGCCCCGAGATCCGCGCGCAGGTCGCGCAGGCCGTAGCCGGAGGCGATGGTCTCCCGGAGGACGCGCCCGGGCCTCAGCGCCGCGGTGGTGACGGCACGTTTCAGACGCCGGTGCATCGGGGGGTCCTCATGCTGGAGGGGGAGATTACAATGCCGCGCCCCGGCCCCGCATTCTCGACAGGTCCTCCCTCCGGGAGGCTCCGGAGACCACGGCCGGCGAGGAGGATCGTTGCTCAGCAAGCTGCAGCGGGATCTCATCCGGCGCATGCAGGAATCGCGCACCTACCTGCGCGCTTACGAAGACGTCGAGTTCCTGAAGCA
>DASYQE010000216.1:0-5713 GCA_036005805.1 Candidatus Polarisedimenticolia bacterium | reverse complement strand
CACCGCGATGACGATCGGGTGTCCCCACTCGCGGGAGGGATTGGGACAGCCGGCCGCGCGAGAATCGGACCAGCTGCCGTTCACGGTGACGACCCCGTCCGAGCCGGAGCCGGCCTGCGGCTGGCACTGGCCGCCGGACGTTTCCTCGCCGAAGAAGCGGCAGAGGACGGGCGCCTCCCCCGTCTGCACCGAGGCGTTGCCGAAGGCGTAGGCGAAGCCGACGAGGGTCGTTTCGGGGAGACCGGTCCAGAAGGAGTCGAGCCCGTGCCGCACCGGCATCGGCTCCGCGCAGGCGGCGCGGGCATCGGGGGCGAGCAGAGCCAGCGCGGGAGGCGAGAGAAGCACCAGCCCCGCGATGGCGAGCAGGGACCACCGGGTTCGAGGAGAAGGTCTGAGCATCGGTGCGGCGTTCCGCGGCGCGGACGCCATCTGCTCTGTATGTACGATCAAAAGAGGACCTGTCAAGGCATCGCCCCCCGATCTAGAATCCCTGCCGGAGCCACCATCATGGCCGATGAACCCACCTACAGGCGACTCTTCACGCTCGACGAGGCGCGGGCCCTCGTCCCGGTCATCCGGCCGGCCATCGAGGACCTGGTGGGGACCTTCCGGGTGATCCGCGAGGCCATCGAAACGACGGCGGGAGAGAGCGGGCATGCGATCGGCAGCCCGGACCTCGCCGGGATCCTCGAGCGCGACGGGACGGTCCCGCGCCTGTTCGAGCGGGTGAAGGAGATCCTCGGGACCATCCAGAGCCATGGTTGTCTCGTCAACGGCGCGGAGGCGGGACTGGTGGATTTCCCCTGCTTCTACGACAACGAGGTGGTCTTCCTGTGCTGGAAGCACGGCGAGGCGACGATCGGTCACTGGCACAAGATCGCCGACGGCTTCGCCGGCCGGCGCCCGCTGCTCGATCCGGGGGACGCCTCGGATGGCGCCGCCTCGATCCACTGACCGGCCCCCCCGAGTCCCCGGCGATGACCCTGATTCCGGGCGCCACCCTGTCCCTCGACATCGTCGACCTCGCCCGCGGCGGCCGCGGCGTCGGGCGGCACGAAGGCTTCGTCGTCTTCGTCCCCGGCGCCCTGCCGGGCGAAACGGTCCGCGCGCGCATTCGCAAGGTGCACCGCGCCTGGGCCGATGCCGCCCTGCTCGAAATCGTGGCCTCATCCCGTGACCGGCGCAAGGCGCCCTGCCCGCATTTCGATCGCTGCGGCGGCTGCGACCTGCAGCATCTCGCTGAAGCGGGGCAGGCGGAGGCGAAGCGCCTCCAGGTCGTCGAGGCCCTGCGGCGCATCGGCACGCTCGGAGAGGTCGCGGTCGATCCGGTGCGGCGGCCCGGCCCGCCGCTCGGCTATCGCTTCCGGATGGATTTCGACTGGCGGCGCCAGGGGGGACGCGATGTCCTGGGCCTGCACCGGCGCGGAGCAGCCGAAGAGGTGATCGCGGTCGATCCGTGCCTCCTGGCCGGCCCGGTCACCACCGGAATCGCCGCGTGGATCGGCCCGGCCGCGGCGCGGGCGGGACTGTCGGCGCTCGACGCCGCCCGGGACCGCGGCCTGCTGCGCCGCCTCACCGTGCAGGAGGCGCGCGGCACACGGGAAGTGCTGGTGACCTTCGACACCGGCCGCGGCGATCCACCGGCCTTGCCGGCGCTGGCGCAGGAGCTCGTGCGCCGTTTTCCGCGCGTCGTCGGCGTGGTGCGGCGCGAGCACGCGCGCGACGGGCACTTCCTGAGCGCGTCGATCCTCGCCGGCCGGGACACCCTCGAGGAGGAGCTCGACGGGGATCGCTTCCGGATTCCCGCGGGGGCCTTCTTCCAGCCGAACCCCGAGGGAAGCCTGGAGATGCGGCGGGCGGCCGTCGAAGCCCTCGCCCCGAGTCCGGGCGATCGGGTCCTCGAGCTGTTCTCCGGGGTCGGCTTTCTCAGTGTCGCCGCGGCGCGATGCGGCGCGCGCGTGACGACGGTCGAGTCGGATCGCGAGGCGACGGCCGCGGCGCGGGAGAACCTGAGACGCGCCGGAGCGGGGGAGACGGAGATCCTGCACGGAGACGTCACCCGGCTGCTCGCCGACCTGATGCGGCGCGAGTGGGACGCGGTGCTGCTCGATCCGCCGCGGACCGGCCTCGCCCCCGAGGCGGCGCGCCTGCTCGCCGGTCTCGCCGCCCGCCGGGTGGTCTACGTCTCCTGCGATCCGGGAACGCTCGCCCGGGATCTCGGCATCCTCGTCCGCCAGGGATCCTGGCGGATCGCATCCGTGGTGCCGTTCGATCTCTTCCCGCAGACCCAGCACATCGAAGTGGTCGCAGCCCTGAAGCGTGGCGCCTGATGCGCGCGCCGGCGGGCGCTTTCAGGCCCGGGCGGCGGACGAGGCGGGAGCGGCGGCGAGCCTAACGATCCCGGCGGTGATGAGCTGGAAGAGGGCGGCGTAGGACTCGAACTCGCCGAGACGTGCCTGCTCGACGATGTCGGCGACGGTGCGGGCGCCGTCCACGAGCGGGAAGACTTTCTTTTCGTCCACGCCGAGGTCGGCGCGGTCGGCCACGTCCTCGGCGCGGGCGAGGGGCTCGGGAACGCCGTTGTCGTCGGGGATCGCCTCGCGCATCTTGGTCCACTCGTCGAGGCGGTGGATGCCGTCCATGATGATGCGCGTCGTGGACATCGACAGGGTGATCTTCTCCTGGCTCTCGATCGGTCCTTCGACGAACTCGAACAGCCCGCTGCGCCAGTGGAACAGCGAATAGATGATCTCCAGCACCTGCTGCTTCACGGCCCAGTGCAGCTGATCCGCCGACAGGAAGCCCATCCGCACCAGCACCTTCCCGTGACGCGTGCTCTCGTCGATCTTGGCGGCGGAGAGGGCGTTCTGCTCCGGCGTGATGATGCCCTTGCGGACCAGGAAGTTGCCCAGGCTGTTGCGCACCGAGTTGGACCGGGCGAAGACGATCTCGCCGCCCTGCCAGGCGAGGGTCCGGGTCTCGGCACCGCGGGTCAGCCGCAGGACCCCGGTCTTCTTCCCCATGGCGAGCAGGGTGAAGATGTCCGCCAGGTTGAAGGAAGCCAGGTCGCCCGCCAGAACTCCGCGCGCCGGCATGTCAGGCCCCCTCCCGCTGCATCCGGACCGCGATCCGCCGGGGGTCATTCTTGACACCCCCCGGGGCTGTCGGTACACTCAGCGGCCGTCCGGAGTTCCGGCAGCGCCAAAAGCCTTGTGACACAAGAGTTTCACCGTCGCGGACCGCTCCCGCCACGGGATCGGCCCGGGGGATAGGAAGAGGATGAGACGTTCCGTCAGCGTCGCGTTGATCGCCGCCGGCCTGCTTCTCGGCTCGTGCAGCAAGACCCAGGACACCGCCCCGGAGACACGGCTGTTCGGAGCCGCCCCGGTCATCCAGAACGCCACGCTCATCTCGAATCCCGGTGTCGGAGTCGCGCAGTGCGATGTCACGAACATCATCAAAGGCCTCCTGTGCGAGAACGGGTACATGCCATCGACTTTTGAATTCCCCGTTCCCATCGTCGTCAACGTCCACTACACCGAGGCCGAGATCTCGGTTCAGACGACCGACCCCGACACCCAGGCCGGGGGCCAGAACGACATCCTCCTGGTGGCCGCCAGCTACCAGAGCTGCGCCGATTGCAGCCCTCCGGTCGAGAGTTCGCTCGTGGTGCTCGATGACGGTGCCGGGGGAGGCGGGTCCCCCAACCAGTTCAGTTACCAGGCGAGGGCCGACATCAGGCAGGCCTGCGTTCCCGACCCCAACCTGTGCGCTGACCCGCAGGGGTTTGCGTGCGGAACCGCCACTTACCTGCTGAACAGCAACGACAAGGTCCAGAACGACAACACCTGGACCCGTGGCTTCGCGCTGATGTCGGGGGACGCGCGCCTCACCTCCCCCCCGGGAATCTCCGTCGATGGCAGCAAGCAGGTCTTCGCCGGGGACTGCGTCGCCTTTGTGAAGCACCAGTACCCCGTGATTGCCGTCGTGCCGGTCGGGTCGCCGGTCAACTTCAAAATCGAAGTGGTGGACCGGGCCGGCAACCTGACGGCATGGCCGCAGCCTCTGGGTGTGACTTTCGAACAGACCTTGTTCGATTGCGGCCCCGATGCCTGCGCCTGCTGCCTGATGTTGACCAACGATCCCGGCCAATGCAGAGGGAAGCTGGGTCTCGTCAGTCCCGGCACCCCCAACGGCTGGTGCATCGACAATCTCGGGTCCTAGCCTCATTCCTCCGGACCCTCGTCGAACGGCCGCCTGAAATCGCATCGCGCCGTGGCTCCACGCCGCGGGCGTGCGCCCGCCGGCGGGAATCTAAGGTCCCCGCACAATCAGATCAAGGAAGGGCGCTCAGGAGCCGGGCGAGCTGGACGGCCGTTTCCGGGGTGACGGTCCGGGCCTCGAGGGCGAGCGCGGTGGAGCGCAGCGCCAGGATCCGGTGCAAACGCCTCAGGTCCGGCGGCAGCGTCCTGAGCGCCTCGCCATGGAGGCGCAGCGTCGTGACATCGCCTCGAGACACCGGCCCCGTCAGCGCTTTGACAGGTCCGAGCCTCGCCACGTTCTCCACCGTTCCGCGCACCAGCGGCAGGTAGAGCCGGGCCGCGTCGCGCCGGCTCAGTCCGAGCCCGCGCGCCGCGTCCAGGCCGAGCGACAGGAGCGCGACCAGATCGTTCGACAGCAGGCAGGCGACGAGGTGATAGAGCACCTTGGCCTGCCGGGGAATGGTCACCGGGACGCCGCCGAGCCCCAGGACCAGCTTCCGCAGCGTCGCGACGGCGGCCGGATCCCCCTCGATGGCGAACGGTGTCCCCTTGAGGGTCTCGAGCCCGGTGCGGGGATCGGCCACGCTCGCCAGCGGGTGCAGCGACGCGGTCCTGGCCCCCTGGCGCGCCAGAGGCTCGAGCGCCGCCGACGAGAGGGCGCCGCTGGTGTGCGCGATGATGCGCTTCGACCAGGTCAGGCGCGAGGCGGCCAGCTCGCGCGCCAGAGGCGCGATGGTGCCGTCCGGCGTGGTGATCAGGACGAGGTCGCCCTTCGCGGCGCCGCGCGCATTGCTCGAGGAGGCCTCGCCCCCACCGATGAAGGCGGCGGCCTGTCGCGCCGAGCGCACCGTCCGGGCGGTGATCCCCGCGGGCTGGTATCCCTGGGCCATGAGCACGCGGCCGAGCGTCCGCCCGAGCCGGCCGGCGCCGAGGATGCTGAAAGTGCGGTCGCTCATGGTCGCGATCCATGCGCCGGTGACTCGGACGCTGCCTTCGCGAGACGCTCGATCAAACGCTCGAAGGGCTCGGGTCGCGGGGTCTCGAAGCGCAGGCGGCGGCCGTCGGCGGGGTGGTCGAAGGCCAGGCTGTGCGCATGGAGCGCCAGGCCTTCGAACCCGCTCAGTTCCTCCGGGCCGCGCGCGCGCCGGCCGCCGTAGAGCGGATCGCCGACGACGGGATGCCCCAGGTGCGCCAGGTGCACGCGGATCTGGTGGGTGCGGCCGGTGAAGGGCATCGCCTTCAGGTAGGTCGCGCCGCCGATCGCGACGGCTCGTGGCAGCCGCTCGATCACCTCGTAGAAGGTCGAGCTCGGCTTGCCGCCCTCGACGTCGACGCACATGCGGTCCTTGTGGCGGGCGTCGTCGCCGATCGGAAGGTCGATGTAGTCGGAGTCGAACGGCATCACGTTGATGCACAGCGCCCGGTACTCCTTGCGCACCTGCTTGCTCTTG
>DASYQE010000215.1:0-5665 GCA_036005805.1 Candidatus Polarisedimenticolia bacterium | reverse complement strand
CCCGGACGGCAAGGTGAAGTGGACCGTCGGCGACGGCTCGATCATCGACCAGCCCATCGTCAACAAGGCGGGAACGCTCGTCGCCGCCGGAGGGAGGGCGAACTTCGGGGAGCCCGGATTCGTGCGCGCCTACGCGGCCACGAACGGCGCCGTGCGGTGGACGGTGCCGCTGGCCTCCGAGAGCGGCGGGACGCAGATCCTCGCGGCGCGGCCGCGTTTCAGCAACGACGATCGCACGGTCTACGTCGGCACGGCCATTCTCGGCGGGGGCACGATCGATCCGTACTCCTCTCTCTACGCCATCAAGGCAACCGATCTCGCCGCCGCGCCGGGGGAGGCCGCCATCACGCGCCCGATGACCGTCCGGAAGGGAACCGGGTCTTCGCTTCTCCTCGACTATGGCCCCGCCTGCAACGCGACCGACCACACCCTCTACTGGTTCTCCGCGAGCGGGCCGGGCCCGATGGCGTGGGCCGGATCGGTGTGCGGCCTCGGGACCGGAGCGACCGCCACGTTCGATCCGGGGACGCCCGCCGTCGGGTCGGCGATCTTTTTCGTGGTCGTCGGCCATAATGCGACGGTCGAAGGATCGTACGGACGATCGTTCACCGGCGTCGAGCGGCCGAAGGCCACCGGAATGACGTGCAGCCGACCGCAGATCGTCGCCACGTCCTGCGCCCCATAGGCGCAAGAACGCCCGGGCCCGTTGGGCCCGCCGGGCAGGGAGGGTGCGATGTTCGGTCACAGGAAGACCCAGGTGCTGGTGGTCGGCGCGGGGCCCACGGGGCTCCTGGCGGCGCTCGTTCTGGCCGACGCCGGCGTGGAGGTCGAGGTCATCGAAGAGCAGGCGGACACGGCGGGGCACTCGTACGCCCTGGCGCTCCATCCCTCCTCGCTCCAGGCGCTCGAGCGGCTCGAACTCGCCGAGGTGGCGCTCGCGGTCGGGCGCCGGATCCCCGGCGTCGCCCTGTACGACGAGCGCCAGCGACACGCCGAGCTGACCGTCGGGGACGCGCGGCATCCGCTGCTCGCGCTGCCGCAGAGCGCCCTGGAGCACCTGCTCACGGAGGCGCTGGCGAAGAAAGGCGTCCGGGTCCGCTTCAGCCATCGGCTGGCGCGCCTCGAAACGGGGGAGAGCGGGATGACGGCGACCGTGCACCGGCTGGAGCGCGAGACCACGGGCTACGCCGTCGCCCGGACCGGCTGGGTCGTGGACAAGGAGTTCCGCTATGACGCCGACTACGTGATCGGCGCGGACGGGCACGCCTCGCTCGTCCGGCGCATCCTCGAGATCCCGTTCGATGAGACGTCCCTTTCGCAGGTGTTCGCCGTCGTCGAGTGCTCCTCCCGGAAACCGGTGGACGACATGCGGCTGGTGATCGGCGAGTCCACCCTCGATGTCGTCTGGCCGCTCCCCTCGGGCCGCTCGCGGTTCAGCCTGGAACTCCAGGCGCCCGAAGTGCGCGCGGAGGATCGCTACAAGAGCCGCCTCGTGAGCCAGGTGGGGGAGCGCTTCTTCCCTCATCTCGAAGCGGACACGCTCCGCTCGATGATCGCGGCGCGGGCCCCGTGGTTCGACCTGGATCCGTCGTCGCTGGCGTGGTCCATCGAGGTCCGGTTCGAGCGGCGGCTGGCCGCCTCGTTCGGAGGGGGACGTGTCTGGCTGGCGGGGGACGCCGCGCACCTGACCGGTCCCGCCGGCATGCAGAGCATGAACTCCGGCCTGCGCGAAGCGGCCGATCTCGCCACGCGGCTCGCCGCCGTGCTGCAGCGCCGGGACAAAGAGAACGTGCTCGAGGAGTACGGCCGCGAGCGCCTGCGCGAGTGGCGCTTCCTGCTCGGGAAGGCCGGCGGACTGGAGCCCGGCGCGGGGGCGCCGCCCTTCGCGGTGAAGCACGCCGCCCGGCTGCTCGCCTGCCTGCCGGGGACCGATGAAGGGCTGGACGCGATCGTGTCCCAGATCGGGCTCACGCCGAACCGGGGGTGAGACGGAACGCAGGGACGAGGTTGGTAAGGAGGGTGCCATGAACGAGGCACGAAACCGGGTGCGTGAACGGATCGAGAAGGACCTGAAGCAGGTGAGCCGCTGGGTGTCCTCGCTCCGCAGCGAAGAGCGGCCGCAGGAATGGGAGGGGGGCGGAGACAACACCCCTTTGAGCGAGGCGGCCGATGCCACGCAGGTGATCGAGGAACGTGAGAACGTGACGCAGCTCCTCGACTGGCTCGTGGCCCGCTCCGTGGAGCTGCGGGGCGCGCTGCGGCGCATCGACGAAGGAACGTACGGCGTGTGCGCCGCGTGCGACGGGTTCATCCACCCGGAGCGGCTGCTCGCGCTGCCGGAGGCGCCGCTCTGCGTCGACTGCCAGGCCGAGCTCGAGAAGCATCGGGCGGCGTGATGCCCGTCGTGCGAGCCGCGCCGTGCCCGGTCCAGGTGACGCGCGCCAGCTGATCGCCCAGGCCCCCTTCGCGGGCCTGTCGTCCGCGGAGGCGCAGGCCCGCCTCGCCGCCGAGGGGGCGAATCGCCTCGAGGAGCGCCCCCCGCCACCGGCCTGGCGGCTCTTCGCCCGCCAGTTCGAGAGCGCCATGATGTGGGTGCTCCTGGGGGCGGTCGCGCTCTCCCTCGTCCTCGGAGACTGGGTCGAAGCGGCGGCCATCGCCGCCATCGTGATCCTCAACGCCAGCGTCGCCGCGCTCCAGGAAGGTCGGGCCGAGGCGGCCCTGTCGGCGCTGCGGGCTCTCGCCGCGCCGCGCGCCACGGTCGTGCGCGACGGCCGCCCCGTGGTGATCCCCGCGAGCGACGTCGTGCGCGGCGATCTGCTGCTCCTGGAAGCGGGGGACGTGGTGGGCGCCGACGCGCGTCTGGTCGAGGCGGCGAGCCTGGAAGCGAACGAGGCGCTCCTGACCGGGGAGTCGCTGCCGGTCTCGAAGAGGATGGTCCCCGAAGGCGCCGTGGTCGCGGACGAGCGCGCGGGAATCGTTTTCGCCGGCACGTCGGTGACGCGCGGCCAGGGACGCGCCGTGGTGACGGCGACCGGGATGGCCACGGAGTTCGGCCGGATTGCGGGCCTGCTCGAGGAAGCCGACGCCGGGACCACGCCGCTGCAGCAGCGTCTCGACCGGGTGTCGCAGCGCCTGATCGTCCTGTGCGGCGGGATCGTGATCGTCATCCTCGGGCTCGGGCTCCTGCGCGGCGAGGGTGCGCTCGACATGATCCTCGCGGCCCTGAGCCTCGCGGTCGCCGCCGTGCCGGAGGGGCTGCCGACCGTCGTCACGCTGGCGCTCGCGATCGGGGTCCAGCGCATGGCGCGGCGCCGCGCGCTCGTGCGCCACCTCGCCGCCGTGGAGACCCTCGGAGCGGCCCAGGTGATCGCCTCCGACAAGACCGGGACCCTCACGACCGGGGAGCTGCGCGTGCGATCGATCTGGATGCCGGAGGGGGGCGGATCCGTCGTCCGGCGCCGCCTGCGTCACGCGGCCGCAGCGTGCTGCGACGCGGACCTCCGTCCGGGGGACGAGGGGCCGGTGATCGTCGGCGACCCGACGGAAGGCGCGCTCCTGCTCGATGCCGCCGAGGAGGGCGTGAGCCGGCCGGAGATCGAGATGACCGAGCCGCGTCTCCTGGTGATCCCGTTCGATTCAGAGCGCAAGCGGATGGCCATCGTGCGCCGCGCCGGGTCCGCCGCCGCAGGATTCGTGAAGGGTGCGCCGGAGATGGTGTTGCCGCGCTGCGCATCCCTTCTGCACGAGGACGGGTCGTCCGCGGCGCTCGACGAGGCGGGGAGGGTCACGATCCTCGACACGACCCGCCGGATGGCGGCCGGCGCGCTGCGGGTGCTCGCGGTGGCCGAGCGATCGCTTCCGGCATCCGTCGCGACGCAGCGCCTCGATGCGGACGCCGTCGAACGCGACCTGACCTTCCTCGGGCTGGTGGCTCTTGCCGACACGCCGCGTCCGGACGCGCGCGAAGCGGTGGCGCGCTGCGCCGCCGCCTCCATCCGCGTCGTCATGATCACCGGGGACCACCCGGTCACCGCGGCGGCCATCGCGCGTGAGCTCGGGATCCTTCCGGCGCGCGGCCCCGATGCTGTCGCGGGAGTCCTGGACGGCCACGCCCTCGACGCCATGGGTGACGCGGAGCTCGCCACGGCAACCGAGCGCACCTCGGTCTACGCGCGGGTGACACCGGCGCACAAGCTGCGCATCGTCCGGGCGCTGAAGCGGCGCGGACTGGTGGTGGCGATGACCGGCGATGGCGTGAACGATGCGCCGGCGATCCGCGAGGCGTCCGTCGGCATCGCCATGGGCCGCGCCGGCACCGAGGTAACCCGGCAGGCGGCCGACATCGTCATCACCGACGACCATTTCGCCACGATCGTCAACGCCGTCGAGGAAGGGCGCCGCATCTTCGACAACATCCAGCGGGCGCTGCTCTACCTGCTGGCCGGGAACCTCGGCGAGGTGCTGGTGATGCTTGCCGCCGTGCTCGTGGGCTGGCCGGTGCCGCTCCTGCCCGTGCACCTGCTGTGGGTGAACTTCGCGACCGACGGGTTCCCGGCCCTGGCCCTGGCCACCGAGCGGGCCCATCCCCACGCCCTGCGCCGGCCGCCGCGCCTCGCCGACGCCGGGTTCACCGATCCGCCCTTCCTGCGGCGGCTGGGGCTCGCCGGCGGCCTCATTGCGCTGGTTTCACTGCTCGGCTTCCGGATCGGCTTCCGGGACGGTGACGCGGAGGCGGCGCGGGCGCTGGGATTCGCCGTCCTCGTGACCAGTCACATTGCCTGGGCGTTCGCCGCGCGCTCCCGCAGCCGCACGCATTTCGGCCTCGGGGCCTTCTCGAATCTGCGCCTGCTCCTCGTCCTGGCGGCGACCTTCGGCGTGCAGGTCCTTCTGCAGAGTCACCCGGCGACCGCGGCGCTCTTCGGTCTGCCGCCGCTGTCGCCCGGCCGCTGGGGACTGGCCCTCGCACTCGGCCTGGTTCCGGTCACGGTCATCGAGCTGACCAAGCTGGCGTCGGGCGATCCGGATCCGCGCTGAGCCGGCCGGGGCCTGTCAGGCCTCCGGCGCTTCCTCCGGCTTGCGGCCGACGGCGCCGGCCTCGCGGTAGCGCTTCATCTTGTACTGGATGGCGCGCGGGCTGATCTCGAGAATGGCCGCCGCGCGCGTCACCGACCCGCCGACCGACTCCATCGTGCGGATGACGGCGTCGCGCTCGATGTCGTCGAGGGAGGAGCCGGGCACGGGCGGGCCGCCCGCGACTGCGGGCCCGGGGTCCTGCTCCTGCCGGACGAGTCCCGGGAAGAGGTCGGGACCGAGCCCGTCGCCCCGCGCCAGCACCACGGCCCGCTCGATGGCGTGCTCGAGCTGCCGGACGTTCCCGGGCCAGGCGGCCTCCCTGAGGAGCGCCAGCGCCTCGGGCGTCGGCCCGGTGATCGCCTTGCCGTTCGCCGCCGCCGATTTCCGGACGAAGAACTCCACGAGCAGCGGGATGTCGTCGGCCCGGGCGCGCAGGGGCGGCATGGCGATTTCGACCACGTTCAGCCGGTAATAGAGGTCCTCGCGGAACTGCCCCTCGAGGATGCGGGCCTGCAGGTCCTGGTGGGTCGCGGCGATCACCCGCACGTCCACCGTCTGCGTCTGGTTGCCGCCGAGCCGCTCGAACTGCCGC
>DASYQE010000214.1:0-2575 GCA_036005805.1 Candidatus Polarisedimenticolia bacterium | reverse complement strand
GAAGAAGGGGACGATCACCCTCAAGACGAAGATCGAGGCGATCGACCGCGCCGGCCGCACCGTGTCCCTGAAGGACAGAGACGGCAAGCTCCAGACCCTCTACGCCGAGCCCGGGATCCAGCGCTTCGACGAGCTGCAGATCGGGGACACGGTCACCTTCGAGTACACGGAAGCAATCGCGGTGAGCGTCCGCAAGGCGGGGCAGCCTGTGCCCGCCGCCGCGAACGGGACACCGTCGATCGTCCGCGGCACCGGGCCGAAGCCGGGCGGTACCGTGACCCGTCAGATGACCGGGACCGTGCTGGTGAAGGACGTGGATCGCGGCGCGGGCGTGCTCACCTTCCTCGCCCAGGACTACCACACCGTCAGCGTCCGGGTCGAGGACAAGAAACTCCTCAAGGGCGTGAAGCCCGGCGACCGCGTCGACGTCACCTATTCGAACGCGCTCATCGTCAAAGTCGACTAGCGGTGCGAGGCAAGCTCCCGGCCGCCGCGCTGGCGGGCCTCCTGGGGCTCGCCGTGACGGCTCTCCTCCCCTCCGCGCTGATCGCCCAGGGCGCGCCGCCTCCTCCCGTGGACCAGCCGCAGTCGCACGAGCTGCAGAAAGCCCGGGAGGCGGTCACCATCACGTGCGCCTCGAAGCTCGGCGAGCGCAACCACTGTCCCGCCAACACCACCAAGGGGGTGGCGCTGCTGCGCTCGTCGGGACAGGCGTCCTGCCTGCTGGGCAAGACCTGGGGCTACGACGATGACGGCGTCTGGGTCTCGGACGGCTGCACCGGCGAGTTCGTGGTCGGCGAGGACCTGTCGCAGGCGGTGGAGAAGGTCGCGACGAAGCAGCGCGCGCCGCGGTACGTGCCGAACGCCGGGTTCCTCCTCTTCGACGGCGACAACGGCCAGATCTACATGCGGCTCTTCTCCTACGCGCGCTACCTGAACCAGGAAAGCCTCGAGCCGTCGTACACCGACTTCTTCGGCAACGAGCACAACGTGCAGCTGCGCGAGGACATCCAGCTGGTGAAGTTCTTCCTCCCGTTCTCGGGCTGGTTCCTCGATCCGCGCCTGCGCTATTACCTGTACGTCTGGTCGGCCAACACCTCGCAGGGCGATCCGGCGCAGGTGGTCGGCGCCGGGAACCTGTCGTGGACCTTCAACCGCTTCGTCACCTTCGGCGCCGGCATCACCAGCCTCCCGAGCACCCGCAGCACCGAAGGGCAGTTCCCCTACTGGCTCGGGGTGGACGACCGGCTGACGTCGGACGAGTTCTTCCGCGGCTCCTACACCAGCGGCGCCTGGATCAAGGGGGAGCTGACCACCAAGCTCAAGTACATGGTGATGCTCGGGAACAACCTGAGCACGCTCGGCGTCAGCGCCACGCAGATCGACAATGGGCTCAACACCATGTCGTACATGCTGCAGTGGCTGCCGACGACGGGAGAGTTCGGCTTGTACGGCACCTTCGGCGACTACGACTGGCACGAGAAGCCCGCGACCCGCCTCGCCGGGCACTACACCAAGAGCCATGAAAACCAGCAGTCGCAGCCGGGGACCGACTCGATCGAAAACAGCCAGATCCGCCTCACGGACGGCAGCATCATCTTCACCCCCGATCTCTTCGGCGTCGGCATCAACGTCACCGACGTCCTCTACGAGATGGCGAGTCTCGACGGCGGCTTCAAGTACAAGGGGTTCTCGGTCGAGGCGGAGTCCTTCCGGCGCCGGCTGAGCGACTACAGGGGCCCCGGCACCGACCTGCTCGAGCCGATCACCGACGACGGCTACCAGGTGCAGGCGTCCGCCATGGTGATCAAGAACGCGCTGCAACTCTACGCCGGCGGCGCGGAAATCAATGGCGACTTCGGCGACAGCATGGAGATCCGCGCCGGGGCGAACTGGTATCCGCTGAAGAAGCGGGGCTTCCGGCTCAACGCCGAATGGATCCGGCTGAACAACTGTCCCGTCGGTTACGCGGCGGTGCCCTACCCGGTCGGCGGCGACGGCGATGTCTACCACGTCAACATGGAGATGAACTTCTGAAGCGACGTTTCCGGCTCCCGCTCGGACTGGCCGCGGCGCTGATCGCAGCGGCGCTCGCGGGAGTGGCCCCGGCTCCTTCGGCCGCGCCGACCGAGACGGTGAACGACTGCCACTTCCACCTGACCAACTACGTCCAGGAAGGCACCGACATCCACCAGTTCCTGAAAATCATGGGGGACAAGGTGGGGCGGGTGGCGCTGTTCGGCATTCCGCTGCAGCAGTCCTGGTCGTACGGCAACAGCGGGGATTTCGCGCCCACGTATTACCTCCAGTCCGACGCGCCTCTCTACTACTACTCGTTCACCGACGCCTTCATCGCCATGGCGTACCGCTCCCTCGCGAAGAGCGAGCAGGCGCGCTTCGACCCGATGATCACCGGCTTCAACCCGGCCGACATGTACGCCGCCGATCACATCCGGCGGGTGCTTTTGACCTTCCCCGGGGTCTTCTCCGGCATCGGCGAGTTCACCATCCACAAGGAGTTCGTCTCGTCGAAGGTCGCCGGCGAGACCGCCAGCCTGACGAACCCGGCGCTCGA
>DASYQE010000213.1:0-1735 GCA_036005805.1 Candidatus Polarisedimenticolia bacterium | reverse complement strand
CGCAAGAAGTCTGTTGCGCGCCTCCACACTTCACCCTATGCTCCCTCCACCTCGCCATGGATGAAGTGATCGATGACACGATCGTCGTCCCTGCCCGTTCTTCGACGGAGAGCGACCGCATCCTGATTCGCGGGCTGATCGCCGGGGAGGCGACGGCGATCGCCACCGTGGACTCGTGGATCCAGACCGTCCTCAGGACCGAGTTCCACAGTCTGCGCGCCGAGTGGGACGATCTGCGCCAGGACATCCGCCTGCGCCTGTTCCGGAACCTCCGCTCCGATCGGTTCCACGGCGCCTCGGAGCTGAGGACCTACGTGCACCGCATCGCCAGGAACACCTGCATCGACACCTGTCGCCGCTCCGCCGTTCGCCGGACCGGGCCCGGCGCGGCCGCGGGCGGGCAGGCGGAGGCCGCCTGCGACGACGGATCGGAGCGGCTGATCTCCCGGGATCTCCTGCGCAAGATCCTGCTCGGTTCGACCCCCGAGGAGAGGCATCTTCTCGAGATGGTCCACGCGCAGCATCTCTCGTACGCGGAGATCGCCCGCAGGCTGGGGGTGGCGGAGGGGACGATCAAGGCCCGCGTCTTCCGCTGCCGCGATCGCCTGCTCGCCGTGCGACGGCAGCTCCTGAGGATCGGAGGGCGATGACCGCCCCGCCGACGGACGCGTCCGAGGACTGCGGGCATCCCGCCGCCGCGCTGCTCGACTTCCACATCAACGGGAGCCTCGAAGGGGAAGAGGACGCCATGGTGGCCGCCCACGTCGCGCAGTGCGCCGTCTGCGCCCGGGACGCCCGCGAGCTCCGGGAGCTGTCGGCGGCGATCGAATCGCACGGCGCCGTGGCTCCCGCCGGCTGGTCGCGCGGCCGCCAGCTGTGGGCCCCCCTGGCGACCGCGGCGGCGGTGATCGTGGTCGGGGCGGTCGCCTACCAGATGGTCCGACCCGGTCCGGCGCAGCCGGAGATTCCCGCCGCGCCGGTGAAGGGCGGTGCACCGGCCGGCGTCGAAGTCGCGCTCGACCTCGGCGTCGGCGGAATGCGCGACGCCGGCGCGGGGATGCCGCGCATCGACCTCGGGCGCGGGGTTTCGACGCTCCGCCTGACGCTCAATCCACCCGTGGCCCCGGACCAGGATCTCCTGCTGAGCGTGGTCGGACCGGGAGAGAAGGAACTGGTCGGCGAGACCGCGCTGCCGCCGCTCGACGCGATGGGCCGTGCGGCAATCGCCGTCCCGGCGTCCCGGTTCCAAGCCTCGGGAATCTACAAGGTCCTGCTCCGAAGCCCGGCCGCGCAGGATGGGACCGGCCGGTTCGCCTACCCGTTCGAGGTCACCGTCTCAGCCAAACAGGACTGACTAAGCCGGCCCGAAGATGTGGATGTTCTTCCCCTTGATCCGGATCCGGATGGCGCTGGAGTTGTTGCCGTAGTCGGCTTCGGTGATGAGGTGCGTCGCGTTCGATTCGTTCTCGAGGACGTACTCGCCGTCCGCGAGGCCGGTGATGTCGATCCACTGGCCGTCCACCGACCCGAAGAGACCGGCCTCGTAGATGTCGGCCCAGCAGACTCCGAGCCCGGCGAAGTCGCAGTCGAAGTAGGTCTGCGGGTCGAGTGCCCGAGGACAGACCTCCGTGGCCGACCGCGCCTGTCCCATCATCAGCACGTCGTAGAAGCAGAGCCCGAGCTTGTTCCCCTTCACGAGCTGGGACTGCAGGGACGGGTTGGCGTCCAGCACCTG
>DASYQE010000212.1:0-19004 GCA_036005805.1 Candidatus Polarisedimenticolia bacterium | reverse complement strand
CCAGCCCGGGATGATCGCGATGCAGGTGAAGCCCTCGTCCTTCAGCTCGGCCGCGAGACCGCGCAGGAACATGTCGAGCGCCGCCTTGCTCTCGCGGTAGCCGTAGAAGCCCCCCTCGCGGTTCTCCGCGATGCTTCCCAGCCCGCTGCTGATGCCGACGATCATCCTGCCGTTGCCGGCACGCAGGTTCGGGAGGAGCGCCTGGGTGACGCGCACCGGACCGAGCGTGTTCACCAGGAAGACCCGCTCGAACGTCGTGAGGTCCAGCTTGTCCAGGGAGCCGCCCTCGAGGCCGACGCCCTGGCCGGCGTTGTTGATGAGCAGGTCAATAGGCCGCGCCCCGAGCGAGGATTTCAGCGCGGCGACGCTCTCCGGCTTGGTGACGTCGAGGGGGAGGATGCGCACCCCTTCACCGAGCGCCTTGAGCTCGGCCGCCGCCTCGGGCTCGCGGGCCGTGGCGATGACCTGCCACCCGGAGGCCCGGTACTGTCGCGCGAACTCCAGTCCAAGCCCCCGGTTCGCCCCGGTGATCAGGACGGTCCGACCTGCTTTCGACGGCGGCGCGCCGGCGGTCGCGGCGGGAGGCGACGCTGCCAGCGCCAACAGGCCGGTCAGGACGATGGTGAGGGAGTCTCTCATCCGCTTCGAATTCGGCTGCATGCGCTGTTCTCCTAGAGATCTCTCATCCGGACCCCGGACCACCGGCCATGATACGAGGTCGGAGGGGGGCGGGTTGACCAGCGTGCCCCCGAGAATGGGGGTCCCCGGCGGACCGGAAGAAGCGGCTCCATCTCGCGAAGGAACTCGACCTAAAAGGCCAGCTTCAACTGGTGCCGGGAGTTGTTCTTGTAGAGAGGAGAGGTCCAGAGGCGCCGGTAGAGGCGCGCCCAGAGAGGCGGAGTCGCGGTGCGGGCGGGGAACAGGCGCCGCGAGAAGACCCTGGACCAGGGCCAGCGCTCGCCGGTCAGGCCGAGGTGCATGGCGGGAGTGCCGCTTTGGGAGACCCGCTCGCTTCTTTTCTTGACGAAGTTGCGCCACACGGCGGTCAGGAACATCTGCTCCATGACCGCGTTGAGCCGGCGGCCGAAGGCGATCGTCTCGCGCCGCTGGTGCGTGAAAGCCGCGGTCACCGGCGGACGCGTTGCGTTCACACGCTTCCGGCTACGTTCTCCACACTTTCGCGTTCACGTTGAGGCGGGCTGGTCGCCCTCGACCCACTTCATGAAGATCTGGTAGCCGAGCGCCAGCGCCGTGGCGCCGACGAACATCCCGAGGATGCCGCCCGAGGCCATGCCCCCGAGCGCTCCGAGCAGGATGACCGGCATGGGCGCTTCGACGCCGCGGCCGAGCATCAGCGGCTTGAGGACGTTGTCTGCGAGCCCCGCCACCAGCAGCAGCACGGTGTACAGGACCGCCGCTCCGGTGCCGTAGTTCCCGCTCATCCAGATGTAGGCGATGACGGGGATGATGACGAGGAGCGCCGGCACCTGCGCGATGCTCAGGACGAGCGTGATCGCCGCCAGCACCCCCGCCCACGGGACGCCGGCGATGAGCAGCACCAGGCCGACCAGGATCGCCTGCACGAAGGCGATGCCGATGACCCCCTGGGCCACGCCGCGGATGGTCCCGACCGCGAGGGTCTGGAAGGAGGCGCCGCGTGTGCGGCCGACGAGGCGCGAGACGATGGCCAGGCTCGTCCGTGCTCCCGCGGCGCCGTACGCCATCAGGATGCCACCGACGATGAGCGAGGCGACGAACTGCAGCACGCCGAGCCCGATGTTGGCGACGATGGAGAGCGCCTTGCGCGCCAGCTCGCCGATCTTCGGCTGCAGGCTCTGGACGAGCTCCGGGAGGTTGGTGCTGGCCTTCGACCAGAGGCCGTAGATCTTGTCGCCGACGAGCGGCCATCCCTGGACGCTTTCGGCGGGTGGGGGAATCTGCAGCGTGTTGTTCTGCACCCCCTGGACGAGATCCCGCACCGAGGTCCCGAACGAGCTCATCAGGAGCGCCGTCGGCACGACCAGCAGGAGTGTCCCCGCGATCACGATGACCGTCGAAGCCAGGCCGGACCGGCCGCCCAGATGGGCCGCCAGCCACTCGTGCGCGGGGAAAAGGACGACGGCGATGACGATGGCCCAGACCATCAGCGTCAGGAACGGAGCGAAGACGACGAAGCAGAGGGCGGCCAGCAGTCCGATGACGCCGGCGCGGATGAACAGGTCGAGCAGGCGCGCCGTGACGACGGCGTCGTCGTGGGACGATGGGCGCTGCGGCTCCGTCTGCATCGAGGCCCCCCGGCGCGGCGGAGTATAGCGCCGGGGGGCCCGCCGTTGCGGTCTTACTTCTTTTTCTTGAGCTTGAACTCCTTGAAGCCGAGGGTCGGCGACACGCGCACCTCCTCGAGCTGCAGACCCGAGCCGGTCTTCTTCAGATCGATCGAGAGCAGCGGCTTCGATCCCAGGCGCTCGTTCAGCGCCGAGAGGCCGGCGCGCGCCGCCTTGCCCGGGTCGGCCGCGATCTTCCCGAGGAAGACGCCGAGTTTCGCCGTCGCCGGCCCGTTCTTGTTGATGCGCGTCAGGAGCTGCGAGCTGAACGCGTTGAGCGAAGCCGCGTCCAGCCTGCCGCCGGGCTTGCCGAAGGCGGCACGGAAGGCCTTCTGCACGTCCTCGGGAACCCGGCCGTCGTGGTCGGCGAGCCGGATCGGGTTGTTCTCCCCGTAGGTGTAGGGGGGAAGCAGCGCCGGGTCGTCGAGCGCGCTCTCGGGCACGTCCAGCAGGCCCGGGTCGGTGGTGAAGAGGTACTCCTCGCGCGGCTCGTACCAGCGACGGCCGAGGCTCAGGAGCATCCGCTGGTCGTCGTAATAGGCGCCCGCGAAGGTGAACGGCTCGCGGAACGTGGTGCTGGCCTCGAGGATCCACACCTCCCCGCCCGGGAAGTAGATCAGGTGCTCGAACGGCACCCCGAGCAGGTCGGTCACCATGTTGGTGTTCCCCTGCAGGTCCTTGTGGAGGAAGTACCGCTTGTTCTCCGGCAGCCCCGGGGATTCGACCTTCTTGGTCTCGACCCGCTCGGCGCCGACCCAGACGTCCTTCCAGAAGTTGCTGCCGTTGACCACCATGTACCACTGGTTGACGAAGCCCTTCTCGCCCTGCGGGCCACGCTCGATGGTCAGCCGTCCGGCATCGTCGTAGGTCTCGGTCGTGGTGCTGCCGTTGTCGGCGCTGGTCGCCATGCGATCGTCGGCGGTCCAGGTCATGGAGCGCCGCTGGCCTCCCTTGGCGTCGGTCCAGCCGGTGACGTTGCCGTCGAGGTCGTGCGTGTAGGCGCGCGAGCCGATCTGCGCGACCTGGTGCGGCGCCGGCAGGCCGTAGACGATGGGATTCAGCGTGTAGGTCGTCTTGGCCTGGATCTGCGCCGGCTTCTTCGACGGGAAGATGGTGTCCGTCTGCGCCTTCGTCTTGAGGTTGCCGTTGGCGTCGTAGGTCACGTCGTAGGCGTAGTTGCGGGTCTTGTCGGCGTACTTGTAGACCCCGCGGGCGGTCTCCAGGCGATAGTGCGTGTCGTAGGTGTACGTCTCGGTGCTCGGCCCACCCTGGGTGTTGTCCCCGGGCGGGAACGGGATCGGGTTGTTGGCGGTCAGGACGTTCCCCACCTTGTCGTATCCGTAGGTGAGGTGCTGGATCTCGCGGGGCGGAGCGTTCGTCTGGATGAGCGAGATGCGCCGCGTCAGCGGATCGTAGGCGGTTTCCGTCTTGACGCCGTTCCCGGTCTGGCGGAAGCGGCGCGCGAAGAAGGCGTCGTACTCCTGTCGATCCACGTACGGGTAGGCGAACGGGGTCTTCTGTCCCGCCACCTTCGAGACGAGCCCTGCCGCGTCGTAGTCGTAGGACAGCGCCTCGCCGTCCGGGTAGGTGACGGTCTTGTACCGCCCGAACGAGTCCTCATCGAACGCGGTCGTGAAGGTCATCTTCGTGGCCGTGGTCGAGCTGAGGTTGTGGAGCATCATCACGGTGGTCTCGCGCGTCACCTCGCCCATCGGACCGTACCCGAGCGTCATGTCGCGCGCCTGGTCGTGCACCGCCACCACCCGCCCGACGCCGTTCTCGGCGGCCGTCAGGCCGCCGTAGGTGTACATGATCCCCAGGGGCGCGTCCGGGTAGGAGACGATGCGCGGCCGCTCGAAGTCGTAGCGGTAGCTGATCTTCTGGTTTCTCGCGCGCAGGTTCGGCGTGACCTTCTCGATGAGGTTCGAGGCGGCGTCGTACTTGAAGGTCACGAAGCCTCCGTCCGGCGAGTTGGTGGAGGTGCGCCGGCCGAGCCAGTCGTAGGTGTGGATGGTGACGTTCCCCGCCGGGTCCTGCACCCGGTAGAGCTGGCCGAGCGCATCGGAGTCGTAGCGCGTCAGGAGCGCCTGCGCGGTTCCCGGCCGCGACTCGACGCCGAGGACGTTGTCGCGCACGTCGCTGTAGGTGTCCTGGGCGCGGCCCTCCTCGTCCACCTGGTGGGCGAGGAAGAGATTGGCGCCGAAGCGGGGGGCGCCGCCGAACAGGTAATCGCTGGTGACGAACGACCCGTCCGGATGCGTGGTCCTCGTGACGAGATCGAGCAGGTTGAACTGCGCCTGCGTCGGCACGGCGGAGTGACCGCCGTTGTACGTCGTCGCCGAGCCGGCCGACTCCTCGATCGGGTACCACTCCTTCACGACGCGCCCGAGCGCGTCGTACTCCACCGCGCCGGACACCGCCATCCCCGCCTCGGAGGGAGCGGCAGCGCCGCGGAAGAAGCTGGCGTCCTGCTTGGTCTGCGTCCGGCGCCCCGTCCCGTCCGCGAACGCGACCGTGTCGATCGGATCGGCGGCATGGAAGGCGTCGAAATGGTGCGCCACGGCGTAGGCGTAGGCCGGGGCCGTCGGGTTGTACTCGAAGGTGACGGTCGCGTGCCCCGTGCCCTGCTCCTTCGGCAGGGTGATGGACCGGAGGCGGCCCGCCGTGTCGTAGGTGTACGACGTCGTCTGGCCGTTGGCGTCGATGCGCGAGGCGATGCGGCCGGTGGGGCCGTCGAAGGTCGAGTAGGCGCATCCCTTGACCGGAGCGTCGGGCGAGCCGCACGCCTCGGTCGGGTCGGCGTCCGGGTCGGCCGGGTGCGGAGCGTGGCTGTCCGCGGTCAGCCCGACGTTCGCGCGGTTGACCGCGTCGTAGACGTAGTCCACCTGGTAGCGCTGCCCCGTCGCGTTCGCGGGATAGACGATGTGGTTGTAGCTGCCCCAGTCGTCGTAGGAGAGGTCGGTGATGGCGACGTCGGCCGCGTTGATGTTCTCGACCAGGTGCGTGACGCTGGAGTTGTCGCACAGGTCGGTGCGGCCGTCGCGCTGGCGCAGGATCTGGCCGGCCGAGTCGGTGAGCGTCGCGACCGCAGGCAGGCTGGTCCAGGTCCCGCAGCGGCTCGGGTTCCAGAAGGGCGAGTGCCCTCCCGCCGGCGGAGTCGCCGGGCAGGCGAAGACCGACGTGAGATCGTCCGATTGCGCGATGGTGCAATCGGAGTACCGCAGCGTCATGGTCAGGTCATCACCCGGGACCCCCGGCTCCCCGACGTCCACGGCCTGGGTGACGTTGGCGAGGTCGTCGTAGGCGTAGGTCGTCCAGGTGTTCTTCGCCTGGACGCCGGCCGAGTCGAACCAGCGCTGCTCGACCTTCGTCCGCTCCGGCGCGACCGACAGGCCGAGGAGGCGCAGGTTGGCCGGATCGACCGCGGTCGGCGCCAGAGCCGCCGTGTCGTTGGTCGCGACATCGACGAGCTTCCACTCGCTGATCGTTTCCTTGATCTTCTTTCCCGACGGGTCGAGGAGCGTCTCGCGCGTCTGCAGGCCGGCATCGAAGATGTTGTCGTTGAGGTAGGCGCGTTCGGTCATGCGGAGCACGGCCTCGGAGAGATCGCGCGCCTTCTCGGTGACCTTGGCGAAGCCGAAGTCGGTCCGCTCGAGCGGGTTGGAGCGGCCGCCCTCGTACTCCCAGGTGGTGATCCGCTTGTTGACCCCGTCCCCGGGCCGCCCGTCATCGACCTCGACGCGACTCAGGGCCCAGAGGGACCCCGGCTGGTCGACCGTGTTCCCCTTGCGCTCGTAGCCGAGGGTGATGGTCCCGCCGAGCGGGTTGCGCACGGACTTCAGGAGATTGGTGCGGTCGGTCAGGTTGCGACGCACGACGAGCTGGTTGTCGGCGGTGCTGAAGACCGAGTCGGGGCGGCCGTCGCCGTCCACGTCGCTCAGCTCCACCTCCTGGCTCGAGACGCCGCGCTCGAAGTCGGCCCCCGGGTTCAGGATGATGTAGCACTCGCCGATGATGAAGCAGAGCGGGCCGATGCCGATGGTGAAGTCGAAGCCGGCGCCCAGCCCGGTGTCGTGGCCAATCGCGACCTGGTCTCCCTGCAGGAGCGGCATGCTGTTGAAGACGGCGTTCCCCACCGAGGCCTGCGCCATCGAGCCGAACGCCGCCTCCGGCAGGATCCCCGAGCCGGTGCCGAAGGACACGAAGATGGTGTTGTCCCCCTTGCGCAGGCGGTCGAGGATGCCGTCGCCGTCCACGTCCACCCACACCGTCTTCATCGTGGTGTAGGCCTCGGTCAGGGACAGGCCGCCGGCGAACTCCAGCTCGCCGAAGTTGAAGCCAAGGCTCGGCCCGAGGGTCCCGTTCACCGTCTGGCCGTTCTCGAACCGCGACTCGGCCCACAGGAGCTCGGTGTCGGAGAAGGCGTAGCCGAGGTTGAGGCGCACGAAGACGCGGTCGTTGTCGACCCGCACGCGGTCCGGAAGGCCGTCGCCGTTCACGTCGGCGATCTTCGTCTCCTGGTCGAGATCGAAGGACGCCTGACCTGTGGCCGGCTCGTTCGAGAAGGACGTCCCGAGTCCGAGCGAGAAGCCCATCTTGGCGCCGCTGATGTCGCCGTCGGAGGTCTTCCCCTTGCCGGCGGTGTTGGAGCGCTTGCGGCCGCGCTTGCCGCTGGTCGGCACCACCGCCTGCGAGGTGTTCGAGCGGGCCTCGGAGTTCGCCTTGATCTCGACCGCCGAGCCGTCGACCCCGCCGCCCGTCGCCATCTCGGTGTCGTTGGTGACGACGCCGAGGTACGCCTGGGAGCGGGTGTCCACGTAGCCGCCGCGCGGGCCGGTGTACTGCACCTGGTTCGGCGAGACGTAGTCGGGGAAGCCGTCGCCGTTGAGGTCCATGTAGTCGAGCAGGCCGAGGTTCGGGCCCCAGCCGAACGAGCCGCCGAGGGAGGCGACGCCCGCCGTCAGCGCCAGCGACGGGGAGACCGACAGGCGCACCGGCGCCTGCGCGCCCGCGCCGGTGGCTGTGACCAGGTGGATGCTGTCGTTCTTCAGCCGCGAGCTCTGAGCTTCGGCCGGACCGCCGTGCAGGCTGTCCTTCGGGCCGCGCCAGACGCTCGGCGGCACGGTGGCGTCGCTCCCGAGGGCGGAGGCGATGAAGGCGTAGGCCTTCCCCTGCGCCGGGTCTTTGTAGGAGGGATCGTCGAAGCCCGTCGGGTCGCTGGTCGGGAAGTCGGCCGGATCGAAGACGAAAGCCGCCGGGTCGAGCGGCGCCGTGGCCTTCGCCCCGTCGGCGTTGTAGCCGGCGTAGGCCCAGCCGCGGTAGGCGATCGGGAAGACGCCCTGTGAGCCCGCCCAGTGCCGGGCGCTCGGCACGTCCACCGAGTGGGCGGCGCCGTCGTTGTACTCGTAGTGCACCTTCGAAGAACCGATGGCGTCGGACAGCCCGGGCTCGCGCACGGAGAGATCGAACCAGTAGTCGGTGCCGTTTTTCAGCGCCATCGACAGGGTGGTGCTCTCCGCCGGCTGGTTCGCGGCGATGTTGAAGGACTGCTTCGCCAGCGAGCCGTCGGACCCCTTCACGGTGAGGACCACGTCGCCTTTCGGGTGGGACGGTCCGGCCGTCACGTCGGCGATCACGTTCACGGTGCCATCGTGATCCGAGGTGTACGGCTGCTGGGGACCGGCCAGATCGTCGACGGGGTAGATGTCGGTGTCGGTCGGGACGATGAGCGACAGGGTGTTGTTCCCGTTCGAGTCGGTCGTCGGCACCGGCTGTCCGTTGTTCGTGGCGCTGACGTAGTGCAGCTCGGGCGTCCAGCCCACCTTGCTGACGTCGATGGGGGAGTCCACCGACAGCCGCGCTTCGATCCGGTCCCGGTTGGCGCCCACGGGCGCCGCCACGGCAAAGCCGGCGCTGACATGGGTGGTCCCGACGCTCGCGCGCGGGAGGGTCTGCTGCACCACCGGGGCGCCGTTCTTCAGCACCAGCACCGTGACGTCGTCGGAGGTGACCGCCGTCTTGATCACGTCGGCGTCGAACTGGACGGTGCCGTCGAGCGGCATGGTGACCGTCGTGTGCGGCCGCCCGGCGAGGGTGAAGTCGTTCGAAGCGGTGAACGTCACGGGGCTGAGCCCGTTCACATCCAGGGGACCCGTCACGTCCTGGTAGGCAATCGTCGGGTTCCAGGTGACCTGGTCCAGCACGCCGTCGTCGATCGAGCCGAGACGGAAGTAGATCGCCTGCCCCTTCGAGACCGCCAGGTTCGCGACCCCGGTCGGCGACTTCGTCTCGGCGGGTGAGGTGAGGGTGTCCGACCAGAGCGCGGCGCCCGCCGTCTCGATGGCGGCGCGGACCCCGTCGCTGCCGGAGGCGACCGCCGGGGACAGGGTCACGTCCCCGGTGATGCCGACGTGCCCGCTCCACGGGGCGGTGAAGCGTCGCACCGTGTCCACCAGCGGCGAGCGGGTCTTCTCCTGGGCCTCGAGATCCTGGAGCTGCTGCAGCTGCGGAGCCGCCGCGGCGCCCGGATCGATCGGCACGCGCGTGTGGGTGCTCACGTCCTCGAACGTCGGCAGGAGCTGCCCGCCGACGTTCTCGAGGTGGTTGAAGTAGACCTTGCCGCCGCGCACGAAGTCGGGAAGACCGTCGCTGTTGACATCGGAGAAGTACGCCTCACCCTGCGCGATGGCGACGCTGATGCTGAACTGGACCGAGACGCCGAAATGGGCCTCGGGGCCGCCGCTGAACTCGAAGAACGACTCCTTCGACAGCGCCTCGAGATTGCCGACCGGGTGTTTGATCGGATCGAACTCCGTCGTGCCCCCGGGTCCCGACTGGTTGAGCCGGTAGGACACCCCGCCCCCCGAGCGGAACACCTTGTCGGGCAGTCCGTCGCCGTTGATGTCCATGAACTCGGCCGAGGCCTCGCTCGCGCCTCCCTTGAGCGCCAGGCCGCCGCCGAACGAGCCGTCCTTGAGCGGGTCGGTCTGGTTGTAGCCGATGTAGATGCGGAAGCCGCCGCCGTTCGACAGCGACCCGCCGAGGGCGCTGATCGGCACCGCGCCAATCAGGTCCTCGTGCAGGTTGTCGCTCTGCGTGTTCCAGGGGGTGGGAGCGTCGAAGCCCTGGAGGCTGCCGTTGGCGCCGCGCACCTGGTCGTAGTAGTCGAACGTGTTGGTGGCGAAGACGGCGCCGTCGGAGCCGACCTGGTCCACCGACTTCAGGAGCGACTTGCCGAACTCCCCCTCGATGTAGTTGAGGTTCCAGGCGCGCGACAGGATGTTGTAGGTGCGCGGCGACTCGTCGGCGTTCGGCGCGCCGTACCAGATCTCGATGCGGCGCAGCAGGTCGGAGGTCACCTGCAGGAAACCGCCGCGCGCGTCCACCACCACGTCGCGGCGCGGCAACGGGACGGGGTTGATGTCCGCATCCCGCAGCAGCCGCACTTCGTACGCCGGGTCCTCGGGATGACCGCTGGCCGGGGAGGCGGCGGTGTAGCGGATGCTCTTGAGATAGAGCTGCTTGCCCATCGTCGCCCCCTGGGCGCCGACGCGCGTTCCCTGGACCGTCTCGTAATGGAAGCGCATGGCGTTGACGCCGACGTCGCGCATGGCGCTCAGCGCCCAGCGAGTGGCGTTCCCCTGGTCGTCGGTGAGGATGGCCGAATCGTCGCGGGTCGGGAGCGGGTCGAGCCCCTTCGGCCCGCCGCCGTCCGGAAAGCCGCCGTACCAGAAGTGGGCGCCATTCTTGTCGATGACCTCCCACCAGTAGTCCTTCGGGTTCGTCCCGTGCCGGATGATCCGGTCGTGGTGCGTCTCGACGCGCCGGGTGAAGTCCTCGCGATCCGTGACGCGCGGCAGCAGGGTCGAGCGCACCGCGTTCGGGAACAGCACGTCACCGTCGAGCACGTAGGTCTCGCTCTCCTGGTTGGGGAGGAAGCGCGGCACGCCCCAGCGGGTGTCGACCTCGATGGCGCCGAGCGACAGGTCCCAGCCCTGGCCCAGCCAGCCGTCGCCGCCGCTCGAGTCGTACGTGAGATCGAGATTCGGCTGCACGCCGCCGCGTCCCGGCGGGATGAGAATCGGATGCGTGAGGGTGGCGTTCCCCTGGCTGTTGGCGGTCGGCGGCTCGACGAGAGAAAGCCCCTCCATCGGGTCGGCGTACTGCAGCCCGTCGAGCGCCCCGGAGCCGAGCGCCTGTGGCGTCACCTGGGGCTGGCGGCCGAGGGTGAAGTCGATCGCCCCCTTGAGCTCCGATCCCCCGCGGGACTGGGCGGTGGTGGACATCTCCGCCCGGGCGGGCATCAACCCCCCACCGGGAAAGAGCAAGAGAGCGAGCAGCACCGACGCAGTCCAGGACCGTGCCTTCATCGGGGACATCCCTCCGGAAGCCATCAATCGCCGACGCCCGTCGCCGGCGGACCTGCTGTGTTGTTTCTTGGAACCGAACCGACCTTGGGGGCGGTGTATATCACGCCGATGCGGATATCGCAATGAAGAGGATGGGCCGCGGCGCTGTTTTTCGGGGTCCGACCGAAGGGTTCTTCAGCCGATTCGAACCAGGACGCGGGGATCGGCCACGGGAAGGCGGTGCCGTCGCGATATCACATTGACAACGCGGCGCTTCGACACATACTGCGCGATCTTCGTCGTTGGGATATCAGCAAGAGGCGGGGCCGGAGGCCGGCCAGGGGGCGAGCGGAGCCGCCGGCGGCCCGGCGGCTCCCTGCTGCCGGGAGTTGCGCTCGCCTATCTGGAACTGGAACTGCAGGGGCCCGTGGAATCGATCACCGGTCCATCGTCGCCACAGACGTGACCGGGCCGCTGATCGTGCGGCACACAAACCCGCACGCTTCCGGTGCATTGACCACCCTTGCCATCGCTTGCGGTGAACGCAACACGGTAGACGCGTCCGTCTCCGGTGCCGCTCCGCTCGGCGCGCAGGCTGGCGGTGCCGGTTCCGACGCCCTTCCCGTCCGGGCACGTGTTCCCGTCTCCGCGGGCAAGGAGAGGCTCATCCTGACTGATGCCCACGATTCTGGTGGTCACCGGATCGCCATCGGGATCGGTCACGCCGGCAATGGAGATGGTCACGAACTTGTGGTTCGGCGGCCACACCTCGATGGAGCTGGGAAGCGCGACGTTGCATGCGGGCGGTTGATTCGGGTTGCAGGCGGGATCGGCGTCGTTATGAGCGCCGCCCTGACAGATTCCCGCCCGGCAGGTCTCGCTGATGGTGCAGACATCGAGGTCGTCGCACGCCGTCCCGTCCTGCGCCGGGGGATTCGAGCACGCGCCCGTCGACGGATTGCACGTGCCCGCCACGTGGCACTGGTCGCTCGGCGTGCAGACGACCGGGTTCGACACGGTGCAGATGCCTCCCTGGCAGACATCGTTCGTGGTGCAGGCGTTGCCGTCGCTGCAGGGCGCCGTGTTGTTGACGTGAGCGCAGGCGGCCGTGGCCGTGCCGGGGTTCTCGCAGCTGTCGTCGGTGCACGGGTTGTCGTCGTTGCAGTCGGTGTTCGCCTGGCAGCCGCACACGTTCGGACCGCCGACGCACGCTCCTCCGGAACAGGTGTCCGGCCCCGTGCAGGCGTTGCCGTCGCTGCAGGGCGCCGTGTTGTTGACGTGAGCGCAGGCGGCCGTGGCCGTGCCGGGGTTCTCGCAGCTGTCGTCAGTGCACGGGTTGTCGTCGTTGCAGTCGGTGTTCGACTGGCAGGCGCAGACGTCCGGGCCGCCGACGCACACGCCCCCGGAGCAGGTGTCGGGCCCCGTGCAGGCGTTGCCGTCGCTGCAGGGCGCGCCATCCTGGCTCGAGATGCAGGTCGACACCGTCACCTTCGCGGTCGGCCCGGTCGGGGTCACGGGAAGCGTCCCGGACGTCGCTCCGGCGTTATTCAGGTAGTCCCCCGGCGTGGTCGACGCGGTGGCCGAGAAGGTGAGCATGCCGCTGCCGTGCGCCGGGAGGACGAAGGGGCCGTTCCAGGTCAGGTTCTGTCCCGACACGGTCGGATCGACGGTCGTCAGGACCGAGCTCGACCCGGTCACATAGGAGAAGCCGGCCGGGAGCGTGTCGCTGATCGTGGCGAGCGTTTCGGCCGCATCGCCGGAATTGCCGATGGTGATCGTGTACACGGCCGTGCCGCCCGGCGCCACGACCGGAGTGCTGGTGATCTTGGAGGCGCTCAACACGGTCGCTCCGCGGACGCACCCTTCCGGCGGGATCTTGGCGATCACGAGTTTGTCCAGGAAGACCGCGGAATCGAAGATGTCGTCGCCCTGGTCGAAGATCGACAGGAACAGGCTGTGCGGCCCGGGGGTCACCGGGGTCGAGGCGCTCAGCAGCGGTGTCGCGCCGTCATAGGTCGTCCCGACGGCATTGGGCCCGGTCATGTTCGTGGGGCCCACGGCGTTGACGCTGATGACGTTGTGCGCCGGATCGAAGGCGAAATTGTCGGGCGCGATGATGGCGGTCCCGGAGGTCGTCCAGGTGGAGGTGTCGAGCTCGGCGATGAAGGCATCGTTGAAGAACGAGCCGACGAACTCCGGGTACTCCTCCGAAAGGAAGCGGAAGCCGATCGACAGGCAGTTGGCGTCGTCGGGGACGTTGAGGTCGATCCTGAGGATGGAGACGTCGTGATCGGTATCGCCCCGGACGGAAGGTCCTCCGTCGCTTCCCGAGGTGTTGGGGGCCGTGTTCGGCTCGTCGGCATGAATCGCATTGCCGGTCGTCAGGATGGCGAAGGTCCCACCGCTGAGCGGAAACCCGGCGAGCGGGGAGTCGCCGATGCCGTGCGGCTCCCCTCCGGGCGGGATCGTCTCGAAGGACGCGCCCGTCACCAGCGCCGGCTGGTCGGCGATGGCTTGAACGAGGTCCGCGGCGCTCGACGTGAGAAGGATCGCGGCGATGGCGGGTGCGGCGATCAGGAGGAGCGCCAGGCCGAGGGCGCCGGCCGCAGTCGCAGGTCGACGTCTCGCATGGGGGAGGTGCTGCTGGACGAGCGGTTCGCGCGCGGGCCGTGAGTGGGTCATGGTGGAGCCTCCCCGAAAGTCCTATGGAGAATCTAGGAACCGCGCGGACCCGGGACAAGAGTCGTTTCCTGCACGTCGGCGCGCCGGCGGCGAGGCCTTCCGCTCGTGCCCCGGGACTGGTCATCGGCGGTACGGCCGGCGTGGACGAAAGTGGACAGAGGGGATACGGACGACGCCGTCCCGCTGACGCGCGAAGCTACATGCTGCCGACGAGGTTGATGAAGAACCCCTGGTGGTCGTAGGAAAGGTCGGTCAGGTCGTCCGAGAAATCGGTGAAGTTGTAGCCGGCGCCCGCCTTGAGGTGCTTGCCGAAGTACCGGTAGACGGTGGCCAGCGCGCCGCGCCGCGACTGGTCGATGTCGGGCAGGTCGAGCTGGCGGCCCTCGATCATCCCTTCCCAGTTGGCGTGGAAGCGCCAGTCGGCGCGCAGCGCCAGGAAGCGCGCCGCGTTGTCGAAGAAGTCAGGGTTCACGCGGTCGGTGGCGACCTGGCCCTGGCGGTACGCGACCTTGCCGCCGATCGACCACGCGGTCGTCAGGTCGTAGCTCAGGTCGAGCGCCGCGATGTGGCTCTTCTGGATGAACTCGGCCGGCGTGTCGATCAGGGTCACCTGGTCCGCGGTCGGGACGTTGTAGAAGAAGGTGAACTTGGCGAGCGCGTTCAACCGGTCCGAGCGCACCGGCCGGTAGGCGTAGCCGATCACCGCCTCGGTGTAGCGGCCGTCGTAGAAAGCGCCGAGCGACGAGTCGCTCTTCGAGTGGTCGAACTTGCCGAGCAGACGCCAGTCGGGCGTCAGCTGGAACTTGAAGGTGTTGCGGAAGAGCCACGTGGTCCGGCCGGTCTGCGTCAGGTCGGGTTGCTCCTGGTCGTCGTCGCGGTACTCGACCGCGCTCGAGAACTGGATGGCGTCCGCGCCGTAGCCCATGCGGACCGTGCCCGCCTTGCGATCGGTTTCCGCGGCGGTCTGCTGGTCGCGCAGCGTGCCGACCTCGGCGCTGGCGCCGAAGTTCCAGCGCTCCGGCGTCGTCAGGTTGATGCCGGTGGCGTGCGTCAGGCCGGTCATGGCGCCGTCCTGGTAGCGCTCCTCGAGGTAGACGCTGCTGGTGTCGGACAGGCGCCGCTTCGCCCCCGACACCAGGTTGCCCCGGCGCACGCGCAGGCCGTTGTCGGCCCGCTCGTTCTCGAGCGAGTAGTTCAGGTAGAGATTGGTCCGATCCGAGTAGAGGAAGGTGGTCCCCAGGCGGCCGCCCGGTCCCAGGTCGCCGTCGCTGGCCTCCGCGTCCAGCCGGAAGCGCTGCGTCGGCCGCCAGGACCCGCCGAGGCCGAAGCGGTTGTTGTCCTCGCGCGTCTCGTCGGAGGCGACCGTCCCCTGGGCGAAGCCGTAGGCCTTCCAGGAGATCCCCTGGTCGAAGGTGAGCTGCGCCACCGCGTCGGTGCGGTCGCCCTGGTCCTGCGTCAGCGGCACGATCGGGGAGTGGTCGTCGCGCTGGTCGTTGCGCACGCCGCCCGAGAGACTCCACTTGTCGGTCAGCTTGTAGCGCGCGTCCAGCTCGAGGGCGCGGGTCTCGAGGCCGAGGTCTTCCTTCCTCGAATCCCCCTTGGCCCCGAGGCTCAGGCGGTCGGTCACCGGTATGTGGAATGCCAGGCCGTACTGGTCGGTGTCCTTGAGGGTCTGCTGGCCCGGCGCGGTGTAGCCGGCGTCGCGCGTCTGCCCATAGAGGGTGACGCGGCCGCCCATCTGGCCGATCCCGATGCTCGCATCCGCGCGGTAGGCGTTCGCGTCGGCGTCGGTGAAGGTCGTCGGGGCGACGCCGCCGAAGGCGTAACCGCCGTCCTGGGAAGTCTGCGTGCTGGAGACCAGCCCCTCGGTGTGACCGCCCTGCAGCTTGAAGAACGTCTTGTCGCTCACCCGCACGGTCACGTCGGCGGCGCCGAGGTTGTTGTTGTCGGTGCCCCCATTGTCGTCCGAGCTGGCCGTCAGGCCGAGCTTGACGTGGTCGCCGAGCCAGTAGTGGCCCTGCCCGCCGTAGGAGTTCGCCTCGAGGTCACCGAACCCGGGCGTGAACTCGTAGCGCGCCACGAGCCACGCCTCGTCGCCGCTCAGGCCTGCGCTGCGCACCAGCTGGCTGTCCTCGGCGGTGGAGGAAAGCGGCGCGGTCAGCACCACGCGTCCCTGGATCCAGTCGATGTCGTAGTCGATGGACGGGCGGAGGTTCACAACACCCGTGACCAGGCCCGAGTCCTTGTCGCGCAGCTCGATGCGCAGGCGCTCCGATCCGATCAGCACGTCCTGGTGGCGCAGGTAGTAGAGCGAGCCGCCGGTGCCGCGGAACTCCTCGTAGGCCGGCACCGTGCCCGGCTGGGCGGCGAACCCTTCCACGACGCCCCGCTGCTCGCCGAACTTCGTGGAGCCGTCGGTGCCGTAGCGCGCGTTGGCGCCGTACAGGCCGCGGTCGACGTGCGCCAGCTCGTTGTCGAGGTAGCCGACCTTGAAGTTCCCGAACATGGCGTAGTCGTCGTCGTGCGTCGCGCGGATGTAGAACTTGCCCAGCGTCGGCGCCATCTCGTCGACCACGCCGTCGTCGCCGAAGGTCGGATAGGTGTAGTCGGGGTCGATGCGCCGGAAGAGCGACCCGGGCGACTTGTCGAGGAAGTTGCTGAACAGGTCCTTGAACGGCGCCTCGCGCGTGTCGGCGCTCGTCGTCAGGCGCCACTCGTCGCTGATCTTGCCGTTGAGGTAGAAGGCCAGGCGGCCGTCCGCCCGCGAATTCCACGGCTGCGGCGCGTTGTCAGCCTGCAGGTCGTCCACCGGCCCGCTCGAGCTGTGCTGTGAGAAGGTCAGGTCGGCCACGCCGACGTAGAACAGGTCCTTCTTCTTGAACTCCAGGTCGCGCAGGTACAGCGAGCCGCTGCCGGTGTCGTCGAGGACCGCCACCTCGACCGTGTGCGCGCCGTTCGGGAGGATCTCCTCGGCGACGAAGTTCCCCTGCGGGTCGACCGGCACCGGGTGTCCCGCCACCCAGACGGAATGCCCGGGCGGGATGCCGCTGCCGTGCACCGTGACCGCGCCCCCCTCGAGCGGGATCCGGTGATGCTGCAGATCGCTCTCGCCATAAGCGGCCAGAAGCTCCGGCGGCGGCGCTGCTCCGGCGGGGGTCTCGGCGGCCAGGGGCGACTCGGTGGCCGGGGTGGCCTCCCCGGCCGGCGCGGACGACGACCGGTCGGCCGCTGAGGGCACGACGGGCAAAGGCTGGACCACGGGCGGCGTGGCCGGCCAGATCCCCTCGGGCATGCCGTCGCGATAGACCCACAGGGGCTGCGCCTCGGTCTCGTCATGGCGCCCCTCGGCGTCGTAGGAGCGCAGGACGTACTTCAGCTCGCGCACCGGCTCCGGCCCGGCCAGCGGCCGCCACTCCGCCATCCCTTCCGCGTCGATCGACACGATCGCCAGGGGCGCCGTCTCCGTCGACTGATCCTTCCCGTAGAAGCGGACCTCGGAGTGCTTCAGGAAGGCGGCGTAGTTGCTGTACATGCGGAAGCGGATCGGCTCGCCGCCCATCACCGCCACCGGGTGTGCCGAGACGCCGAGCC
The DNA here is from genome assembly GCA_036005805.1 of Candidatus Polarisedimenticolia bacterium. Lineage (GTDB taxonomy): Bacteria > Acidobacteriota > Polarisedimenticolia > Gp22-AA2 > Gp22-AA2 > DASRAU01. The sequence goes on along the minus strand of DASYQE010000212.1, from coordinate 2,059 downwards.
GCGGCCGCGACTCGAGGTCGTCGAAGTGGAAGCGGATCTTCGCGCCATCGAGGGCGACGTCGGTGCAGCGCTGCACGTCCGATGAGCTGCGATCCGGGTCGTCGAGAGGCACGCCGTCGACCGAGATGCGCATGGTGTTCAGCTCGTAGGGGCTCTTCGGGCGCAGCTCGCGGTCGAGCTTCGTGACGTCGATGTTGTCGTAATCCAGGAGCGGGAGCGGCTCGTCGTACACCGCCTCGACGCGCACGAACGACGTGTCTCCCTGCAGGAAGCCGCCGTTGACGACGTCGTCGGACTGGACGAAGCCACGCCCCTCGTGCTCGGCCGGCGCCCCGGTCAGCGCCGGGTCCTGCAGGAGCAGCTCCATGGCGCGGCGCGCCCGGTCGGCCGAAAGTCCCACGTCGTCGCCGTACACCCCGGCGGTGCGGCGGTCGAGGCGCTCGTTCTTCGTGAAGCCGACGAAGCGCAGCCGCGCGTTCTTCCGGTCGGCGATGTCGTTCAGGGCGCGGCGCAGGCTCTCGGCCAGGCCCGGCGGCACCACCGGCTGACCGTTGTCGATCGCGAGCGTCGGCAGCGGGCCCCAGGGCGGATCGTAGACCCTGGTCACGACCTCTTCGCCCGACCCGTCGGGGCAGATCACCGGCTGGTCCGGCAGCTCCTGGAGCGGGTCGTCGTACCAGAACTCCACCTCGACGCGCCGGTTGAGCGCCCGTCCCTGCGGCGTGTCGTTGGACGCGGCCGGGTGCTCCGCGCCGTGGCCGTCGCTCTCCAGGGCGGAGGTCGGCAGCTTCAGCAGGTCCTTCATCGCCAGAGCGACGCGGCGCGCCCGGGCCTTCGACAGCGCCACCGCATCGCCGTAGATGCGCTTGTCGCGTTCGCCCAGCGGGGCGTCGTCGGTGTAGCCGATGAAGCGGACGGTCACGCCCTGCCGGTCCTTGAGGTTGTCGAGCGCCTGCCGCACCTGCCGGGTGAAGTCGTCGGAGATCGGCGTCGTCTCGTCGTCGTACCGCAGCGGCGCGACGAGGTTGCGGACCCGCGCCCGCCGCTCCGCCCCTTCCTTGTAGCGCAGCATGCAGACGGTCTCGGTGCGGCAGACCTTGAGCTTGCGGACGTCGGAGGTCACCAGGACCTCCTGCTCCTCGACGGCGTCCTTGATCTCGTCGTACCAGACCTCGACTTCGACGCGGCGGTTGAGGGCGCGCCCTTCGTCGGTGTCGTTCGAAGCCAGCGGCTGCGTGTCGCCGACCCATTCGTAGGTGATCGACTCGGGGGGCAGCCCGAGGGTCTTCTTGAAATACTCGGCCACTTCCCCAGCGCGCTCGCGCGACAGGCCCAGGTTGTCGCCGAATTTCCGCTGCAGATCCGGCGACAGGCTCTGCGAGTCGGCGTGGCCGACGAAGTGGACCCGGACGTTTTTCCGGTACCGCATGCTCTCGAGGATGCGGGTCAGTTTCTCGACGTAGTCGGAGGGGATCTTCGCCACCCCCGACTCGAAGTGAATCGGCGGCACGACGTTGTGCAGCTTCACGGTCTCGGGTTTCTTGACCGCGACCTTCTTCTTCTCCAGGCGGTCGCTGCGGTTGGCGTCGAGCGCATCGGGGTTCTGCGTCCAGGGGTGGAAGGGCCGATCGGGGGAGAGGTGGCGCTCGACCGCCTCGCCCAGCGTGTGCTCCTCGGGCGGTGGCGCATCGGTCGCCGTGGTCCCGCCGGCCGGCTGGCCGTTGGCGGTGGTCGTCCCATCGGCGGGCTTCGTCCCGTCGGCCGGTTTCGTCTCGTCGGCGGCCGTGGTGGACACCGGGACCGCGACCGCGATGGCGCAGGCCAGAAGGGCCAGCATCACACCGCGCAGGAGGACAGGCGGCATCGGGAGGCGGCGCGTCGTCATGGCGCCCCCTCTTTCTGCGCCGGCATTTCAGGCTTCTTCGGGGGCGCACCGCGCCGCCAGAAGACCTCCGGCTCGATGTCGAGGCGATAGCCGCCCTTCGCCTGGGACCACGCGTCGACCACCTGGCGCTTGAAGGCGTCCAGGCGGCGCGACACCAGCGACGCCTCTTCGGTG
>DASYQE010000211.1:0-14605 GCA_036005805.1 Candidatus Polarisedimenticolia bacterium | reverse complement strand
GCCCGGATCCGTGGGTTAGAGTGCGACCGGCATGCCCCTTCTCGTGAATCTCCTGCGCAGACGCATGCCGGCCCTCGCGATCCCGGTCCTGCTCTTCGGCTGCGGCGGCGGCAAGCCGGCCGACGCCGACATCCGCACGCTGGTGCAGCGCGAGGCGGAGGCGCTGCAGGCGCACGACCTCAAGGGACTCGAGCGCGTCTGGTCGGAGCGTCCGGACATCACCCTCGTCGACGTGACGCCGCCGGGCCGCTTCGAGGGCTGGCCCGCCATCGCGCACGCCCTCGGGGATTTCATGTCGCGCACCTCCGACGTCCACCTGAGCATCGATCGCCTGCACGTCGACACCCACGGCGACCTGGCGGTCGCGACCTACGACTGGACCATGACCGGCAAGGTGGGCGAGCAGACGCTCGAGGATCACGGGGCGGCGACCTCCATCTACCGGAAGGAAGCGGCCGGCTGGCGGCTGGTGCGCGCGCATTACTCCGCGGCGCCGCGCGGCGCCGCGCCTGCGGCCACGGGAACCGCCGCGGCCTCCGAAGGCAAAGCTCCGTCCGCCGCCCCGGCGTCCACGAACGCGCCGGCCGCGACGGCTCCGGGTGGAAAGAAGGCGGGATAAGACGTCATGGCGGAAGAACGGGTCACCCGCGAAGTCCTCCCCAACGGCCTGACGGTCCTCGTCGCCGAGGATCCGTCGTCGCCGGTGGCGGCGATCAATCTCTGGGTGCAGGCGGGCTACTTCGACGAGACCGACGAGGAGATCGGCATCTCCCACGTCATCGAGCACATGTTCTTCAAGGGCACGACGGCCCGCCCCCGCCCCGACCAGAACGCCACCGAGCTGAAGGCGCTCGGCGGGGAGACCAACGCCGGCACCTATTACGAATCGACCAACTACCACGTCATCCTCCCGGCCGACCGCTTCGAGGCGGCGCTGGCCATCCAGGCCGACGCGCTGACCGACCCGCTGTTCGACGCCGATGAATTGAAGCGCGAGAAGGAGGCGGTGCTGCAGGAGGCGCGGCGCAAGCTCGACACGCCGCAGGCCTACGCCCTCGAGATGCTCTACCGCGAGGCGTTCGACGTGCACCGCATCCGCCGCTGGCGCATCGGCACCGAAGAGGGCATCCGGGCGCTGACCCGTGAACAGCTCGTGTCGTACTACCGGCGGCACTACGTGCCGGGCCGCATCGTGCTGGCGATCGCCGGCGGCGTGCCGGAGGCGAAGGCATTCGCGGCGGCGCGCCACCTCTTCGGCGGCATCCCCGGGGGCGAAGGCGACGTTCTCGGTTCGCCGGCGGAGCCTTTGCGCTCCGGGTTCCGCGCCGCCCGTCTCACCGGAGACATCCGCCGCGGACAGATCATCCTGGGATTCCGCTCTGTCCCGATTCTCAGTGATGACGATCCGGCGCTGCGCGTCCTGGCGCACGTGCTCGGAGGCGGCCGCGCCTCGCGCCTGCACCAGGCCGTCAAGGAGCGCGACGGTCTCGTGGACGCCATCGGCTCCGGGGTCGAGGCGTTCCGCGACCTGGGGATCTTCACGGTGCACATCGAGGGCGACCCGAAGCTGGGCCCGCCGGCGCTGCGATCGACGATCGCGGAGATCGAGCGGCTGCGCACCGAGCCGCCGAGCGCCGCCGAGATCGAGCGGGCGCGCACCGCCATCGAGTTCCGCTATCACGCCAGCCGGTCGGAGGCGCTCGGGCGGTCGGCGATCCTGGCGTACTACGAGTCGCTCGGCGGCTACGGCCTGGCGGAAGAGTCGATGAAGCGCATGCTCGCGGTCACCGCGAGCGACGTGCGGCGCGTCGCCGAAGCGACGCTCGACATCCGCAACGCCACGCTGCTCGAGTACCTGCCGGAGGCGGGGGCGCCGGCCATGGTCCCCGCGGCCGAAGCCCGGCTTCAGGATTTGCTCCGCGTCGAGGCGGGGCCGGCGCTCAAGGATCCGCTGGCGACGCGCGCCGGCGCTCCGGTCCCCGCGGGGCCGCCGCCCCTGTTGCGCCTGAGCCCGCTGCCGCCCGCCGGCAGCGTCACGCGGCGCCGCTTCGAGAGCGGTCCGCTCCTCGTCCACGAGGAGCGCCGCGACCAGCCGCTCGTCACCCTGTGCGTCACCTTCCGCGGTGGCCGGTCGGGAGAGCAGCGCGAGCAGAGCGGCATCACCCGGCTCATGCAGGCGGCGCTTTTGAAGGGGAGCCCGTCGCGCGACGCCCGCCGGGTCGCCGTGGAGCTCGACAGCCTCGGGACGGCCATCGAACGGGTGGTGGACGAGGATTACTTCGGTTTCGCGCTGGGCGTGCTGGCGCGGCACGCGGGCAAGGGGTTCGAGATCCTCATGGATCTCGTGCGCCGCCCGGTGTTCGCCTACGAGGAGATCGAGAAGGAGCGGGCGCTGCTCCTGGCGGCGCAGGAGTCGATCCGCGACCAGTCGCTCCCGCACACCTTCCAGCTCTTCCGGCAGGCGGCCTTCGGCAGTCATCCGTACGCGCTGCCGGCGTTCGGGCTGACGGCCTCCGTGCAGTCGCTCAGGCGGGAGGACCTGGTCCGCTGGCACCGCCTCACCATCCGGCCCGCCTCGATGATCGTCACCATCGTCGGGGCCCTCGGGCCCACCGAGGCCGCGGACCTGGTCGGGCAGGCGATCGCCGAGTGGCCGCAGGACGGGTTCGGCGGATCGGAGCCCGGGGCGCTGTTGCCGTGGGGGGCCGCGGAGGTGGTGGAGACGCGGCGGCGCGCGCAGACGGCGCAGATCATCGGCTTCCCGACGCCCGGGGTGCAGTCGCCCGAGCGCCATGCCCTCGACATCGTGCAGTCGGTGACCTCGGGACTGGGCGGGCGCTTCTTCGAGGCGGTCCGCGGCAAGCGCGGTCTGGCCTACGCGGTGCAGTCCTTCAATTTCCACCGGCTGCGCGGTGGGGCGTTCCTGACCTATCTCGGCACTTCGCCCCGCGACGAGGCCGAGGCGCGGCGCGTCCTGTTCCAGGAGATCGCGACGCTCCGGCACGACGGCCCGCGCCGCGACGAGATCGAGCGTGCCCGGCGGCACCTCGTCGGCGGACACGCCATCAGCCTGCAGGGAAACGGCTCGCGCGCGCTGCGCTATGCCGACGCCGAGGTGCGCGGACTCGGGGCCGAGGCCGTGGTCGATTACGCGCGGCGCATCGCCGCGGTGGTCGACCAGGATGTGGGAGACGCCATCTGGCGGTATGTCGATCCCGATCGCTGCGCCCTCGGGATCCTGCGCGGCGAAGCACCGGCCTCGAACAGCTAGTTTCAGCCACCGCCTCAATTCCGCCGAACACCACCTGCACTCATGGCTGTGCTTGTCGCGGACGCGTTCTCATTTCAAACGCAACCCGGATCGATGGACGCGAATGGAGCTCGGAACGATCGAGGTCGCCCCGCGGGCGGCGGGGGTTAACGGCCGCCGGAAGGGGGCTTGGCGGGGTCGGTGGGCGGCGGCGTGGCTGGAGGAGTCGCAGGAGCGTCACCGGCGGGGGCCGGGTCGGCAGCCGGAGGTTTCGCGTCGGCGGGGGGCTTGGCGTCACCGCCGGAGGGGGCGGGCTCGACGGGCTTGTCGCTTCCCGCGGGAGGCGGGGGCGGCGGCGTGTCGGCGGGCGGAGTCGCGGGCGGCGGTGTGCTGGGCTGCGGCTCGGCGGCGGCCGGCGGGGGCTGAGGAGGTGCCTCGGGCTCCGGCTCGGGCTTCGGGTGCTTGCGGACGTCGCCGGACAGCCGCTTCACCTCGATGCGGCGGTTCTTGTCGCGGCCTTCCTCGGTGCTGTTGTCGGCGACGAAGTCGACCGGGCCGTAAGCCTTGACGACGAAGCGGCGATCCGGGATGCCCTGGTTGACGAGCCAGGCGCGCAGCACCTCGGCGCGGCGCTGCGCCGCGGCGCGGTTCGCGGCGATGCCGCCCTCGTTGTCGGTGTACACGCCGACCTCGAAGACGACGTCGCTCCAGTAGTTGGCCGCCTCGACCAGCAGCTGCAGCCACGCATCGCTGCCCGGGTACAGCTCCATGCCGTGGAACTTGACGTTCGGGACGGCCTGCGGCTCGGTCTTGTCGAGCCGCACGCGCGGGCAGCCTTCCTTGTCGATCTTCGAGCCCTTGACCGAGTCGGGGCACTGATCGAGGCCGTCGAGGACCTTGTCGCCGTCGCTGTCCTTCGGGCAGCCCTTCTCGTCGGCGATGGCGCCGACCGGGGTGAGCGGGCACTGATCGAGGCCGTCGAAGACGCTGTCGTTGTCGGCGTCGTGCGGGCAGCCCGCCGTCGGGCTGTCGGCCGGGTCGACGATCGCGCCCTGCGGCGTGCCGGGGCAGCGGTCGAGGCCGTCGAAGATGCCGTCCTTGTCCGCGTCGGCGGGGCAGCCGTTGGCGTCCACGACCGCCGCCTTGATGGTGTCGGGGCACTTGTCGAGACCGTCCGGCACGGCGTCGCCGTCGGAGTCGAGCGGGCAGCCCTTCTCGTCCACGGGCCAGCCGGCCGGGGTGGCGGCGCACTGGTCGACGCCTTCCATCACGCCGTCGCGGTCGATGTCCCACGGGCAGCCGTCGTGCTTGTCCACGAGGGCGCCTTTCGGCGTGTCGGGGCACCGATCCTTGAGGTCGAGGACGCCGTCGCCGTCGCTGTCGGCCGGCTTGCCGCCGCCGAAGACCCACGACAGCCCGAAGTTGAGATGGAAGTTGTTGGTGACCTCGGAGACCGCGTACAGGTCCTCGAACTCCACCCGGAACTGCGTGTAGGCGCCGAAGCGGTAGTGCGCGCCGGCGCCGAGGGAGACGATGTACGCGCCCGTGTCCCCTTCCTCCGCCTTCGTGAGCGACGGGCTGGGGGTCCAGTTCATCACGCCGCCTCCGAACTGCGCGTACGGCTTGAAGCGGCGGCGATCGTTGCGCGGGTTGATGATGAAGCGGAGGGTGTATGCGTCGGCGGTCCAGGCGAGATCCGGGTGGGCGGCCAGCACCGACTCGTCGGTGATCAGGGTGCTGTCCGTCTTCTGGACCGTCGCGCTGTCGGTCTTGTAGTACTGGAGCTCGAGCTCGTAGGTCGGGGCGAGGTACCAGCCGGCGCGCAGGCCGAAATCGAACTCGTTGGAAAGCTCGAGCTCGTGGCCGAAGATGGTGGCGCCGGCGTACCCGCCGATCTCCCAGGAGTGCTTGCGCTCTTCGGCGTGCGACGGAGCGGCGGTGGCGACCGTGAGAAGAAAGGACGACGCCAGGGCGAGCGCGCGGAGTGCGGTCCGGCTGCCCGATCGCATTGCGTCAGGAACCATGCGCCGAAGTCCTCGATTCGCGGCTAACAGAACGCCGCCGACCGGCGGGGACGACGGCCCGTGTCGGCGGCGGAGGTAAAAGGCGTCTCTGGCATCGAAAAAGCGGCGGATGCTAGCACGTCGTTTTCCGGGCTGTCAACGACGCGAAGCCGCGTCCGCGAGGCGATCCGCGGAGGGGACACCGCGCCGCGGGGCGCCTCCGACCGGCTGTGCTATCGTGAAGGCTTCGATTTTCCATCCTCAATCGGCGCGCGGAGGGCGCTCTTTGCGGGAAGTGTGCCGATCGCGGCCGGCCTACGGCAAGCGACTGCTGTTCGCATCCACCCTGTTCACCGGACTCTTCGTCGCGGACGTCACCCTGCTGGCGCAGCTCGCCTTCCGCTCGCTGGGGACCCAGGTGGTGGACCGCGCCTTCCGCGAGTCGTTCGACGCTCTGCGGACGCGCCCGATGCCGGTGTCGCCGCTCTTCCCCAGCGACGCTCCGCCGGGCGCCGCACCCGGGACCGAGTGCGTCGTCGGCGCGCCGCAGTCGCGCGACTCGGAGGCGCCGTACCCGGACTCCGCGGCCGTCGCCCGTCCGGCCGGGTTCTTCCGCGCCCTGACGGGCCGCCTCGAGCGCGCCCTGGTGGACACCCGGGGCCGCGTCCTGTGGCGCGACTTCTGGCAGGGAATGCTGCCCGGCGAGGGCGGGCAGACGGAGCCCCACTTCGATCCCAATCACCAGGGAGGGCACGAGGTCTGGACCGTGGACGGGCAGCCGGTGCCCGTGCTGGTGGTGCGCCAGCCGATGGGGAGCGATCCGTCCGTGGTGCGGGAGATCGGCATCCCCGAGGACCAGATCGAGCGCGAGCTGCAGGGGCTGCGCGCCGACCTGCAGCGCAGGATCTGGATCGGGGCCGCCGTCGCGGTCCTCATCCTCGTCATCGCCTTTCTCTACGTGCTGCACCTGCTGAACCGGACGCGGCTCCTCGAGGCGCAGGCGCAGATGGACGACCGGCTCGCCTACGTCGGCGGGCTCGCGGCCGGCCTGGCCCACGAGATCCGCAACCCGCTCAACGTCCTGAGCATGAACCTCCAGATGCTGGAGGAGGACCTGGTCGGCCGCCTCGGCGGGGAGGCGACCGGCGACACGCGCCAGTACCTCGGCACGCTGCAGGGGGAGATCCGGCGTCTGTCGAGCCTGGTGGACAACTTCCTTTCTTATGCGCGGCCGTCCGCGCCCCGCTTCGAGAACCGGGATCTCAACCAGGTGGTCGCGGGGACCTGCGCGCTGGTGCGCCCTCAGTTCGAGGCGCACGGCATCGCGCTGCGCGAGCAGCCGGCCCAGTTCCTGCCGATGGTCGACCTCGACGAGGGGCTCATCCGCCAGGCGCTGATGAACATCCTGATCAACGCCGTGCAGATCCTCAAGGGGCAGGGCACGGTCACGGTGGAGACCGGGATCGCCGCCGACGGCGGGGTGTTCGTGGCGATCACCGATGACGGGCCCGGCATCCCGGCCGCCGATCGCGAGCGCATCTTCGAGGTCTTCTATTCCAGCCGCCCGGGCGGCACCGGGCTCGGGCTGCCGATCGCCGCGCGCATCCTGCAGGTGCACGGCGGTCGCATCGCGGTCGAGAGCGGGCCCGGCGGGCGCGGCGCGCGCTTCGTCCTGCGCTGGCCGCGCCGGCAGAGGACGGAAGCCCCCGGCCTGCCGGCCCCGGCGGCGGCGCGCCCGTGACGCGCGGCGAGGCCGCGGCCCGCGCCGAGGCGCTGCGCCACGACATCTGGATGCACCGCAAGCTCTATTTCGTGGACGACGCCCCGATTCTCTCGGACAGCGAGTACGACGCGCTCGAGCGCGAGCTCAAGGAGATCGAGGGGCTCTACCCCGACCTGGTCTCCGCCGACTCGCCGACCCAGCGCGTCGGGACGGAGGTCGAGGGGGACCTGCCGACCGCCCGCCACGCCGTGCCGATGCTCAGCCTCGACAACGTCATGAACGGCGAGGAATTCCGCGCCTGGCACGATCGGCTGCAGCGGATTCTCGATCCCGACGGCGGCGGAGCGGTGATTTCGTTCTCGGCCGAGCTGAAGATCGACGGGACGTCGCTCTCGCTCATTTACGAAGACGGGCGGCTGGCGCGCGCCGTGACGCGCGGCGACGGATCGACCGGCGAGGAGGTGACGGCGGCGGTGCGCACCATCCCGGCGGTGCCGCTGCGGCTGCTGCGCGCGGTTCCCCTGCTCGAGGCGCGCGGCGAGGTCTTCTACCCGCTGGAGCCGTTCGAGGCGATGAACCGGCGGCGCGAGGAGGCGGGGGAGCCGGTGTTCGCCAACCCGCGCAACGCGGCGGCCGGCACGCTGCGGCTCCAGGATCCGGCCCTGGTGGCCGGTCGGCCGCTCGACTTCTTCGCCTGGGGGCTGGCGCGCCTGGAAGGGGAGCCGATGCCCGCGACGCACAGCGGCGGCATGGCCCTGCTGCGCGAGCTGGGCATCAAGGTCACGCCGCACGCGAAGGTCTGCCGCGGTCTCGAGGAGATCGAGGCCTTCCACGCCGAGCGCGGCGCCGAGCGCGACGCGCTCGCGTACGAAGTGGACGGCTGCGTCGTCAAGGTGGACGACCTGCGCGTCCAGGAGCGCGCCGGGTTCACGGCGCGGGCGCCGCGCTGGGCCTGCGCCTGGAAGTTCCCGGCGCGGCAGGCGACCACGCGCGTGCTCGCCATCGACGTCACCGTGGGACGGACCGGCGCGCTGACGCCGTCGGCGATCCTCGAGCCGGTGCGGCTCGCCGGCGCGACCATCCAGCGGGCGACGCTGCACAACGAAGAAGAGCTGAAGCGCAAGGACGTGCGCGTCGGCGACCGGATCCTGCTGGAGCGCGCCGGCGACGTCATCCCGAAGATCATCAAGGTGGTGGAGCGGGGCCCGGAGGCGACCGGGTTCGTCTGGCCCACGCACTGCCCGGCCTGCGGCTCGGAGGTCGTCCGTGAGGAAGGAGAGGTCGTCTCGCGCTGCGTCAATGCCTCCTGCCCGGCGCGGTTGAAGGAATCGATCCTGCATTTCGCCCGGCGCGATGCCATGGACATCGACGGGCTCGGATCGGCTCTGGTGGACCAGCTCCTGGCGCGGGGCCTGGTGAAGGACCTGGCCGATCTCTACCACCTCGACGCCGGGACTCTCGCCGGGCTCGAGCGGATGGGAAAGAAGTCGGCCGAGAATCTCCTGCGGCAGATCGACAGGAGCCGCGAGGTGCCGCTGGAGCGCGTGCTCTATGCTCTCGGCATCCGCTTCATCGGTGAGCGGACCGCCGAGCTCCTGGTCGAGCGCTTCCCGTCGATGGACGCGCTCGAGACCGCGACGCTCGAGGACCTGACGCGGGCGCGCGAGGTCGGTGAGCGCGTCGCCGAGGCCATCCGCCAGTTCTTCGATCGGCCGGAGAACCAGAACCTGATCCGGCGTCTGCGGGATGCGAAGCTGACCATGCAGCCGTCGCCGCGCGTCGAGACGCCTTCCGCCGGGCCGTTCACGGGGAAGGCGGTGGTGATCACCGGAACGGTGCCCGGGTTCACGCGCGACGAGCTCCGCCGCCGGGTGCGCGAAGGAGGAGGGAGGGTGACCGAGGGGATCTCCCGCCGCACCGACCTCTTGATCGCCGGTGACGACCCGGGCTCGAAAGTGGACAAGGCGCGCGCGCTCGGGGTGAAGATCGTGGAAGCGGAGGAGCTCGCCGCGCTTCTGGGCGCCGGCGGGAACGCAGGAGACGCCGGCGACGCCGCCGGGAGGGAGGAGCGATGACGGCCGGACGCGGGCAGATCATCGTCATCGACGATGACGAGAGCAACCGCAAGTCGACCGAGATGGCGCTGAGGAAGGACGGGTACGACGTCATTGCGTGCGGCGGCGGCGAGGAGGGGCTCGAGATGCTGCGCGCCCGGGGCGCCGATCTCCTCGTCACCGACCTGCGCATGCCGGGGCTGAACGGCCTCGAGGTGCTGCGCCAGGCCCGCCTCATCGATCCCGCGCTGGGGGTGCTCGTCATCACCGGATTCGGATCGGTGGAGTCGGCGGTCGATGCCATGAAGCAGGGGGCCGACGACTACCTCCAGAAGCCGGTGAACCTGGTGGAGCTCCGCAAGCGCGTCGCCGCCGCGGTGGAGAAGCGCCGCCTGGCGGCGGAGGTCGCGCGGCTGAAGGAGCGCCTCGACGAGAAGTTCTCCTTCGGGAAGATCCTGGGGCGATCGCCGGCGATGCAGCAGGTGCTGCACCAGCTCCAGCTCGTCGCGCCGACGCGCTCGAGCGTCCTCATCACCGGGGAGAGCGGCACCGGCAAGGAGCTCATCGCCAACGCCCTGCACCAGCACTCGCCGCGCAAGGACGCCCGCTTCGTCGCGGTGAACGCCGCCGCCATCCCTCCCGACATCCTGGAGAGCGAGATGTTCGGGCACGAGCGCGGCGCCTTCACCGGCGCCCTGCAGCGCAAGGTCGGCACGTTCGAGCTGGCCGACAAGGGGACCCTGTTCCTCGACGAGATCAGCGAGCTGCCGCTGGCGCTGCAGGCGAAGCTCCTGCGCGTGCTCGAGGAGCGCTCGTTCATGCGCGTCGGCGGGACCGAGACGATCCACGTGGATGTGCGCATCCTGGCGGCCACCAACGCCGACCTCGCGACGCGCGTCGCGAACGGCGCCTTCCGCAGCGACCTCTACTACCGGCTCAAGGTCGTCACCATCGCGCTGCCGCCCCTGCGCGAGCGCCCCGAGGACATTCCGATCCTGGCGGAGCGCTTCTTCGCCCTCTTCAAGGAGGAAAACCGCCGCACCGATCTCCTGCTCGACCCCGAGGTCATCGAGGCGCTCGGCCGGGCGCGCTGGGACGGCAACGTCCGCGAGCTGCGCAATCTCATGGAGAGCGTGGTGGTCCTCGCCCCGGCCGGCACGACGCGGGTGCGCCTCGAGGACCTTCCCGATACCTACCGTCCGGAGGGGATGGCGCGTCCGCGCACGACGCAGGCGACGACCGTGGCGCCGGGCCCCTCGCGCACGATGGAGGAGATCGAGCGCGAGGCGATCCTGCGGGCCCTCGAGGAGACCGGCGGCAATCGCACCCGCGCGGCCGAGCTGCTCGGAATCGGCCTGAGGACCCTGCAGCGCAAGCTGAAGGAATACGACCAGGGGACGAGGGAGGACGACCGCTCCGGAGACGGCTCGTTCTAGCCCGATCCCCGGGCCCGGTCCGGGTCGGGACCGGCCCGACGGGTGCGGCCTCGGCGTCAAATTGGCGCGGGTCGGTGACGCGGAGGGACAGTCGAAGCCCCCCACGGGGCGAGGGGCGGGCCCGTCCTCCAAGGAATCGCGCCCAATGGACCGTGGCACAACGCTTGCTGTTTCCCGCTGGCCATGATCTCCAGCCCCAAGACCATCGTCGTGATCGAGGACGACCCGGCAGCCCTGGTCACCTACGGCCGGCTGCTGGGGAAGCTGGGGCATCGGATCGTGCTGCAGGCGGTATCGTGCGAGGCGATCGAGGATCCCGCGGTGCTGCGGAACGCCGACCTGCTCATCCTCGATCAGCAGATGCCCGGACTGTGCGGCCTCGACCTCATCGACCGGCTGCGGGACGGGGCTGCGAAGTTCTCCGGACGCGCGCTGCTGATCACGGCCTTCGCCGATCCCGCCCTGCGGGAGCGCGCTGCGCGCCTGGGAGTCGAGGCGGTCATCAACAAGCCGGTGGATCCGGCGCGCCTGCTCGGGACCGTCGAGCGGCTGCTCGCGACCGGCGACGCCCCGGACGACCGGAGCGCCGAGGCGCAGGACGCGCCTTTCTTGACCACGCCTTTCGGCGGGTCCTATACTGACGTTCCTTCGGCGGGCAGAATTCCGGGCGGGATCAAGGAGCCACAATCCATGCAGAAGCAGGGTCGATTCGTCACGCTGGCGCTCATCGCGCTCGGCTCGGTCGTCTTCGGGATGGTGCTGGCGGGCGGGCTGAACCTGACCCTGCCGGGCCGTGCGGCCGAGGCCGGGCTCGACGCCGGCCGGCCGATGCACGCGGCGGCGCTGGCCCAGATGAATGCAGGCTCCAGCTCCGCGGTCCCCGGGTCGTTCGCCGACATCGCCGAGCGGGTGAATCCGGCCGTCGTCAGCATCACCGCGACCGAAGTCTCCGACCGCAGCAAGAGCAAGCAGCCGTTCTTCCGCGGCGACCCGTTCGAGTTCTTCTTCGGGCCGCAGGGTCCGCAGGGTCCGGGAGGGCCGCAGACGCCCAATCCCCACCGGCGCGGTCCCCAGGCTCCCGACCAGCAGGACGAGCCGGACATCGAGACCAGCGGCGGATCCGGGTTCCTGATCAGCGACGACGGCTACATCCTCACCAACTATCACGTCGTCGAGGGGGCGTCGCGCATCAAGGTGAACCTCACCGACGACCGGCATGACTACAACGCCGACGTCGTCGGCACCGACCCGAGCACCGACATCGCCCTCATCAAGATCCAGGTCGCCAAGAAGCTCCCGTACCTGGGGTTCGGGAACTCCGACACGCTGCGCATCGGCGACTGGGTCATCGCCGTCGGCAACCCGCTGCAGTACGAGCACACCGTCACGGTCGGCGTGGTGAGCGCCAAGGGGCGCAAGCTCGGCGGCCTGTCGCGCGATTTCTCCCTCGACTCCTTCATCCAGACCGACGCGGCGATCAACTTCGGGAACTCGGGCGGACCGCTGGTCAACACCGCGGGCCAGGTGGTCGGCGTGAACACCGCCATCAGCAGCGTCGGGCAGGGGATCGGCTTCGCGGTCCCGGCGTCCATCGCGCAGGACGTGCTGCACCAGCTGCGCACCAAGGGGAAGGTGGAGCGCGGGTACCTCGGAATCACCGTCGGCGAGATCTCACCGGACATGGCCGAGGCCTGGGGCCTGAAGGACGACCAGGGGGCGCTCGTGCAGTCGGTGTCGCCGGGTGGTGCGGCGGACCAGGCGGGCCTGAGGCGCGGCGACGTCATCACGGCCATCGATGGGAAGCCGGTTGCCTCCTCGGACGAGGTGGTCCGGCTGATCTCGGCTCGCGAACCCGGCTCGAAGGTGAAGATCGCGGTGCTGCGCGACGGCAAGGAGGTCAACCTCACCGCCAATCTCGGCGACCGGGGCTCGAGCACCGTGGGCAAGAATTCCGGCAAGGGGGACGGGGAGGAAGGTCCCGGAGTGGAGGAGAACGAGACCAATCTCGGGATCACCGTCGAGGAGCTGACCCCCTCGATCCTGCAGGAGATCGGGCTGCCCCGCGACACCAAGGGCGTGGTGATCACGCACGTGTCGCGCGTCTCGGAGGCGTGGGAGAAGCAGCTCAACAACGGCGACGTGGTGGTCGAGGTGAACCGCGTCCCGGTGTCGAGCCTCGCCGAGTACCGCAAGGAGCTCCGCAAGGCGAAGCCGAACAGCCTGCTGGTGCTCTACATCATCAACCCGCCGCAGCGCACCGGCGGCGACCCGATCTCGCGCTACGTCACGCTGCGCGTCCCGAAGGAAGACTGATCGGGCGGCCCCGGCCGGTGCCGGGGCCTCTCCCGAATGGTTCTGAGTTCATCTGATGAAGCGGGGCCCGGACTTTCAGGGCCCCGCTTTTGTTATCATCGTCGTCCGCGCGCACACGTGCCGGCGCGGCGAATCTCCCATGCGCTCCCGCATCCTGGTCATCGACGACGAAGAGGCGATCCGGAAATCGCTCCGGATGGTCCTCGAATACGAGGGCTACGACATGATCGAGGCCGCCTCGGGGCCGGAGGGCATCGAGACCCTGCGCCGCGAGTCGCCGGACGCCGTGCTCCTCGACATCAAGATGCCCGGGATGGACGGGATGGAGGTGCTGCAGCAGGCGCGCTCGCGCGACGCCCACACGCCCATCCTCATGGTCTCGGGGCATGGGGACATCCCCACCGCCGTGGACGCGCTGCGCAAGGGGGCGTACGACTTCCTCGAGAAGCCGCTCGAGACCGAGCGGGTGCTGGCGGCCCTGCGCAACGCCATCGAGCGGCAGCGCCTGCGCGCGGAGAACCTGGCCCTCCGGCACAGGGTCGAGGCGGGGTACCGCATGATCGGCGAGGCGCCGGTTCTGCGCTCGGTGCGCGAGGCGATCGCGCGCGCCGCGCCGACCTCCGCGACCGTTCTCATCACCGGCGAGAGCGGCACCGGCAAGGAGCTGATCGCGTGGGACATCCACATGCGCAGCGCCCGCGCCGACAAGCCCTTCGTCAAGGTGAACTGCGCCGCCATCCCCGAGGAGCTGATCGAATCGGAGCTCTTCGGCCACGAGAAGGGCGCCTTCACAGGCGCCACCGGCCGGCAGCAGGGGAAGTTCGTGCAGGCCGACGGCGGGACCATCTTCCTCGACGAGATCGGCGACATGAGCGCCCGCACCCAGGCGAAGGTGCTGCGGGTCCTCGAGGGCGGGGAGGTCGAGCCGGTCGGCCTGGCGAAGACGGTGCGCGTGGACGTGCGCGTCATCGCCGCCACCAACAAGGACCTGCCGGTGGAGATCCGCGAGGGACGCTTCCGCGAGGACCTGTTCTTCCGCCTCAACGTCGTGCCCATTGCCTCGCCGTCGCTCCGCGACCGGCGCGAGGACATCCCGGCCCTGGTGGCGCACTTCATCGAGGCGTTCTGCGCCGACAACAACTACCGCCGCCGCTCCTTCTCGCCCGAGGCGATGGTCCGCATGCAGGCGCGCCCGTGGCGCGGCAACATCCGCGAATTGCGCAACTTCGTCGAGCGCATCCTGATCATGGCGGAGGGGGAGATCATCGAGGAGCGCGACGTCGCCGAGGTGGAGCAGGCGGCCGGCGGCTACCCGCTCGCGTCGCCGCCCCCGGTCGCGCCGGCGCCCGCCGGGGGGGACGGGCACCTCGCGCCGCCGGCCCTCGAAGCGCCGCGACCGGCGGCGGCGCCGGCCGGCCCCGATCCGGCCCAGTTCACCACCCTGCAGCAGTACCGCGAGGAGGCGGAGAAGGTCTTCATCCTGCGCAAGCTGCGCGAGTTCCGCTGGAACGTCTCCCGCATGGCGAAGGCGATCGAGACGCCGCGCAGCAACCTCTACAAGAAGCTGGAGCAGTACGGCATCACGCGGGACCAGGTCCAGGAATGATCGCACCGCGCCGCGGCGTGGTGATCCTCGACGGAGTCAGGACCCCCTTCTGCAAGGCCTGGGGCGCGCTCGAAGCGGTCCCCGCCGACGACCTGCAGCGCGCCGCGCTGGCGGAGTCGATGGCCCGCGTCGATCTCGATCCGCGCGAGGTGGACGAGGTGGTGGTGGGGAACATCGCGCAGCCGGCCGACACCACGACGCTGGCGCGCGTGGCCGCCCT
>DASYQE010000210.1:0-82572 GCA_036005805.1 Candidatus Polarisedimenticolia bacterium | reverse complement strand
ATGACCACCATCAGGTCGGGCTTCTGCCCCAAAAGCTCGACGACCGCGTCCTGGCGATCCTGCGTGGCGCTGCAGATGGTGTCGAAGGCGCGAAAGTGCTCCTCGATCGCCGGCGCGCCGAAACGATCGGTGAGCGCCTGGCGGATCTCCTCCTGGATCTGCAGCGACTCGGACGACAGCATCGTCGTCTGGTTCGCCAGCCCGACCCGCGCCAGGTCGCGGTCAGGATCGAAGCCGGGAGAGCAGGCGGGCGCGAAGTCGCGCAGGAACGTCTCGCGGTCGCCGCCCTTGCGGATGTAGTCGCAGACCTGCGCCGACTCTCTGCGGTCGCGCACGATGAGGTAGCGCCCGCCAGGCTGCCGGGTGGTGCGCGACGCGGTGGCGCGCGTCTCCTCATGCGCGTACTTGCCGTGGATGATGGCGGTGAACCCCGAGGCCGAGAAGCGGTCGACGTTCTTCCAGACGTTGAGCACCGAGCCGCAGGTCGTGTCGACCAGGATGCAGCCGCGGTCGCGTAGCGCCTGCATCTCCTGCACCGTGACGCCGAAGGCCGGCAGGATCACCACGTCCTCGCGTTTCACCGCGTCGAGCCCCGGCCCTTCGCCCGAGGCTTCGCGCAGGAAGCCGATCCCCATCTCCTGGAGCCGCTGGTTGACGTGAGGGTTGTGGATGATTTCCCCGGTCAGCCAGATGGCGCGGTCGGGGAAGCGGCGGCGCGTCTCGTAGGCGTACTCGACCGCCCGCTCGACGCCGTAGCAGAAGCCGAACTCGCGCGCCAGCAGGAAGGTGAGGTCGCCCGCCACGAGGCGGTGGCCGGACGACTTGAGCCGCTCGACCAGGCCGCTGTGGTAGTCGGCGTGCAGGTGCGGCGAGACCTCCTGCTTCAGGCCGAAGCCGCGCTGGTAGTAGTCGCCGGGGGTCGTCGTCATGGTCTCGGGGCCGTCGCGCGCAGCGTCACAGGCCGGTGATGCGCTCCGGGGCGGAGGCGACGTTCATGCCCCCCGGGCGCAGGAAGTTGACCAGCGTGATGTTGAAGGCGCGGGCGGTCTCGATCGCCAGCGTCGTCGGGCCGGAGACCGCCGCGACCATCGGGATCCCCGCGACCGCCGCCTTCTGGAGGATCTCGAACGACGTGCGGCCGGAGACGAGGAGCGCCAGGTCGCCCAGGGGCAGGTCGTCGAAGATCGCCCGGCCGATCACCTTGTCCACGGCATTGTGACGGCCGACGTCCTCGCGCGCGACGAGGAGCGTCCCGGCCGCATCGAACAGGGCCGCCGCGTGCAGGGCCCCGGTGCGGCGGAAGACGCCCTGCGCTTCCGCGAGGCGGCGCGGCAGGTCGAGGATGACCGCGTGCGGGATCCGCAGGCCCGACGCGCTGGGACGGGCGCGGGCGGCGAGCGCGTCGAGCGAGGCGCGCCCGCACAGGCCGCACGCGGCGCTCGCGACCAGCGCGCGCCGCAGCTTCTCGGAGTCAAAGGTGAAGCCGGGGGCGAGCGTGATGTCGATGGCGTTCTCGCCGCCGTCCTTCGCCTCGGGACAGCGGCGGATGGTCCCGAGGCCGCGCGGCTCGGAGACGACCCCCTCGGTCAGGGCGAAGCCGGCCGCGAGCTCCAGATCGTCGCCGGGGGTCCGCATGACCACGGCGAGTGTTTCCCCGCCGACGCGGATCTCCAGGGGCTCTTCGACCACCACCCAGTCCTCGGCGGCCGCCTCGCTCCGGCCGTCGCGGAGCTTGAGGAGGGTGCGGGTTTCGACCGCGGACGCGCTCATGACCGCTATTGTAGCCAATGGCCGCCCGGACGCGGCGCCTTCCCCGCATTCCGACCGGTTCCGCGCGCGGCTCGGGCTTGACAGGGCAGGGGGGTTCTGCAAAGGTATGCGCTCGTTTTGCCACCAATCCGCGGGGGGATGATGACGGCGTTCCGTGTCTGGAAAGTGGTGCCGTTGGCGGCGTTCCTGTCGTTGTGCACGCTTGCCGCTCCCGCGTGGGCCCAGAATCGCGAGAAGGCCTGGGAGATCAATCCCTACTTCGGCCAGATGAGGTTCGACAAGGTCGATGGCGCCACGCTCATCGACGACACCTGGGACATCGGCTTCCGCTTCGGTTATCACTGGACCAAGCACCACATGGTCGAGTTCGGGTTCTTCGGCGGATCGACCGACAGCCCGGACATCGACGTGACGGTCGATCTGCTCGGTGGCCAGGTGGACTACCTCTACAACTTCTTCGTGCACCGCCGCGACAAGGTGGTGCTGTACGCCGCGGGCGGCATCGGCGTCATCAACACCAGCAGCTTCGGGTTCGTCGCCGACCCCGATGCGATCGGTGACCAGGTGCACTCCTCGTGGAACATCGGCGGCGGCATCCGTCTGTTCGGCGGCGCGCGCACCGGGTTCCGCTTTGATCTGCGCCGCGTCAGCTTCAGCGACAGCGGCAACGACGTCACGTATCTGGAGCCGAACATCGGCCTGACGATCGTCCTCGGCGGCGCCTACTGATTTCCTGACCCGCTCCTGCGTCGTCTCTCTCTAAAGATGATGAGCCCGCCGGCGCCCCGCGCCGGTCGGCGGTTTCCGGCCGGTCGGGCGCGGTGTTCGTGCACCAACCTGCCGCACGGCCGCCTTCTCTTCCGAAGTCTTGATGGCACAATTCAAGGCGTTCCGGAGGAGGGGCAGACGGGTGCCCCCTCCTCGATCCCCCGGCCGTGCGGGCATCGTGCCCGCACGGCTTGATTTTTATGGGGCTGTTTCGGGATGGAGCCGGCGGGCCATTTCCTCGATCCCGCCGACGATCGCCGGTCCCGGCCTGACGAGCTCGTCCCCCACGACGTAGACCCTTCCCGACGCCACGGCCGGAACCGATTGCCAGGCCGGATCCTTCCTCAGCTTCTCGGCGTCGGCGCGGTTGTACTCGCTCGTCAGGATGACCTCGGGGGAGCGCGCGATCGCCGCCTCGATGCTGTAGGTCGGATGAGCGGCCGGCGCGTCGTCAGTGACCGAGTCGCCGCCGGCCCGCCGGATGGCGTCGGTCAAAAATGCCTTCGCCCCGGGGACCACCAGCGGATCTCCCCACACGATGTAGAGAACCCGCGGCCGGGGCCGGCCGGCGACGCGCCGGTCGACGGCGTCGAGCCGCGCGCGCAGGCCCTGCACGAGCGCCGTCGCCTTCGCCTGTTCGCCGAGGGCGACGCCCAGCCCGCCGATTCCCTCGAGGACCTGCTCGACCGTTTCGGCGTTCAGGATGAACAAGGGAATCCCGAGGGCCTGGGCCTCGGAGGCGAGGCCGGGGTCGTTGCCGCTCGTCGAGCCGACGAGCAGGTCGGGCTTCAGCGCCCGGATCACCTCGAGGTCGGGGGTCAGGAGCCCGCCCACCCGCCGCACCTCCTTCGCCTCGGGAGGGGGCTGGCAGAAGTCGCTCACCCCGACCAGGCGGTCGCCGAGTCCGAGGGCCGCGATGGTGTCGGTGGCGTTCGGCGCGAGGGTCACGATGCGCCGCGGCGGCGCCGGGATCACGACGAGCCGTCCCAGGCCGTCATGCACCCCGCGCTCAGGTTCCGGCGCCCGGTGCGCGTCGTTCCTGCAGGCCGGCGCCGCGCAACCCAGGGCGACGGCCAGCGCCACGGCCACGGGTCTCGACATGGCCGCGACTCTACGGGCGAGCCCAAAGGTCCGCAAGGGGAGGACCGTCAAGATTTGTCACCCCTGGAGACCCTGCCGAAAACGCCTGTCCCGCCTTGAATCGAGCCACTCCGGGCCACACATTGACGCGGGACCGCGGGCTCCGAGCCGCCGGGACACGTGTGAACGAGACGATCGCATACCTGCAGGAACACACAGCCTGGGGCGGAGCCGCCGTCGGTCTCCTGGTGGCGGGAATCTTCCTCTACCTGTGGCGCCGGCAGGCGGCCGCGGGCCCGGGCCGCCCGGCCGCGCGTCCGCGTCCTGAGCCGGCCGAGCAGGGCGGCTCCCAGGTCCGCGATCTGCAGAAGACCATTGCCCGCCTCGAGAGCGACAACGCCGCGCTCAGCAACTTCATGCAGCTTTTGCCCGAGTTCACCCGGCGGATGAACTCGCGCATCGACCGGCGCGAGATCCCCATGCAGGTGATGCGCATCATCGAGCAGCTCTTCGCGCCGTCGCAGATCCTCATCTTCCTGCTCGAGGAGCGCATCAACAAGCTGGCGCTGGTGCGCCAGATGGGGCTGCCGGCCGACTTCGCCAAGCAGTTCCAGATCGAGTTCGGCGAGGGACGCCTGGGCCTCGTGGCGCAGAACGGCCTGGCGATGGACGTGGACGACTTCATCCGCGAGAAGCGACTGACCGGGGCCAACATCGACGCGCCGGGGCACTTCCAGTTCAACGTCGAGCTGTGCGCCCCGATGATCCACGAGGGAAAGGTGCGCGGCGTCATCAGCGCCGGCGGCCTCAAGCGGCACTACAAGCACGAGAAGTCGATCCTGAGTCTCATCGCCGACCTCGGCAGCATCGCCCTGTACAACCACGACCTGTTCAACAAGACGCAGGAGATGGCCAACATCGACGGGCTGACCAAGCTCTTCAACAAGCGCTTCTTCATGGAGCGCCTGTCGAACGTCCTGCTCGAGGCGAGCAAGGGGCACCATCCCTTCTCGCTCTTCATCTTCGACCTCGATCACTTCAAGCACTACAACGACACGCAGGGGCACCAGGCGGGGGACGAGGTGCTGAAGTCCACCGGCGAGATCCTGCGCGACACGGTGCGCCCGGACGACGTCGCGGCGCGCTTCGGCGGCGAGGAGTTCATCGTGCTGCTGGCGCACGCGCCGAAGAAGGGGGCGATGCAGGCGGCCGAGCGCATCCGCGAGAAGCTCGCCGCGCACCCGTTCGCCGCGCGCGAATCGCAGCCGCTGAAGTGCGTCTCGCTGTCGGGCGGCGTCGCCACCTTCCCGGACGACGGGCTGACCAGCGCCGACCTCATCGCCGCCGCCGACGCCGCGCTCTACCGGGCCAAGAAGGCGGGGCGGAACCGGGTCATGGCGAGCGAACCGAAGTACTTCTCCGACGACGCGGACGACGTCGTCTACCACCCGCAGAGCGGGTAGGGGGACCGGAGCCATGGCCGCCGCCTCGTCGTCACGCAAGCAGAAGTTCCTGGAGGAGCTCCGCGCGCGCGGGGAGTCCCAGGACGCCGGCGCGCTCACCGACCTGCTGTACGACCGGGTCACCGACCTGCCGACCGTTCCGCTCCTGCTCGGCCGCATCCGCAACATGCTGAAGGAGTCGAAGGAGCTGGGCCTCCTGTCGATCAGCATCCTGCAGAACGAGAAAGTGGAGCAGACGCTCGGTCGCCAGGGGTACGAGTCGCTGGTGCGCGACATCGCGTCGTTCCTGGTGCAGGTGAAGCAGGAGACGCTGCGCCGCGAGGACCAGCTCGCCGAGGTGATGATCAGCGGCAACGCCTTCGTGGTGCTGCTGGCGCCGCCGCGCGGCAGCGACCAGATCTCCTATCCCAACATCGACAAGGTGCGCCGCCGCGTCGCCCTGAGCCTCGCCCGTTTCGTGAAGGAACGGCTGAACCCGAACGTGCAGGAGCGCTTCGGCGTCTACGTCGGCTGCGCCGTCCTCAGCAACGACCAGGCGCTGCGCTTCGAGCGGCGCGTCTACGCCGCGCTCGAGGAGGCGTTCGCGGACTCGATCCAGGAGCGCAACCGGGAGCAGCGCAAGGTCGCGATGCAGTTCAAGGAGGTGTTGCGGACCGGCGCCGTGCACGCGGTCTACCAGCCGGTCGTGGACATGGTCGAGCGCCGGGCGATCGGCTTCGAGGCTCTCACCCGGCTCACGACGGGAGCGTTCGCCGGACCGGACCAGCTCTTCAAGGCCGCCTACGAGAACGACTCGGTCTGGAAGCTCGAGCGCCTCTGCCGCGAGCGGGCCATCCGCGGGCTCAAGAGCTTCCGCGCCGACCAGCTCCTGTTCCTCAACATGGAGCCCGATTCGATCTACGACCCGGCGCTGCGCTCGGAGGAGATCTTCACCCTGCTCGGGGAGGCCGACCTCAAGCCCTCCCAGGTGGTGCTGGAGATCACCGAGCACTCGGCGGTGCAGGAATACGAAGCCTTCCGGCAGATGCTGAACTACTTCCAGTTCCACGGCTTCCGGCTGGCCGTGGACGACGTCGGGTCGGGCTACTCCGGGCTCAAGTCGGTGGCCGAGCTGCGCCCGAACTTCATCAAGATCGACATGGCCCTGATCCGCGACATCCACCTGCACCCGATCAAGCAGGACCTGACCGCGACCATCGCCCGCTTCTCTTCGTCCAGCGGCACGACCCTCATCGCCGAGGGCGTCGAGACGGTGGAGGAGCTGCGCTGCCTGCAGAGAATCGGCGTGCGCTTCGCCCAGGGCTACCTGTTCGCGCGCCCCGGGCCGCCGCTGCCGCAACCCGACCTCTCCGTCCTCGGGTAGACCACGGGCGCCGCGCCCGCCGTATCTTCCCCAAAAAAGAGAGCCGCTTCATGAAGACGGAAGCGGCTCGGGTCTGGCTGGTGCTTGAGCTGTAGGAACGTCCACGCCCCCCGGGCTCCGGGTGACGCGGTGTGAAGGCTTCTCGGTGCTGCTTTACTTCGCCTGGGCGAGCGCCACGTTGTAGGCGCCCATGATCAGCGACGTCTTGGAGGTCTCCACCTCGATGAAGCGGTAGTAGACCTTCCGGCGGTTCATGTCGATCTGGTACTTGGTGTCCCCGAAGCTGAAATCGATCATCCCGTACGGATTCTTCTTGGGTTTCCGAGCCGCTTTCGCCGTCTTGGTCTTGGCCATGTCTTCCCGACCCTCCCCAGGTTGGACATCCCCAGGAGCAACAATGCTGCCAACCCATCGAGACGCCGCTCGGACTCAGGCGGTCGTGTCGAACAGCCCGCAGGGTGCGGCTTCCGCGACCTTTGTCCCACGATGCGAGTCCTGCTGAGCCGGCCTCTAAGTGACACCGAGCGTCGATCGGCCAAAGTGGCGCAATTTAAGCATTGATAAAAACACGTCAATATGACAGTATTGCGCGGTCGGGGAGGACAGTCACGCCCCCGCGGGCTTCTTCTTTGGAGACTCCGCGATGTCATTCGAAGGCAAACACATCCTTCTCGTCGAACGGGAGGCGGAGAGCGCCGCCACGGCGGGGGTCTTCAGGAAGATGGGGGCCCTGGTCGTGACTGTGGCCGATGCCGGCCGGGCATCGCGGGAGACCCGCCGGGAGGAATTCGATCTCGCCCTCATCGGCTGCGATCTCGGGCCGCAGGGGACCGCCGAGGCGCTGCGCCGGCTGATCGAGGGGGGCCGGATTCCCTCGATCCTGATGCTGGCCCGCCCGGACGAGGTCGAGGCGGCGCACGCCGCCCTCGCCCGCGGGGCGGCCGATTACCTGCTCAAGCCGGTCGCCCCAGCCGAAGTCGAGGCCCGCGTCGGCCGGCTGCTCCGCTGGCAGGATCACGACCTGCGCGCCCGCCATCTGCAGGACGAGCTGTCGCAGCGCTACCTCGTCGGGAGGGTCGTCAGCCGCTCCCCGGGGATGCAGCGCGTCCGCGGCCAGATCGTCCAGGTCGCGCCGGCCCGCAGCACCGTCCTCATCCTCGGGGAGAGCGGCGTCGGCAAGGAGCTGGTCGCCAAGGCCATCCACTACAACTCGCCGCGGCGCTCCGGGCCGTTCATCGCGCTCAACTGCTCGGCGATTCCCGGGACGCTCATCGAGAGCGAGCTGTTCGGCCACGAGAAGGGAGCCTTCACGGGGGCGCACGAGCGCCAGCGCGGAAAGTTCGAGCTGGCGCACGGCGGCACGCTGCTGCTTGACGAGATCGGCGAGATGGACCTCGGCACGCAGGCGAAACTCCTGCGCGTGCTGGAGGAGCGGGAATTCATGCGCGTCGGCGGCTCGCGCGCCGTGCGGGTGGACGTGCGTGTGCTGGCGGCGAGCAACCGCGATCTGCGCGAGCTGACCGCCCGGCATCGCTTCCGCGAGGATCTCTACTTCCGGCTCAACGTCATCACCATCCGGGTGCCGGCCCTGCGCGGGCGGCGGGAGGACATCCCCGAGCTGGCCCGCTCGCTTCTCGAGCAGATCTGCCGCGACAACGGCCTGCCGGGGAAACACCTGGGGGACAGCGCGGTGCGCGTGCTCCTGCGGCACACGTGGCCGGGGAACGTGCGCGAGCTGAAGAACGTGCTCGAGAGCGCCGCCATCATCCGCCCGGGGCTCGTCATCGAGGCGGAGGATCTCCCCGAAGGGTTCCGCGGCGGTCCGGCCGGGGACGACGACGTCGATCTCCCGGCTGAGCTGAGCCTCGGGGGGATGGAGCGGGAGGCGATCCGCCGGGCGCTGTCGCGGCACGGCGGCAACCGCACCCGCGCGGCGCGCGCGCTGGGGATCGGGCTCCGGACGCTGCAGCGGAAGGTGCGGCTGTACGGGCTCGGGCCCGAGGGGATGCGCGGCCGGCCGCGCCGGACTCAGAAGTCGGCTTCGACCCCGAGCCCCGGCTCGCCGGTGATCTCGAGCGTGCCATCGCGCAGGCGGAACCCGCCCGTCGCCACGTCGTCCTGAAGATCCAGGTGCCCGTCGAGGTCGGCGCGCGAATCCGCGGCCGCCGCGAGCGCCAGGTGCAGCCCGGCCGCGATGGAGATGCGCGACTCGTCGTTGCACCCGACCATGATGCCGATGCCGGCCGCGGCGGCGCGCCGCGCGATGGCGAGACCCGGCAGCACCCCGCCTGATTTCATCAGCTTGATGTTGAAGAGATTCGCCGCCCGCGCTTCGATGAGCCGCTCGGCGTCGGCCTCGCTCTGCACCGACTCGTCCGCCATGATCGGCACGCGCGTCAGAGTCGCGAGGCGCGCCATGGCGCCGAGGTCCTCCTTCGGAACCGGCTGCTCCAGGAGCTCCAGGCCCGCCTCCATGGCGCCGCGCAGGAAGGCCGCGGCCGAGGCCTCGTCGTAGCCTTCGTTCCCGTCGGCGCGCAGGACGACGCCGGGGCCGAGGGCCGCGCGCAGCGCGCGAATCAGCTCCAGGTCGTGCTTCCAGTCTTCCCCTACCTTGATCTTGAGGACGTGGAACCCTTCGGCGACGCGCCGCCGCGCCCGCTCGACCGTGGAGGTCATGTCGTCCTCGATGCCGAACGTGAAGCTGGTGGCGATGCGGGTGCGATCGGATCCGAGGAGCCGGGCGAGCGGCACCCCCGCCCGGCGCGCGTCGATGTCGCACAGCGCCATGTCGAGCGCCGCGCGGGCGGCGGGCGCCCGCGGGGCGGCGGTCGTGGCGCGCGCCACGAGGTCCCGGGTATCGTCGCCGTTCCACTCCTTCGCCAGCGGAAGGAGCGCCTCGTTCAGCGCCCGCAGGGTCTCGCGCGGGTGCTCGCCGGTGACCTCCTCCATCGGGGCGCCGCAGCCGTAGCCGGTGCGGCCGTCCGAGGCCACCAGCTTCAGCAACACATTGTCGGCGCTTTTGAAGTGACGGCCGGCGATGCGGTAGCCCTCGACCAGCCGGAAGGTGATGGGCACCGCCTCGGCGGCGACGATGCGGCTCATGACCGCCGCAGGGGCTCGAGCGCCTCGAGGATGCGGCCGACGCCGTCCACCAGCGGATCGCAGCAGGGGAGGCCGAGGCGCGCCTCGATCTCCCGGGCGCTCTGGCGCACCTGGTCGGGCGTCAGTTGCTCGTGGTTCAGCGTCACGGCCACGACCTTCGCGGGTCCCAGCATCTCGATGAGCGTGCGCTCACGCTCCGGTCCGGAGATGGGGAAACCGGGCCAGCCGTCGTGGTGGGCGCGGGCGGGCGCGTGCTGCAGGACGACCGCCTGCGGCTGCGCCCCGGCGAGGATCTCGAATCCGCCCGGATAGGCCGGATGGGTGAGGCAGCCCTGCCCTTCGACGATGACCACCTGGTTCCCGTCGTGCGTCGCCCGCAGGACCTGGTGCTCGATCTCTCCCGAGACGAAGTCGTTCACGAGACTGTCGAGGATGAGACCGTAAGGGGCGCCCTGCATCCAGGCGGTCTGGCCGGTGCCGACGAGGGCGGCGCGCACGCCCCGCTCCTCGAGCCCCGCCACCAGGAGCTGCGAGGTCGTCCGCTTGCCGACGCCGCTGTCGGTGCCGAGGACCGCCACCCGCAGCGAGGGCGCGCGCAGGACCTCCCCCGTGAAGGCATGCATGGCGCTTCGCGGCGGCGTTCTGCGGACGTCGCGGATGCGCGCGCCGCTCTTCTTCGCGAGCGCCGCGAACTCCTCGTCGTCGCCGATGAACTGGTGCAGCCCCGAATCCACGTGGAGGCCCCGCTCGAGCGCCTGGCGGATCGCCGGACGGCATTCGGGCGGCAGGACGCCGCCGTGCGTCGCCACGCCGACGACGACGAAATCGGGGCGACCGGCGACGCGCATGGCTTCGTCGAGGTCGCGCACGATCGGAATGCCGTTGGCGCGGCCGTCGAGGACCGTCCCCGCGTCCTTCCCGGCGAGCAGCGAATCGATCACCGCCCGGACGCGGTAGCGCCGCGTGGTCCGCACCAGGCCGTGGGCGGTCTTGCCGGAGGTGTCTCCGAACGATCCCTCGCACAGGACGACGGCGGATCCTTCGGGAGGCGGCGCGGCCTGTGATGTCGGGGGCATGGGGCGCATGCTATCCGAAGTTGACGCCCCCCGGAGCGCGTCCTAAGATGCGCCCGATGGTCACCGGCTTCAACACCGACGTCGAGCACGACGGCCGCGTCTACCACGTCCAGACCGAGGACAAAGGGGTCGACAATCCCATCATCGAGACCCTGGTGTACCGCGGCGGGGAGATCCTCGCGGCCCTGCGTTCCTCGTACACCGACCTGAAGGCGAAGGGCTTCCCCGAGGCGGAGATCGGCAACCGCATCGAGACGCAGCACAACCAGGTGCTGCTCGACGTGCGCGCCGGCAAGTTCGAGGTGCGCAAGCCGCGCCCCTTCGGCGAGGGGATCATCACCTCGCGCTCCTTCGACGAGGTGGTGCTCGAGTTCCTCCGCTCGGAGCTGGGGGAGGATCCGCTCGTCGTCTCGGTGAAGGAGCCGCCGGTGCTCCCCGAGGGCTCGACGGTGCGCCTGGTGGTGCAGGTCGCCCGGGCCCGCAGCACGCAGGGCGTGAACTCGGCCGACGTGCGGGTGCGGCTGCTGTCGAGCGCCGGCAAGGCGCGGCAGATCGGCCAGGGGAAGACCGGCGACGACGGCATCACGGCGATCACCGTCGCCATTCCGGAGATCGGTCGCGGCACGGCCGCGCTCCTGATCCAGGCGCAGGCGGGCAAGGACGTGGCCGAGACCAAGCAGGCGGTGGATCGGATCCCGTCGCGCGCCAGCGCGACCTGAGCCGCCGTGCAGCTGCGCCTGAACGGTTCGGTGGCCGAGGCGCCGGAAGGGGCGACCCTCGAGGCTCTCATCGGGCGGCTGGGCCTGCCGGCGGCGCGCATCGCCGTCGAGCGCAATGGTGAAATCGTGCCGCGCGGGCAGTACGCCGGTGTCGTGCTCGCGGAAGGCGACGTGATCGAAGTCGTGACCCTGGTCGGAGGAGGATGAGGTCGTGGCGCGCAAAGGATCCTTGACGTTCGGCGGACGGGAGCTCGGATCGCGGCTCATCGTCGGGACCGGCAAGTACCCGAGCCTTGAGGTGGCGCGCCAGGCCATCGAGGCGTCCGGCGCGACCATGGTGACGGTCGCGGTGCGGCGCGTCGATCTCGGCAAGCGCGGCGAGCCGTCCATCCTCGACGTCCTCGCCGACCTCGGGCTCGCCGTCCTGCCGAACACCGCCGGCTGCTACACGGCGGACGAGGCCGTGCGCGTGGCGCGCCTGGGGCGCGAGGCGGGGCTCTCGGAGCTCGTCAAGGTCGAGGTGATCGGCGACGAGAAGACGCTGCTCCCCGACAACGAAGGGCTGCTTCAGGCGACCCGGACGCTCGTGAAGGACGGGTTCGTCGTCCTGCCGTACACCAACGACGACCTGGTGGTGGCGAAGCGCCTGCGCGACGCCGGCGCCGCCGCCGTGATGCCGCTCGGCGCGCCCATCGGCTCGGGGCTCGGCATCCAGAACGCCCTGAATCTTCGGCTTCTCATCGAAGCGATTCCGGAGATCCCGGTGATCGTGGACGCGGGCGTCGGCACCGCCTCGGACGCCGCCATCGCCCTGGAGCTGGGGGCGGACGGCGTCCTGATGAACACCGGCATCGCCGGCGCGCGCGACCCTGTCGCGATGGCCAGGGCGATGCGCCTGGCCGTCGAGGCGGGCCGGCTCGCTTACGAAGCCGGGCGGATCGAGAAGAAGCCCTACGCCACCGCCAGCAGCCCCGAAACCGGGCGCGTCGGCGGGAACCGCTGAGCCGGAGGCGTCGCCGGCGTCGAGAGGCGATCAGGAGCCGCGGCGGTCGATGCCGCGCGAGGCCCGGCCGCGCGCGTCGCGCGCCTCCTGCTTCTGCTCGCGCTCGCGCTCCGACTCGCGCTTGTCCCAGTCCTTCTTGCCGCGCGCGACGGCGATCTCCACCTTCACCCGCCCTCCCTTGAGATAGAGACGCAGCGGAACCAGGGTCGTCCCGCCCGACTGCGCGCGGCTGGCGAGCTTGAAGATCTCGTCGCGGTGCATCAGGAGCTTGCGGGTGCGCAGCGGATCGTGCTCGGCGTAGCCGCGATGCGAGTAGGGAGGGATGTGGAGATGGTGCAGGAAGATCTCCCCGCGATCGATGCGGGCGAAGGCGTCCTGCAGGCTCGCCTGGCCGGCGCGCAGCGCCTTCACCTCGGTGCCGAGCAGGGCGATGCCCGCCTCGTGCCGCTCGCCGATGTGGAAATCGTGGAAGGCGCGGCGGTTGGAGACGAGATTCTTCTGCCCCGGCTCTTCTTTTTTTTCGGGAGGCATGCGCACGTCGCGGGTTGACGCGTTTCGGAGCGCGAGCATAGCATAGGCCTCCGCGCTTTCCGGGCGCGCGCACTCGCCCGGCTCATGAGCAGGAGATCACCCAGCCATGGAAACGCCCCCGACGACGGACAATCCGGCCGCGTCGTCCGCCCCGCCGCCGGCTTCCACCGCGGCCGGGTGCGGCTGTGACGACGCCGACAAGAGCCCGGACGGGACCGTCGCCGTCGTCGGCGTGCGGCTCAGCGATCGGGTGCGCGTCGTGCAGTTCAACGCGCGCGGGCTCGACCTCGACCTCGGCGAGCGCGTCGTCGTCGAGAGCGATCGCGGCTGGGAGGTGGGGGAGGTCTCCCAGGCCACGACGCGCTCGCGGCGCGGCTGCTCCATCTCGTGCATGAAGTCGGTCCTGCGCCGCGCCAGCGAGGACGACCTGCGCGAGTCCCTGGCGCAGCGCGCGCTGGAGACCTCGGCCCTCGCCTGGTGCCGCGAGCGCGTGCGCGAGCGCAGCCTCGGCATGCGCCTGGTGCGCGTCGAGCAGGTGCCCGAGACCAAGAAGCTGGTCTTCCTGTTCACCGCCGACGGCCGGGTGGACTTCCGGGATCTCGTGCGCGACCTGGCGGCTCACTTCCGCACCCGCATCGAGATGCGCCAGGTCGGCGTGCGCGACGAGGCCGGGGCGCTCGGGGGGTACGGGCCCTGCGGCCGGACCCTCTGCTGCTCCACCTTCCTGAAGGGCTTCGCGCCGATCTCGATCAAGATGGCCAAGGCGCAGAAGCTGAGCCTCAACCCGAGCAAGCTCTCGGGGATGTGCGGCCGCCTCAAGTGCTGCCTGCGCTACGAGTACGAGCCGCCGGGCGGCGAGACGGTCGCTCCCGAGGACGAGCCGCTCCCGGCCTGACCCCCGGTCGTCCCGGCCGACCTTTCCGGTCAGTCGTCGTCGCGGCGCTTCATCCGGACCAGGCGGTCGTAGAGGGCGCGCCGCGGCACGCCGCGATCGCGCGCCACGCGCTTCAGCGCCGTCCCCTTGTCGATCCCGTTCTCGACGAGGCGCAGCACCTCTCCGGCCGCCGCCTCGAGCCGCGTTTCGGCGTCGGCTTCACCGCCGGCGTCGGCGGTTTTGGAGCTTCCGGCCGTCGCCGGGGCGACGATCAGGCTGATCTCGCCGCGGACCTGGCCGCGCGCCAATCGCGCGCGGATCTCCGACAGGCGTCCGGCCAGGACCTCCTCGTGGAGCTTCGTCAGTTCGCGTCCGAGGAGCGCGGGCCGGTCGCCGAGTGTCGCTTCCGCGTCCTCCAGCATGGCCAGGATCCGGTGCGGCGACTCATAGAAGACCAGCGGCCGCGGCTCGGTGGCGAGCGCCTCCAGCGCGCGCCGTCTCTCGCCGCCGCGCTGCGGCAGGAAGCCGATGAAGGTGAACGGACCCTCGAGCCCGCTCACCGACCAGAGCGCCACGACCGCCGAGGGGCCGGGGACGGGCGACACGGCGAACCCGGCGCTCCGCGCCGCGCGCACGACCGCGGCCCCCGGGTCGGAAATCCCCGGCGTGCCGGCATCCGTCGTGAGGGCCACGTCGAGCCCTTCGGCGAGCGTCCTCAGGATCCGCTCGCTGCGGGACTGCTCGTTGAAGCGGTGGCACGAGACGACCGGCACGTCGATGCCGTGCCGGTCGAGCAGGATGCGCGTCACGCGCGTGTCCTCGCAGGCGATCAGGGCGCAGGCTCGCAGGGTCGCGACCGCGCGCGGCGAGAGATCCTCGAGATGGCCGAGGGGCGTCCCCACGACGTGCAGGATGCCGCGCGATCCGCCGGTCGCCGCGGCCGGACCCGGACCGGGCGCGTCGCGCCGGCTCACGATCCCCAGTCGCGCGGGTAACGGAAGTCGATGTTGACGGCGCGCCGCGTCAGCTTGGCGATGATCGGTGGACGCCGCTTGAACTGCGACCGCGACATGCGGCGGTGCAGGTCGGCCACCATGCGCTTCGGGAACCCCGCCTTCACGACGTCCTCGGGTCGATCGCGCCGCTCCACCAGGCGCAGGAGGACCGCGTCGATGTCGCGGTACCGGTAGCCGATGTCGGATTCGTCCGACTGCCCCTGCCACAGGTCGGCCGACGCCGTCTTCCAGACGAGCTCCTCCGGCAGCCCCAGCGCCAGCGCCACCTGCCGCACCTGCGTCTTGTAGAGATCCCCGAGCGGGTTCACCCCGGAGGCGAGATCCCCGAAGAGGGTGCCGTAACCGATCAGGATCTCCGTCTTGTTGCTGGTGCCGATCACCAGCCGCCGGTCGCGCAGCGACACGTCGTAGAGCACCGCCATCCGCTCGCGCGCCATCTTGTTGCCGCGCCGCAGCCGGGTGGCCTGCCGGTCGCGCCGGAAGTACGCATCGATCATCGGCGTGATGGGGATGGTCTCCGTCGGCGTCCCGAGCCGCCGCGCCACGACGGCCGCGTCGCGCGCGCTTTGGGGATCGGACGAGCGGTAGGGGAGGAGCACGCTCAGGACGTTTTTCGCCCCCAGCGCGCGGGCCGCCAGTGCCGCGCTCACCGCCGAATCGATCCCGCCCGACAAGCCCAGCACGGCGAGACGGAACCCCGCCCGGCGCACCTCGTCCCGGATCACCTCGACGAGGATGTCGATCGTCCCTTCCGCATCGATGCGCAGCTCTTCCGGGA
Source organism: Candidatus Polarisedimenticolia bacterium (assembly GCA_036005805.1). Lineage (GTDB taxonomy): Bacteria > Acidobacteriota > Polarisedimenticolia > Gp22-AA2 > Gp22-AA2 > DASRAU01. Next base: position 67,029 of record DASYQE010000210.1, on the reverse strand, counting down.
GGCTCGTATCAGGACTCCGGACCCGCGGCATGGCCCCGAAGCCTAGAGACCCCCAGTCCGAATTGCAACCAGCGCAAACCGGTGCGGGCAGCCCAACGGGCGGTCGAGGCGGTTCCGAATGCGGTTATACTGCCGCCTTCGACCAGAAACCGGAGGGGAAGTGCACATCCAAGCGACACAATTGCGCGCCGGGAACGCGGTCCTCCACGAGGGCAACCTCTGCCGCGTCGTCAGCGTCTACCACCTGACTCCCGGCAACTGGCGCGGCATGGTCCAGGCCAAGCTGCGCAATCTCAAGACCGGCAACAGCTTCGAACACCGCTTCCGTTCGGAGGACCGGGTCGAGAAGGCGGACCTCGAGGAGCATGAAATGGAGTTCCTGTACGCCTCCGGCGACGAGTTCCATTTCATGAACACCGAGACCTTCGACCAGGTGGCCATCCAGCGCGACGATCTCGGCCCCGCGGTCAACTACATCACGCCGAACACCAAGGTCATGGTGGAGTTCTACGAGCAGCGTCCGGTGGGCATCGATCTCCCGACCACGGTCGATCTGCTGGTGGTCGAGACGCCTCCGGGGATGAAGGGCGTGACCGCGAGCAACAGCGGCAAGCCGGCCACCCTCGAGACCGGCCTCCAGGTGCAGGTGCCGCAGTTCATCGAGATCGGCGAGAGGGTCCGGGTGGACACCACCGAAGGGAAGTACCTCGAGCGGGCGAAGTAGCCCGTTCGCCATGCCCGCGGCCCTGCCGTTCGCCCGCCTCCGGAATCCGGACGGGCGCCCCTTCCACGTCGTCATCGAGAAAGACGGCTGGCGCGAAACGGACGGTGATCCGTTCACGGGCCTCACGCCGCGCGGTCCGGTCCGTTCGTTCGACGGTGTGGTCTGGGACGTCCCGGTCGACGCGCGCAAGATCGTCTGCGTCGGGCGCAATTACCGGGCGCACGCCAGAGAGCTCGGGCACGACGTGCCCGAGGAGCCGCTGCTCTTCCTCAAGCCCTCGACGGCGCTCCTGCCGCACCGGGGCGTCATCCGGCTCCCTCCCGAGAGTGCGCGGGTCGACCACGAAGGGGAGTTGGCGGCAGTCATCGGGATGCCGCTGCGCCGGGTCGATCCGGCGCGTGCCCTGGCCTCTGTCCTCGGCTACGCCTGCCTCAACGACGTGACGGCCCGGGATCTGCAGAAGAAGGACGTGCAGTTCACGCGCGCCAAGGGATTCGACACCTTCTGTCCGCTCGGGCCCGTGGTGGTGCCCGGGCTCGATCCCGCGCGCCTGTGCATCGAAACCTTCGTCAACGGGACGCGGCGCCAATCGGCCGCGACGGAGCAGATGATCTTCGACGTCGGGGTGCTCTTGTCCTACATCTCCCGGGTGATGACCCTCGAGCCGGGGGACGTGGTCGCGACCGGCACCCCGGAAGGGGTCGGGCCGCTCGCGCCGGGGGACGAGGTGATCGTGTCGATCGAGGGCATCGGCCGCCTGGTCAACCGGGTCGAGGCCGAGACCGGCGCCGCCGCGCCGGCCTGACCGGCCCGTTTCGCGTCACGCCGCGCGGCGCCCAGCAGCCGGGCCGCGTGCCGGAAGGCCGGGACGACGGCCAGGGCGGCCTCGTAATGCTCCACCGCCTCGGCGAAGCGTCGCCGCCGCGTCGCGATGTGGCCCAGGCGCATCCGGGCCCAGAGGCTGCGCGGATGCGCCGAGAGGAGGGCCGCGTACTCGTCGCGCGCCTGCAGCAGCCGGCCGCGTCGCTCGGCGGATTCGCCCCGGGCCAGCCACAGCGTGGCGCAGTCGCCCACGAGACGGCGCTGGGCGTCGAAATCCTCCGGACCATACGCCGCCTCCCGGCCGACGCGCCGCAGCGTCGATCGGAGGGTGCGCACCGCGCGCCGGGTCCACGGGTCGTCGCGCACGAAGTACGCCTCGTCGGTGCTTCGGATCCAGAAGTCGTCGGTCAGGCCGTGGCGGCGCCGCGCCTCGTCGGCGAGCCCCGTGCCCGGATAGACCGTGAGCGGCGAGACCAGGCCGTCGTGCGGCCGGATCTCCTCGATGAGCCGCACGGTGGACGCGAGGTCCTCGTCGGTCTCGCCATCGATGCCGGTGATGAGGTAGATCGACAGCCCGAGCCCGGCCCGGCGGGTCAGCGCCGCGGCGCGGCGGATCTCCTCGACGGTGATCCCCTTGTTCAGCCGCTCGATCATGCGCGGCGATCCCGATTCGACGCCGTACTGGATGTGCGTGCAGCCGGCGCGCCGCATGGCGACGAGGCGCTCCTCGTCCACGATGTTGACACGCGACTGGCAGTCCCAGAGCAGGTCGATCCCCGACTCCTCGAGCCCGCGGCAGAAGTCGAGCACCCGCTGGCGATGCGCGGTGAAGGTGTCGTCGCGGATCGACAGGTACACGACCCCGTGCCGTTCGCGCAGGATCCGCACCTCCTCGATCATGTGCGCGGCGGAGCGGAACCGCAGGCCGCGCCCCCAGAATTCCGGCGACGAGCAGAAGGTGCAGGCGGCCGGGCAGCCGCGCGAGGTGATGACGAACTCGAACTGCGATTCCGCGTCCACGCCGACGATGTGCGGGTCGGCGCCGGGATGCGGCAGCCGATCGAGCTCGCGGATCACCGGCCGCTCGGGCGTGTCCCGGATGCCTTGGGTCGTGCGATAGGAGAGCCCGGCGATGGGCTGCGGTCCCTCCGCCCCCGCTCCCGCGAGGTCGGCGCCGAGCATGGCGCCTGCGCCGCGGTCCGGTCGCTGAAGCGTCCCGGAGGCGGCCGCGCGGACGATCTCGAGCATCGTCTCCTCGCCCTCGCCGCGGGCGACGAGATCGATCTGCGGATAACGGTCGAGCAGGTGATGCGGCAGGTGGGTGGCGTGCGGTCCTCCCGCCACCACGAGGCACCGCGGGTTGGCGGCGCGCGCCAGGGCGGCGACACGCATCGCCTCGTGGCGGTTGAAGGTGAAGGCCGACACGCCGACGATGTCGGGCCGCTCGGTTTCGAAGAAGCGCTTCACCTTCGGCCACGACCAGGCGCTCAGGTTGACGAGGGTGGCGTCGAAGCCTTCGCGGCGCAGGAGCGCCGTGATCGTTCCCAGCCCGAGCGGCGTGAAGCGCGAATAGAACTCCATCCGCCCGAGGTCGTGGCACTTGTAGGCCAGGTGAATCTTCACGAACCCCCCGGCCCGCGCCCCGCCTCCGGCGCCGCGAGCAGCCTGCCGATCTCGCGCTGCAGCACCGGGAGCCGCTCGTCGCGCAGCAGCGGATAGAAGGTCCGCGCGCGCCGCAGCGCGGCCCGATCGAGGTCGCAGACGACCAGGTCGTCGCCGAGCATCCGTCCCTCCGCGATGACGCGGCCGAGCGGATCGACCGCCGCCGACGCTCCCGAGAAGGAGATGCCGTCCTCGCAGCCGCCGCGGTTGACGAGCACGACGAACACCGTCTGCAGCTGCGCCGTGACCCGGATGAGATCGCGCCAGGTCTCGTGGTTGCGCGGTCCGCCGGCGCCTTCCCCCGACTGCACGGGGCTGTTGGCGAGCACGAGGACGTAGTCGGCGCCATCCTGCGCCAGGAGCAGCGCGCTCGCCGGGTGCCAGAGGTCCTCGCACACGAGCAGGCCGATGCGGCCGAGCCGGGTGCGGAAGGCGGTGAACGAATCGCCCGCCGAGAAGTAGCGCCCCTCCTCGAACATGCCGTAGGTCGGCAGATAGACCTTGCGGTGCACGTGCCGGACACGGCCCCCTTCCAGGAAGACCGCGCTGTTGTAGTAGCGATGTCCTTCCGATTCCTCCACCAGGCCGAACGCGATGGGGATGCGCCGGCTCAGGGCGAAGAGGGGCGCGAGCAGCCCCTTCGAATCGATCGGCCGCGCCACCTCCGGCACCAGGTCCTGGAGGCGGTAGCCCGTCAGGCTGAGCTCGGGAAACACGACGAGGCGCGCTCCCGCCCGGATCGCCTTGCGGGCGGCGGCGAGGTGGATCTTGAGGCTTGCCGCCGGGTCGCCCAGGGGCGGCGCGATCTGGGCCATTGCGATGCGCATGGAGCCGGGAATTGTAGCACGCCGTCGACCCGGCGCATCAACGCAAGTGATTGTGTTTCTTTACTTTGGAACGATCGTCTGGTAGCATCGCGCGGCCTCGGGACGCCCCCGGGCCGCGTGCACGACGGGTGGGGACGGCGATGATTCGCAGGCCGGCGGTGGCCGGTTCCTTCTATCCGGCCGGCGAAGGTGCGCTTCGAAGCGAGCTCGAAGCGCTCACCGCAGGAGGCCGGGTGCCGGATGGCCCGCCGCCGCGCGCACTCCTCGTGCCCCATGCCGGCTACGTCTATTCCGGCCGCATCGCCGCCCGGACATACCTGTCCGGGCCGCTTCCGGAACGATTCATCGTGCTGGGACCGAACCACACGGGGGAGGGGGAGCCGATCGCCGTGCAGTCCGAAGGGGCGTGGCGCACGCCGCTCGGCGATGCGCCGATCGACCAGCCTCTGGCCGCCTCGGTCCTGGCGGAGGTCGGCCGCGCGCGCGTCGACGTGGCGGCGCACCGTCGCGAGCACTCCATCGAGGTGCAGATCCCGTTCCTGCAGCACCTGGCTCCCGCGGGTCGTTTCGTGCCGATCTGCGTGGGGACGCACCGCCTCGACGCGCTCCTCGAGCTCGGCCGCGGACTCGCCCGCGTGATCGGCGCTTGCGCGGATCCGGTCACCCTCGTCCTCAGCAGCGACATGACGCACTACGAGCCGGCGGACGAGGTGGAACGGCGCGACCGTCCGGCGCTCGAACGCATTCTCGCGATCGATCCGGAAGGCCTCTGGCGGGTCGTGCGTGACGGCCGGATCACCATGTGCGGGGTGGCCCCGGCGGTCGCCGGGCTCGAGGCGGCGCGCCGGCTCGGCGCCGGAACGGCGACCCTGGTCGCCTACGGTCACTCCGGCCAGACGAACGGCGACATGACCTCGGTCGTCGCCTATTCCGGGGTCACCGTCTCCTGATGCCCAGGCCCCTCGCCGCCGGAGCCGCGCTCCTGTTCGTTCTCGGCGCGGCCGCCTTCGCGGCGGCCGGACTCGATGCCGCGCCGAAGGAGCAGCGGCCGGAGCCGCCCGGCGGCGCCCCGCAGCGCCAGTCCTTCGGCAAGGGACCGGGCGGCTGCGCCCTCGAGATCGCCGCCGGACCGGGCTCGGTGCTCGACCGTGACGAGCTGATCCTCAAGGACTACGTCGACATCAAGTGCGGCGACCTGAGGCTCCAGGCCGATCTGGTGCGCTACACTCCGTCGACTCACGAGGCGCACGCCGAGGGCAACGTCGTCCTCGACCAGGCGCGCGCCCGGATCACCGCCGACAGCATTGACTACAACCTGGAATCGTCGACCGGACAGTTCTTCAACGCGCGCGGCTACGCCGAGCCGAGCATCATGTTCGAGGCGGCGCGGATCGAGCAGACGTCCAAGGACCAGATGGTCCTGTACGACGCCAACTTCACCGCGTGCACCCAGCCGACGCCCTACTGGTCCTTCAAGCTCGGGCGCGGCGTGCTCGAGCTGGGGGAATATGCCTACCTGCACCACATCCAGTTCAAGCTCGGGGCGGTGCCGGTGTTCTATTCCCCCTACCTGGTCTGGCCGATCAAGACCGATCGCGCCTCGGGACTCCTCTTCCCGGAGTTCGGCTTCTCGCAGCGGAGCGGCACGATCCTGAGCGACGCCTGGTACTGGGCCATCGGCCGCAGTCTCGATTCGACCTTCTACTTCGACTACATGTCGAAGTCGGGCTACGGCTTCGGCAACGAGTTCCGCTACCGCCCTTCGGAAAACGGCCGCGGCCAGTTCACCGGCTACTACATCCGCGACCAGGTGGCCGCGGATGAGAACCAGCCAGGGGTGCCGACCGATCGCTGGCTCATCGACTACACCCACCAGCAGCAGCTCGACCCGGAATGGCGCTTCGTCACCAACATGACGTTCGTCTCGGACTTCGACTACTTCCTCGACTTCGAGCGCGACATCCGGGTGAGCAGCAACCCGCAGGCGGTGAGCAAGGCGTACCTGACGCGCAACTGGGGATTCAACTCCCTCAACATGTGGGCCGAGCGGCGCGAGCAGCTGGTGCAGGACCCGATCGTCCCGTTCGCGTACGGCCAGCCGACCCTGGCCTTCGCCAACCGCACCTTCGTCCGCTGGACGGAGCCGGAGATCGAGTTCCGCACCCGCCGCCGGCGCATCGGCGACTCGCTCCTGTTCTTCACCCTCGACTCCTCGGTGGACGCCTTCGACAAGGGGGACCGCGAGGCCGTGTACCAGCGGGCCGACGTCAACCCGGTCATTTCGTCGCAGCTGTCGCCGGTGCCGTGGCTCGACATCGACGCGAATGCCGGGTTGCGCGACACCGTCTACAGCAAGAGCCAGCGCACCGATCTCGGCTGCGACAACGTTCCGGACACGGGGGATTTCGGCGAGGGCAACGGCGTGCTCGACGCCGAGCGCGACAATCCGCCCCTGGGTGTGTTCGGGCCCGAGGACGATCTCGGCTGCGACAACCTCCCGGGCACGGGGGATTTCGGGGAGGGCGACGGCATCCGCAACCTCGAGCGCACGCTCATCGTCGACGACAACTTCGACCGCCGCGTCTACCAGGCGGGGCTCAACCTCGTGGGTCCGAAGCTGTCGCGCATCTTCGACACGCCCGACAGCGACTTCTCCCCCCAGTTCAAGAACACCATCGAGCCGACGCTGCGCTACACCTACCTGTCGCAGGTGGACAACCCGGGGGACATCATCCTCTTCGACGACGTCGACACGATCTCCTACAACAGCAACCGGCTGACGTACGGGTTCACGACGCGGCTCTACGCCAAGCGCGAGGCGGGAGGAATGGCGGCGCTCGGCATGCCGTTCGGTCCGGCGGCGGGAGACGGCAATCCGCAGGACGCGCTGGCGCGGGCCCTGCAGAAGGTGCAGCCGGTGCGCGTGCCGGCGGCGGGGACGACCGCCGAGACGACCCCGGAGGCGGCGCCGCTGGGCGCCGAGGGGGAACCGGGCGCGCCGGGTGTGCCGGGACCCGGGGGCACGGCGAAGCCGAAACAGCTTTCGACCGTCGAGATCGCCTCCTTCGAGATCACCCAGGACTACTCTTTCCTCGGGCCGCTCAGCGCGTCGTTCGCGCTCGACGAGCAGCGGCAGGTCTCGCCGGTGACGGGGGTTTTGCGGGTCAACCCGACGATCAACACGAGCGTCGACCTGCGCACCTCGTTCGACGTGCTGTTCCGCGAGATCCGCGATGCCTCGCTCAGCGCCAACCTGCGCGCGCCGGGGCGGGGCTTCCTCGACTTCACCTGGAGCGTCAGCCGCGACCTCGAGGGCAAGGCGCTCCTGGAGCAGGGGCAGGCCTTCACCAACCCGTTCAATCGCAGCCAGCTCGGCGTGCACGGCGAGGGCACGCTCTTCGAGCGCAAGGTGCTGCTCGGATTCCAGGCCAACTACGAGCTGGGGGACGTCCTGCCGGGGGAGCCGCGCTTCCGCGACCAGCGCTACACCGCCGGCTACAACACCCAGTGCTGCGGCTTCCAGTTCGAGTACCTCAACCGCAACTTCGTCGGATCCGACCTGACGGAGATCCGCTTTCTGGTCAACCTCAAGGGCGTCGGCAACGTCGTGGACCTGCATCAGAGCATCGGAGCCGGAGGCCTGTGACCCTCGAAGACGACAGCGCCGGCCGGAAGCGCGGCGGCGACATCCGGCCCCTGGTGATCGGCGCCGGCGGCATGCTCGGGAGCGCACTGGTGCGCCGCCTCGAGCCGGAGTATCCCGAGACCATCGGGGCGACGCGCGCGGAGATCGACATCCTCGACCGCTTCGGGATGGAGGCGGAGATCGTCCGTCTCAACCCGACCGTGATCATCAACTGCGCCGCCTGGACCGACGTGGACGGCTGCACCCGCGACCCGGCGCAGGCGCTGGAGGTCAACGCCGAGGGGGCGGAGCACGTGGCGCGCGCCGCCGCGGGGTCGGGCTGCCGCGTCGTGCAGGTCAGCACCGATTTCGTCTTCGACGGCCGGCTCGAACGCCCGTACGTCGAGTCCGACGTGCCCGCGCCGATCCAGGCGTACGGGCTCTCCAAGCTGGAAGGCGAGCGCCGCGTCGCCGTCGCCAACGAAGACCACCTCATCGTGCGCACCGCCTGGCTCTACGGCGAGCACGGAGACCACTTCGTGGGGCGGATCCTGGCGCGCGCCCGGGCGGGGGAGCCGCTGCGGGTGGTGGATGACCAGCGCGGCTCTCCGACGCTCACCGACGACCTGGCGGACGGCATCGCGTCGCTCCTGCGCGTCGAGCACCGGGGCATCGTTCACGTGGTCAACACCGGCGTGGCGTCGCGCTTCGACCTGGCGCGCCGCGCGCTCGAGGCGACCGGGCTCCTGGACGGGGTCCGGCTCGAGGCGGTGCGCACCGTCGTTCCGGCCGGCGGGACCGCCCGCCCGGCGGCATCCCCGCTCGACACCCGGCTCTTCGCACGGCTGACGGGGGCGGCGCCGCGTCCCTGGACCGAGGCGCTCGACGATTTCCTCGGGCGCGAGGCAGGGGACGCGGAGGCATGAGCGGCGCGCACGACCCCGCGGCGCGCCGCCTCGTTCACGCCGGTTCCGGGCTCCTGGCGCTTCTCCTCAAGAAGCTCAGCGTCCCGCAGGCGGCGCTCGTCGCCGCCGTGGCGTGCCTCTTCAACTACTTCGTCCTGCCGCGGATCGGCGCGTCGCTGTTCCGCAGCGCCGAGAGGCGGCGTCCCCTCGAGTCGGGGATCCATCTGTACCCGGTCGCGGTGCTGCTGCTCGTGCTCCTGTTCGGCTGGCGGATGGAAGTGGCGGCGGCCGCCTGGGTGATCTTCGCGATGGGAGACCCGGCCGCCTCCGCCGCCGGCGAACGCTGGGGGCGCGCGCGCCTGCCGTGGAACCACGTCAAGTCCTGGGCCGGCAGCGCGGCCTTCATCGTCGCGGCCGGGCTGGCCGGGTTCGGCATCCTCGTCTCCATGGGACGGCCGGCGGGGGAGGCCGCCTGGCTGATGGCGCCGACGGCGCTGTTCGCCGCGTTCGTCGAGTCGCTGCCGTGGCGGCTCAACGACAACCTGTCGGTGCCGCTTCTGTCGGCGCTTTTCCTCTGCGCGCTCATCGAAGGGGACGCCCTGCGGCTACCGCAGGTCTTCGCGGAGGTCGCGCCGCAGCTCGCCATCGGGGCGGCGGTCAACGCGGTCCTCGCGTTCGTCTTCCTGCGCATCCGCGCCGTGGATCGATCCGGGGCCGTGGCCGGCTGGGCCGTCGGCACCGTGACCTGGGGTTTCGGCGGGTGGCGCGCCTTCGCGATCCTGACGGCCTTCTTCCTGCTCGGCACGGCGACGACGCGCGCCGGAAGGCTTCGCAAGGAGCGGCTCGGTGTGGCGCAGGAGAAAAAAGGAGCGCGGTCGGCCCGGCACGCCCTCGCCAACTGCGGCGTGGCGACGATGCTGGCGCTCCTGTCGGCGACCGCGACCGCTCCGGGCCTGTTCCTCCTGGCGCTGGTCTGCGCTTACGCGACCGCGGCGTTCGACACCGTGTCGAGCGAGGTCGGGCAGGCGTGGGGAGGGAAGCCCGTGCTCATCACCACGCTCAAGCGCGTTCCCATCGGCACCGACGGCGCCGTCACGCTCCTCGGCACGCTCGCGGGCCTGGGGGCGGCGGCGCTGGTCGCGGGTCTGGCCATCGCGACCGCGATGATCCCGGCGTCGCTTCTCTGGGTGGTCCTTCTCGCCTCCTTCCTGGGATCGAGCGCCGACTCGTTCCTCGGGGCGACGCTCGAGCGCCGCGGGCTCCTCGACAACGAGGCGGTGAATTTCTCCAACACCCTGGTCGGCGCCCTGGCGGGCGTCGTCGGGGCGCTCGTCCCGGCCGGCCTGTGAGCGAAGGACTGCGACTCGATGAGCCGCGCTCGTTCGCGGGGCGCGCGCGTCTCTATTTCGCCTTCACGCGACCCTTCACGCTCCTGCCGCCGACCTTCGGCGTGGTGTCGGGCGCGCTCACCGCCTTCGGCAGCGCCCACAATCCCGACCCGGCGCGCCGCTTCACGATGGCGGTGCTGCTGACCATCGCGCTGGGGTCGCTGTGCGCCGCGCTCCTCAACGCGGCGAGCAATGTGTTGAACCAGATCCACGACCTCGAGATCGACCGGCGCAACAAGCCGTCGCGGCCGCTCCCGTCCGGCGCCATCACGCTCGAAGCGTCGCACCGCTTCGCGCTGCTCCTTTACGTGCTCGCCATCGTGCCGACCTGGCTGGTCGTCATTTTCCCGTACACCGACTGGGGGGCGCGCCTCACGGCCCCGCTGCGGGCGCACGAGTGCTTCTTCATTTACCTGGCGGGGATGGTGCTGACGCTGGTGTATTCGGATCCGCGCTGGGGGAGGACGAAGCGCTTCGGGCTGTGGGCCAACGTCACCATCGCCGTGCCGCGTGGCTGTCTCCTGAAGGTGGCCGGGTGGTCGATGGTCGGGAGCGTGCTGCACCTCGAGCCCTGGTACATCGGCAGCGTCTTCCTGCTGTTCCTGCTCGGGGCGACGACGAGCAAGGACTTCTCCGACATGGAAGGCGACGCGGCGCACGGCTGCCTCACCCTACCGATCCGCTGGGGCGTGGAGCGGGCGGCGCGTTTCGTCGCGCCGTTCTTCGTCCTGCCGTGGCTGCTGCTCCCGCTGGGGGCGTGGATCCCGGATCCCATCGAGGGGGGACCGATCCTGACCGGCCGGCCGGCGCTCCTGACGATCCTGGGCCTCGGGCTCGCGGTGTGGGGTGCCTTCACCGCCCGGCTCATCCTGCGCGACCCGGGGTCGCTGGCGCGCAGCGAGAACCATCCCTCCTGGAAGCACATGTACCTGATGATGATGTGCGCCCAGATCGGCTTCGCTCTCGCGTACCTGTTCTAGGAACTCCCGCTCCAGTCGTAGAAGCCGCGGCCGCTCTTCTTGCCGAGGCGTCCCTCGCGCACCATCTCGACCAGCAGCCGGGGCGGGCGGAACGCTTCGCTTCCCAGCTCGCGGTGCAGCGATTCGGCGATGGCGAGGCGCACGTCGAGCCCCACGACGTCGGTCAGGCGCAGCGGCCCCATCGGATGCCGGTACCCGAGCTCCATGGCGGTGTCGATGTCCTGCGGGGAAGCGACCCCCTGCTCGACCATCCGGATCGCCTCGAGGCCGAGCGCGATCCCGAGCCGGCTGCTGGCGAAGCCGGGGGAGTCCTGCACGACGATGCAGGTCTTGCCGAGCCGTGCTCCCGCCTCGCGCGCCTGCTCCAGAGACCCGGGGGCGGTCCCGGCGTGCACGACGATCTCCAGGAGCGCCATCACCGGCACCGGGTTGAAGAAGTGCATCCCGAGGATGCGCTCCGGCCGGCGCCGTCCTGCGGCGATGGAGGCGATCCGCAGCGACGAGGTGTTGCTGGCGAGCAGGCACCCGGCGGGGACGATCTCCTCGAGGGAGGCGAACAGCGCCTGCTTGAGCTCGAGCCGCTCGGGGATGGCTTCGATGACGAGGTCCGCGTCGTGCGACGCCTCGCGCGGATCGCGGGCGGTCGCGAGGCGGGCGAGGGCGGCCTCGCGTCCGGCCGCGTCGAGCCGCCCCTTCTCGACCGTCCGGTCGAGCCCGGAGCGGATCTGCTGCAGGGCCCGGTCGAGCACCAGCGGCTGGGCATCGCACAGGCGCACTTCGAGGCCGGACTGGATCGCCACCTGGGCGATTCCGTGCCCCATGGTTCCGGCTCCGATGACGGCGACGCGGGTGAGCGACATGGCGCGTTCGGGAGGCGAATTATAATCCGGCCATGCAGCCCGGCTCCCGTCCCATCGATCTCATCGGCGTGCCTCTCGATCTCGGCGCGGGGCGCCGTGGCGTGGACATGGGCCCCTCGGCCATCCGCATCGCCGGCCTGACGGCCCGCCTGACCGAGCTCGGGCACACCGTCGTCGATCGCGGCGACGTGCGGGTGCCGATCCCCGAGACCATCCCGGTCACGGGCGAGAAGATGCGCTACATCGCGGAGATCAGCGCCGTCTGCCGGACGCTTGCCCAGCTGACGCACGCCGCCGCCGCGGAGGGGCGCATCCCGGTCAGCCTGGGAGGCGATCACTCGCTGGCCGCCGGGTCGGTCGCCGGATCGGCACGCGCCCTGCACGAGCGCGGCGAGAGCCTCGGGCTCCTGTGGGTCGATGCGCACGCCGACATGAACACACCCGAGACCTCGCCCTCGGGGAACGTCCACGGGATGCCCCTGGCCGCGTGCCTGGGGTGGGGGCCCGCCGATCTCGTCGCAATCGCGGGCGGTCCGAGCGTGAAGCCCGAGAACGTCGCCCTCGTCGGCATCCGCGACCTGGATGCGCGCGAGGGGGACCAGGTGCGCCGCAGCGGTGTGCGCGCCTACACGATGAGCGACATCGATCGCCGGGGCATGGGGCCGATCCTGGACGAGGTGCTCGCCGATTTCGCGCGCCGCACGCAGGGGCTGCACCTGAGCATCGACATGGACGGCCTCGACCCGGAGCTCGTCCCCGGCGTGGGCACGCCCGTGCTCGGCGGCCTGTCGTACCGCGAAGCGCACTTGCTGTGCGAGATGGTGGCGGAATCGGGCCGGCTGGTGTCGCTCGATCTCGTGGAGCTGAACCCGATTCTCGACGTCCGCAACCACTCGGCGGAGATCGGGGCGGGGCTCGTCCTGTCGGCGCTGGGCCAGCGGATTCTCTAGCCCGCATCTCTCACGAGCAATGCGGCCGGCTACTCCGTGGGGATCTCGCCGCGGCCGGCGGGGCCACGCAGGCGCGCGACCTTGACGCGCGCGGGTCGGAGCAGCGTGCCGCGCAGCCGGAAGCCGCGCTCCATCTCCTGGAGAACCGTCTGGTCGCGCGACGGGTCGTCGGTTTCCTCGGTCGCCACGGCTTCCGCCACCGCAGGGTCGAAAGGCAGGCCTTCGATCTCCACCGCCTCGACCCCTTCGGCCTGGAGCGCCTGCATCAGCCGCTCGCGCACCAGCGCCACCCCTTCGAGGAGCGACTTGCCGCCGGCGCCGGCGCGCGCCGCCGCCAGGGCGCGGTCGAGATCGTCGAGCACCGGGAGCATGCGTCGCATCAGGTCGCCGCGCGCCACATCCAGACGGCGCTCGAGGTCGCGCGTCAGCCGCTCGCGCAGCGCGTCACGCTCCTGGTCCAGCCGGCGATAGGCGGCCGAGATCTCGCGCGTCCGGCGCTCCGCCTCCTCGGCGCGCGCCTTGAGCTCTTCGATGAGGGCGGGGACCGCCGGATCCCCGGCCTCGGCCGCCACGTCGTCGTCCACAGGGTCCTCGCCCAAGCGCGGACGCCGGTCGACCACCGTGAAGGCCTGGTCCTCGTCCTCGCCGTTTCCCTTGCCCTTGCCGCGCTTCGCGCCGCCGTCGGTCATTGGAATCGGGATCAGGCCGTCGTCTGGCCGGTGAGCCGCTTGATCCGCTCCTGGATCGGCGGGTGGGTGCTGAACAGGTTCATCAGGCTCGCGCCCGTGAACGGCTTCACGATGAACAGGTGATTGCTGGCCGGGGCGGCGGTCTGCATCGGGATCCGCCGGCTCTGGTTCTCGAGCTTCTGCAGCGCCCGCGCGAGGGCGTACGGGTTGTGCGTCATGCCGGCGCCGCTCTGATCCGCCTGGTACTCGCGCGACCGCGACACGGCCATCTGGATGAGCGTGGCGGCGATCGGGGCGAACAGCGCCGTGGCCAGGAGCGCGAATGGGCTCGCTCCCTCGCGGTCGTCGCCGCCGCGGCCGCTGCCGAAGATGGCGGCGAAGCGGGCCATGCTGGCGAGGACCATGACGGCCGAGGCGATGGTCGCCGCCACCGAGCCAATCAGGATGTCGCGGTTCTTCACGTGCGACAGCTCGTGCGCCAGCACGCCCTCGAGCTCTTCGGCGTCGAGCAGGCGCATCAGCCCGGCGGTGACCGCCACCGCCGCGTGCTCCGGGTTGCGTCCGGTGGCGAAGGCGTTCGGCGCCTCCTCGGGCAGGATGTAGACCCGCGGCATCGGGGTTCCGGTGCGGCCGGTCAGCCGTTCGAGCGCGGCGTAGAGCTGCGGCGCCTGCTCGCGCGTCACCGGCTGCGCCCGGTGCATCGCCAGGACGATCTTGTCCGAGAACCAGTAGGAGAAGAAGTTCATGGCGGCGGCGAGGCCGAGCGCGATGATCACGCCTCCGCGGCCTCCGATGGCGCCCCCGATGACCAGAAGCAGCGCCGACAGCAGGCCGAGGAAGAAGGCGGTCTTGATGGCGTTCATTCCGGGACAGGCTCCTTTCGCGTCTTTCGCTTCACGTCAGGTCCGTGCGCTTCACTTCACGTCCACCCGGATCGAAGCGGCGCGCGCCTCCTGCTGCTTCGGCAGGGCCACTTCGAGGACGCCGTTCCTGTACGACGCCTTGATGCCTCCCTGGTCGATCCCCTGAGGGAGACTGAAGGATCGCATGAAAGCGCCGTGCGGCCTCTCGGTGCGGTGGAATTCCTCGGGTCGGACGTCTCCCGGCGGGCGCCGGTCGCCGCGCAGGGTGAGGGTATTGTCGTCCACCCGGACTTCGATCTGCGACTGCTCCAGCCCCGGCAGGTCGGCGCGCACCACGATCCGGTCGCCGGTCTCGTGGATGTCCACCGCCGGGGTCCACTGGCCGGCCTGGATGTCCTCCTGACCCTGCTGTCGCGCCAGCGTCTCCTGGAACAGTCGGTTCATCCGTTCCTGGATGGCCATCAGGTCCCGGAACGGGTCCCACCGCGTCGTCGTCATCCTTTTCTCCCCCTCGCACCGCCGGCGCCGGCACGGCGCTGGGCCTTTTCGGCCGGCGCCGCGGCGGCGGGCCCGAATCGAACTTCCGAGGCGCCCGCATCCCAGTCGGCGATCAGGACCGACCCGGGCGGGAACGACCCCTCCAGCACGCCGCGGGCGAGCGGATCGAGCACCAGCCGCTGCAGCGTTCTCTTCAAGGGTCGCGCGCCGTACTCCGGATCGTAGCCGATCTCCGCCAGGTGCGCCTTCAGGGCGGGCGTCAGCTCGAGCGTCAGGCCGCGGTTCCCCAGGTGGGCGGCCAGCCGCGCCGCCTGGATGTCCACGACGTGAACCAGGTCGTCGCGGGTCAGAGACCGGAAGACGACGATCTCGTCGATGCGGTTCAGGAACTCCGGCTTGAAGTGGGTCTTGAGCTCCTGCTCGACCCGCTGCTTCAGGCCTTTGCGGTCCTCCTCCGGCCACGACTGGATGAGCGGCCCGGCGAGGTTCGAGGTCAGGACCAGGATGGTGTTCTTGAAGTCCACCACGCGGCCTTTTCCGTCGGTCAGCCGGCCGTCGTCGAGGATCTGCAGGAGCGCGTTGAACACCTCCGGGTGCGCCTTCTCGATCTCGTCGAACAGCACGACCGAGTATGGCCGGCGGCGCACCGCCTCCGTCAGCTGCCCGCCCTCCTCATATCCGACGTAGCCGGGAGGCGCGCCGATGAGACGCGCCACGGCGTGTTTCTCCATGTACTCCGACATGTCGATGCGGATCATCGCCTTCTCGCTGTCGAACAGGAACTCGGCGAGGGCCCGGGCCAGCTCGGTCTTGCCCACGCCGGTCGGCCCCATGAAGAGGAAGGAGCCGATCGGCCGGTTCGGGTCGGACAATCCGGCGCGGGCACGCCGCACCGCCTGGCTGACGAGGGCCACGGCCTCGTCCTGTCCGATGACGCGTTCCTTGAGCCGATCCTCCATGTTGAGGAGCTTGCGGACCTCGCCTTCGAGCATCCGGCTGACCGGGATGCCGGTCCAGCGGGACACGATGGCGGCGATCTCCTCCTCGTCCACCTCTTCCTTCAGCATCTGCGGCCCCTGCTGCCGCAGCGCCAGTGCTTCGTTGGCGGCATCGAGCTTCTTCTGGAGACCGTTGAGCTCGCCGTAGCGCAGCGCCGCCGCCTTGGCGAGGTCGCCGGAGCGCTCCGCCTTCTCCGCATCGAGGCGGGTCTTCTCGATCTGCTCCTTGAGGGCGCGGATCTCCTGGATGGCGGCCTTCTCCGCCTGCCACTGGGCGCGGCGGGCGCCAATCTCATCCTGAAGCCCCGCGAGCTCCTTCTTCACCTCGTCGCGCCGCGCCACCGACGCGGTGTCGGTCTCCTTCTCGAGCGCCTTCTGCTCGATCTGCAGCTGCACGGCCCGCCGCTCCAGCAGGTCGATCTCGTGCGGCACCGAGTCGATCTCGATGCGCAGGCGCGAGGCCGCCTCGTCCACGAGGTCGATCGCCTTGTCCGGAAGGAAACGATCCGTGATGTAACGCTGGCTCAGCGTGGCGGCAGCGATGAGGGCGGCGTCCTTGATGCGCACGCCGTGGTGCACTTCGTAGCGCTCCTTGAGCCCCCGCAGGATGGCGATGGTCGCCTCGACATCGGGCTCGGACACCAGCACCGGCTGGAAGCGGCGCTCGAGCGCGGCGTCCTTCTCGATGTGCTTGCGGTACTCGGACAAGGTGGTGGCGCCGACGCAGCGCAGCTCGCCTCGTGCCAGGGCCGGCTTGAGCATGTTGGAGGCGTCCATCGCTCCCTCGGCCGCTCCGGCGCCGACGAGCGTGTGCAGCTCGTCGATGAACAGGATGAAGCGGCCTTCGCCGGCTTCGATCTCCTTCAGGAGCGCTTTCAGGCGGTCCTCGAACTCGCCGCGGTACTTGGCGCCGGCGACCAGCGCCCCGAGATCGAGGGCGACGATCTCCTTCGTCTTGAGTCCCTCGGGCACATCGCCGTCCACGATGCGGCGGGCCAGTCCCTCGACGATGGCGGTCTTGCCGACACCGGGCTCGCCGATGAGGACCGGGTTGTTCTTGGTGCGGCGGGACAGGACCTGGACGACGCGCCGGATCTCCTCGTCCCGTCCGATGACCGGGTCGAGCTTGCCGCGCCGCGCCAGGTCGGTGAGGTTGCGCGCGTATTTTTCCAGGGCCTGGAACGACGCCTCGGGGTTCTCGGACGTGACGCGCTGCGATCCCCGGACGTTCTTGAGCGCCTCGAGCAGGGCCCCCTGGCTCGTGCCCGCTTCGCGCAGCAGATCGGCGGCCGCGCCGCGGCGATCCGACAGAGCGAGGAGCAGATGCTCGACGGAGATGAAGTCATCCTTGAAGCGGGCGGCGTGCTTCTCGGCCGATTCGATCACGTGCCGCAGTTCGTCCCCCAGGCGGGGCTCCGCGCCTCCCTGCGCACTGGGCTGGGAGTCGAGCCGGACCTGGGTCTTCCGCCGGAGCTGCGAGACGTCCGCGCCGATCTGGTTCAGGACGATCGGCACGAGTCCGCCTTCCTGGCGGAGCAGGGCGTCGAGCAGGTGCAGGGGCGTGATCTCCGGGTGCCCGAGCCGGCTCGCGGTCTGGAGCGCCTCCTGCAGCGACTCCTGGGACTTGACGGTCAGTTTTTCCAGTCGCATCGGGTTCCAAACCTCGGGTTACGGTTCGTTGTGATGCTGTAGTGATAATAAATGTTGAGTGCAATGATGTCAAATTTTAGTTACTGAAAATAAAGACTTAGCTCTCCGGGTGGTCTGGCCACCCGGGAATCGTCGGCCCCGACCCGCTGGCGCTGGCCGACTTGGCCAAACGGCCGGCGGAGCCCGGTTCCGGGCGGGCCGTGGAGGGGTCATTTCCTTGCGACGGTCTCCTCGCGTTGTCATATCATCGCGCCCTTCCTGGAGAAGACCAATTTGCTCGCTCCCCTGCACGAAGCCGATCCCGAAATCGCCGCGGCCCTCGACGCCGAGGTCACCCGCCAGGACGAGACACTCGTCCTGATCGCCTCCGAGAATTTCGTCTCCCGCGCCGTCCTCGAGGCGATGGCGTCGGTCCTCACCAACAAGTACGCCGAGGGCTACCCGGGACGCAGGTACTACGGCGGCTGCGAGTACGCCGACGCGGTGGAGCGGCTGGCGATCGATCGGACGCTGAAGCTGTTCGGCGGCGAACACGCCAACGTGCAGGCGCACTCGGGTGCTCAGGCCAACATGGCGGTGTACGTGGCGCTGCTCAAGCCGGGCGACACGGTTCTGGGCATGGACCTGGCGCACGGAGGTCATCTCACCCACGGCCACCCGCTCAACTTCTCGGGACGCTACTTCAACTGCATCGGTTACCAGGTGGATCGGGAGACCGAGAGGATCGACTACGACGTGGTGGCCCGGCTGGCGCGCGAGCACCGGCCGCGGATGATCATCGCCGGCGCCAGCGCCTATTCGCGGATCATCGATTATGCGCGCTTCCGGGCGATCGCCGACGAGGTCGGCGCTCTGCTGATGGCCGACGCCGCCCACGTGGCGGGCCTGGTCGCCGCAGGCTGTCACCCGAGCCCGATTCCGCACGTCGACGTCATGACCACGACGACCCACAAGACGCTGCGCGGACCGCGCGGCGCGCTCATCGTCTGCCGCGGGCAGTACGCGAAGGCCATCGATTCCGCGGTGTTCCCCGGGACGCAGGGGGGGCCGCTCATGAACGTCATCGCCGCCAAGGCGGTCGCCCTTCACGAGGCGCTGCAGGAGCCGTTCCGCCGTGACCAGCGCCGCACCGTGGAGAACGCTTCCATCCTTGCGGCCGCGCTGCAGGAAGGCGGGCTGCGGATCGTCTCCGGCGGCACCGACAACCATCTCTTCCTCGTCGATCTGCGCGCCCGGCGCCTGACGGGGAAAGGGGTCGAGCAGCGGCTCGAGCGGCTGGGGATCTCCCTCAACAAGAACGCGATCCCCTTCGATCCGGAGAAGCCGATGATCGCCAGTGGAGTCCGGCTCGGCACGCCGGCCGTGACCACGCGCGGCATGGGAGGCGACGAGATGCGCCGCATCGCCGCGCTCATTCTCGAGGCGATCGACGGCGACGAGAACGCGTCGAAGGACGACTCGATCCGCGTGCGGGTGCGCGAGCTCGTGCGGGCGTTCCCGCTCTACTCCTGGCTGCGCCGCCCGGGGGCGCGCCCCGCGGCGCCTCCGAGGACCGCCTGATCCCGCGCCGCGCCGCGCTCGTGGCTCTGGGCTGAGGACGCGGGATGGCGGTTAGACCCGATCCGGCCAACGCCCTCTACCTCATCGACGGCAGCAACAACCTCTACCGGGCGTTCCACGCCATCCGCGAGCTGAGGAACAGCCGCGGGCTGCCGACCAACGCCACCTACGGCTTCACCGGGATGCTGCGGAAGCTCCTGAACGACTTCCAGCCGCGCCATCTCGCGGTCCTGTTCGACACGCCCGACCCCACCTTCCGCCACGCGCAGTTCGCCGACTACAAGTCCCACCGGCCGCCGGCTCCCGACGATCTCGTGGTGCAGATTCCCTACGTCAAGCGGGTCCTGCAGGCGCTGCGGGTGCCGACCTTCGAGCTGCCGGGCTGGGAGGCGGACGACATCATCGGCACGCTGGCGCGCCGGGCGCGTGACGCGGGGATGCACGCCGTCATCGTGTCGTCCGACAAGGATCTCCTGCAGCTCGTCGGCGAGAGGATCTCCTACTACCACCCGGCGCGCGACGTCTTCTACGACGCGGCGGACGTCGAGCGGGTGTTCGGCGTCCGGCCCGACCAGGTCCCCGATGTGCTGGCGCTCTGGGGGGACCCCACCGACAACATCCCCGGCGTTCCGGGCATCGGTGACAAGGGGGCGAAGGACCTCATCCGCCGCTTCGGGAGCCTCGAAGCGCTGCTCGCCTCTGCGGAGCAGGTGGAGAGCCGCCGCTACCGCGAGCCGCTGATGGCCCATGCCGGGAGCGCGCGCCTGGGAAAGGAGCTGGCGACCATCCGCTGCGATGCGCCGCTCCAGGTCGCGATCGAGGCGCTGGCGCTGGGACCGCCGGACGTCGGCGCGGCGCGCGAGCTGTACACCGAGCTGGAATTCGGAGGCTTCCTGCGCGAGCTGCCGCAGGCGTCCACCGTGGTCGAAGCCGAGACCGCCGTCGCCGTGACTCCGGAGCAGATCGCCGCGGCGGTGCGGTCATTGGCCGAAGGGGCGGAGATCGGCTTCGGCATGGTCCGGGACGCCATGGACCCGATGCGCGCCCATGCCGTCGGGGTCGCCGTCGCCTCGCCCTCAGGGCCTGCGGCCTACCTGCCGGTGGCGCACCGCGGCCTGGCGGCTCCGCCCGAGTGTCCGCCGGAAAGGGTCCTGAACGCGCTCGAGCCGCTCCTCGTGCGGCCGGGCGTGCGCCTCGCCGGGCACGACGTGAAGGGGGACCTCATCCTCATGCGGCGCTGCGGTGTCGACAAGCCGCGCTTCGGCTTCGACACGATGCTCG
Organism: Candidatus Polarisedimenticolia bacterium; assembly: GCA_036005805.1. Classification (GTDB taxonomy): domain Bacteria; phylum Acidobacteriota; class Polarisedimenticolia; order Gp22-AA2; family Gp22-AA2; genus DASRAU01. Next base: position 46,747 of record DASYQE010000210.1, on the reverse strand, counting down.
CCTCCTATCTGCTCAATCCGGAGCGCCGCGGACACGACCTCGAGATCGTCGCCCGGGAGCTGGCCGGGATGGAGGTCCCGACGTGGCCGCACCTGCTCGGCGAGGGGGCGCGCGCCGTCGCCGCGGCCGACTCCGACGTCGGCCGGGTCGCCACCACCGCAGGGGCGCGGGCGGCCGCGGTCGCGCGGCTCGTCCCGGCCCTGCAGCGCGCCCTCGAGGAGGACGGACTCCTGCCGCTGCTCACGGACCTCGAGCTGCCGCTCCTCGAGGTGCTGGCGGAGATGGAGATGACCGGGGTGCGCATCGACGTCCCGTTCCTCCAGGCGTTGTCGACGGCCTGGGACGCGACGCTGCGGCGCCTGACCTCCGAGATCCACGCACTGGCCGGGCGGGAGTTCAACATCAACTCGCCGCGCCAGCTCGGTGAGATCCTCTTCGAGACCCTCAAGCTCGCTCCGGGACGCAAGACGCGCAAGACCGGCGCCTGGTCCACCGACAGCGAGGTGCTCGAGGAGCTGGCGGAGCGCCACGAGCTTCCGAAGAAGCTCCTCGAGTACCGCGGGATCCAGAAACTGAAGTCGACCTACGTGGACGCGCTGCCGACACTCGTCCTGCCGCGCACCGGCCGGGTGCACACCTCCTTCAACCAGGCGGTGGCGGCGACCGGCCGGCTCAGCAGCAGCGATCCCAATCTGCAAAACATCCCCATCCGGACCGAGCTGGGGCGGCAGATCCGCCGGGCCTTCGTCACCGACCCGGGATGGATGCTCCTGTCCGCGGACTACTCGCAGATCGAGCTGCGCATCCTGGCGCACCTCAGCGGGGACCCGGGGCTGCTGCAGGCGTTCCAGTCGGGCGAGGACGTCCATCGCCGCACGGCCGCCATCCTGTTCGGCGTGCTTCCCGGGCTCGTGACCCCGGACATGCGCTACCGCGCCAAGGCGGTCAATTTCGGAATCATCTACGGCATGGGTCCGCAGCGGCTGGCGCGCGACCAGGGGGTGACCGTCAAGCAGGCGGAGCAGTTCATCGCCGAGTACTTCGCCCGCTTCCCGAAGGTGAAGGCGTACATCGATGCGAGCATCGCCTCGGCGGAAGGCGAGGGGAGGGTGCGCACGCTGCTCGGGCGGGTCCGTTACTTCCCTGAAATCCGGGGCGCCGACCGCAACGCCAGGCAGCAGGCGATCCGCGCCGCGGTCAACACGGCGATCCAGGGGACGGCGGCCGATCTCATCAAGAAGGCGATGATCGTGCTGGCCCGCCGTCTGAGAGAGGACGGCAGGCGCGCCCGGATGATCCTGCAGGTCCACGACGAGCTGGTGCTCGAGGCCCCGGAGCAGGAGGCGGACGCCGTGTCCGCCCTGGTCCGCGAGGTGATGGAAGGCGCGCATCCGCTGGATGTGCCGCTCCTGGCCGAGGTGCGGCGCGGTCGGAACTGGCTCGATCTGAAGGATGCGGAGGGCCGCTCCAAGGAATGAAATCGGCGCGGGGCGCGGCTTTCCTCGGTTCGCACTTCCTCGCGGAGAGTCGTCCGGAAGCGTTGACAGGGCACGCCCGGAACGTAGATTGATCCCCGGTGGACGCGGCGAAGACCGACCCGCGACCCGGGGAGCGCGCTTGGACGGTTCCATCGACATCCTGGTGGTGGACGACGATCCGGCCGTCCGCGAAGTCCTCGCCGAGGGGCTCGCCGAGTGGGGTTACCGCTGCGAGACCGCCGGCGACGGCCGCGCCGCCCTCGATCTCCTGAGAGCCCGGCCATTCGACCTTCTGGTCAGCGACGTGGACATGCCGCGGCTCGACGGCGTCGGGCTCCTGCGCGAGCTGCGCACGTTCGCTCCCGACACCGGCGTGATCCTGCTCACCGGCCTGCACGATCTCGACACCGCGCTCGAGGTGATCCGCATCGGGGCGAGCGACTACCTGACGAAGCCGTTCCTGCTGGCGCAGGTGCGGCTCACCGTCGAGCGGGTGCTCGAGAAGCAGCGCCTCGTGCGCGAGAACCGCGAGCACCACGAGCGGCTCGAGGCGCGCGTCGAGGAGCGCACCGCGGAGCTGCGGCGCAAGACCGGCGAGATCGAGGGTCTGTTCCGCCGCCTCGACGAGTCGTACCAGGTGACGCTCGAGGCGCTGGCGACCGCGCTCGACGCGCGCGACGCCGAGACGCTGGGTCACTCGGCGCGCGTCGGCGCCTACACCGTGGCGGTGGCGCGGCGGATGGGGCTCGTCGAGCCCGACCTGACGCACATCTACCGGGGGGCGCTCCTGCACGATGTCGGCAAGATCGGCATCCCCGACGCCATCCTGCGCAAGCCGGGGAAGCTCACGTCCGAGGAATGGAAGGAGATGCGGCGCCATCCCGAGATTGGCGCGCGCATGCTGCGGGGCATCGGCTTCCTCGAGGGGGCGGTGCCGGTCGTCCTGTGCCACCAGGAGCGCTGGGACGGGAAGGGCTACCCGGCGCGGCTGCAGGGGGAGGAAATCCCGCTCGGCGCCCGCATCTTCGCCGTGGTGGACACCCTCGACGCCATGACCTCCGACCGGCCGTACCGCAAGGCGCTGCCGTATGCGGCGGCCCGCGCCGAGATCGAGAAGTTCAGCGGCCGGCAGTTCGACCCGAATGTCGTGAAGGTCTTCCTGCAGATCCCCCCGGAAGAGTGGGAGCGCATCCACGACCGCGTGCTCGAGGATCTGCTCGCCCGCGGCGAACGCGCCGCCTGATCCGCGCCCCGCGCCCGCCTGTCACGGCCGGGCCGGAGTCTCGTCGCCGCCGAGTCCCTCGCCGAGCCACTGCGCCGCCAGGAGCGTGAGCGCCAGCACGGAGCCCGGCCAGATCGTCAGGCGCGGCGCGTCGAGCAGGTGCTGGGTTCCTTCCCGCAGCATCCCGCCCCAGGTCGCCGCCGGCGGAGGAATACCGAGACCGAGGAAGGAAAGCCCGGCTTCGGCGACGATGACGCCGCCGAGCGCGAAAGCCGCCTGCACCGCCGCCGGAGCGACGAGATGCGGCAGGAGGTGACGACGCAGCACGCGCCAGGGGCCGGCCCCCGCGGCCCGCGCCGCCGCCACGAAGGGCCGGCGGACGAGCCTCTGGGTCTCGCCGCGGGCGAGCCGCGCGAAGCCGACCCAGCCGAGCAGCGTCAGCGCGGCGACGAGGCTGCCGAGGCCCGGGCCACGCACGGCGATGAGTCCGATCGCCAGGAGCATCCCGGGGAACGCCAGCAGCAGATCCATCAGAGCCACCAGGGCCGCGTCGACCGCGCCGCCGGCTGCTCCGGCGACACCACCGACGAACGTCCCGGCGACGGCCGAAAGCCCGACGACCGTGAGCGCCACCGGAAGCGAGGTGCGGGCGCCGTACAGGAGGCGTGACAGCACGTCGCGTCCCAGGTCGTCGCGTCCCAGGGGATGCTCCGCGCTCGGCCGCTCGATCCGCCGCGTCAGGTCCTGCGCGGCGGGGGAGTGCGGCGCGATCCACGGCGCCCCGAGCCCGGCGAGGCTCAGGAGCAGGAGCATCGAGACCCCGGCCACAAGCGCGGGTCGGCGCCAGGCGTTCCGGTTCAGGCGGCCAGCCTCGGGTCGAGCGCCGCCCGCCCCAGGTCGCACGCCAGGTTGGCCAGGAGGTACAGGGCCGCGAACAGGAGGATGCACCCCTGCACGAGCGGGTAGTCCCGATAGGAGATGCCCCGCACCAGGAGACGGCCGATCCCCGGCCAGGCGAAAATCGTCTCGGTGATCACGGCGCCCGTGAGCAGCGACCCGAGCTGCAGTCCGAGCGCCGTGAGCATCGGCCCGGACGCATTGCGCAGCGCGTGCGCGAGCGCGGCCGCATCGCGCCCGCGTCCGCGGGCCCGGGCCGAGGAGACGTAGGGCCGGCCGATCTCCTGCCGGAGCGCCACCGCCAGCAGCCGCGACAGCAGCGCCGCCATCGGCAGCGCGAGCGTGATCGCGGGCAGGAGCACCGACTCGGGGACGTCCGCCCCGGACACCGGCAGCCAGCGCAGGCCGACGGCGAACACCAGGAGCAGCGTCGGTCCCAGCCAGAAGCTGGGAAGGGCCATGGCGGTCGAGGACGCGGCGCCGAGCAGGCGATCGAGCCCGCTTCCGGGACGAAGCCCGGCCGCGATCCCCGCCGGCAGGCTGAGCAGGAGCGCGAACAGGACGGTGACTCCGGCGAGCGCCGCGGTCAGGGGCAGGCGCTCGGCCAGAAGGCCGCCGACCGGATCGCCGTAGTGCAGCGAGGTTCCCAGGTCCCCGTGGGCGATGCCGCGCAGGTAATCGACGTACTGCAGGCCGAGCGGGCGGTCCAGCCCGAGGCGGGTCCGCAGCGCCGCCAGATCGCTGTCGCGCGCCGCCGGTCCGAGCATCGCCTGCACCGGGTCGCCGGGAACGAGATGCAGGAACAGGAAGACGACCGTGGCGGCGCCGAGGGCGAGCGGCAGCGCAAGCAGGGCGCGACGCAGGAGATAGCCGATCAAGAGGCCGGGCTGGAGGTCGCTTTCCGGAGCAGCAGGGCCAGGTCGTGCTCGATCGTGGTCGCCGGCGTTTCGACGATGCGTCCGATCTCTTTCCCGTGGACCGACAGGACGAACGTCGGGACGAGCTCCAGCCCGACCCCCTCGAGGGGGCCGGCCGGCTCCTTCTTGGATCGGTCCACCGCCAGGTAGCGCACCTTCAGGTTCGGTGCCTGCGCCGCGTCGACGATTTTCAGGAATTGCGGCACGCCGAGGCGGCTGTCGCTGCACCAGGATCCGAAGTACACCATGACGAGAGAACCCGCGGGCGCCTGCCTCACCACGGCGACGTCCTCCGGGGCCGGCTGGTACTCGTCGTAACCGCGCCGCCATTCGGGCGAGATGGCGAGGACCTCGGCGGCGCCAGTGCGGCCGAGCAGGACCTCCCCGGTCGTGCCGGCGGCCTCGGAGGCGGACGACGCCGGCAGAGCCAGGAGCAAAAGGATCGGCGCGAAGAACACCCGGGGACGGACGAAGGGCCGCCCTTCCGCAACATCACCGAATCGTTTGACGAGGCGCATGGCAGCGTTCATCATCGAGGCAGCCGAGCGCCCCTGTCAAACGGGGCGCCACCGGACGCCCGGACCCGGTTCCCGAATCCTTGACCGTCCGATCCGCGTCTGTTAGATTCACCGGCCCCGAGGAGAGAACCTGCCGATGCGCGTGCCCCTGAAGAAGCTCCGGATGGCGATGGCCGCCGTCCTGCTGTTCCTGAGCGCCGCGGCCGTGCCCCCGAGCGCCGCCCCGCCCCAAGCCGGCGGGGACGCCGACCCCGGGTCGCCGCCGGCCGCCGTCAAGGATCCGATGCTGGCGCGCATCCTGGAGCAGTGGGACAAGCGGCAGCAGGAGGCTTCGACGCTCGTCGCCACCTTCACCGAGCGCAAGGAGCTGAACCTCCTGGCCAAGCCGGTGATCTCGAAGGGAGAGTTCTTCTACGCCCGTCCGAACCGGGTGCGCTGGGAGTACAACGAGCCGGAGCACAAGGTCTTCGTCATCACCGAGGACCTCTACACCGCGTATTACCCGGCCCTCAAGCGCGCCGAGGAGGTGCCGATCAAGAAGTTCGTCGGCAAGCGGCTGTTCCGCTTCCTCGGCGTGGGGCAGAAGATCGGCGACCTGGCCCAGTACTACGATTTCAGCCTGGCGCCGCAGAGCGACGTGAAGGGCACGCACCTGCTCCAGCTGACGCCGCGCAAGCGGACGGTTCGCGATCGCGTCTCGGAGATGAAGATCTGGGTGGACGACATCACCTTCCTCCCGCGGCAGCTGCAGTATGTCGAATCCGACGGCGACACGACGCTGCTCACCTTCGAGGGGATGCAGTCCAACGTCGACGTGGCGGAGAGCCGGTTCAAGGTCGACCTGCCGGGTGACGTGGCGGTGTCGCAGACCTTCAACGGCTTCGCGCTGGGGCAGCAGAGCTTCTAGCGTCCTCCCTGGGGGACCGGCCTGTGGGCGTCACTGCAGGCGCACGATGGGCCGGAAGGTGCCCTGGTCGTTCCGGTTCAGGCGGACCGAGTCCCTCACATTGATCGACAGGCTGACCGGGGCGGTCTCTCCGGGACTCACCGTGACGTTGAGCGGCACGTCCACCGTCCCCGACTCGATGTCGAGGTTGTTGGTCCCGCCGTCCCGGAGGGTGACGCTGGCGCCGGTGAACTGCAGCTCGACGCGGTTGTAATCGGCGGCCGCCACGGGCGCCGAGGCCAGCGTCATCGTGTTCCCCTGCAGCGCGAACAAATCGAAAGTCACGGGTCCGCCGATCAGCGGGGTGGGACCGAGTGCGCTCACCCCGGGTATCGCAGACCCCTCGTCGGGGAAGGCGGTGACCGCCGCGACGGTGACGTTGAGCGCGGCCACGTTCTCCAGCTCATCTCCCCCGAAGCCGGTGCCGCTCAGCATCACCTGCACGGCACCCTGGGCGACTCCGGGGGGTGCACCTCCCGTGGTCGGAGCGTTCTGCGTTTCGCCGTGAAGCCCGCAGGCGAGCGGCACAATGGCGAGAAGGCCGGGAAGGAGCCGACCGACGGAGCGAGACGGGAGCATGCGAACACTCCTTCACGTCCCACCACCCCGGCGGACAAAAAGCACTGTAGCACCGCGGAAGCAAAAGGTCCGGCCCCCGACGCCGTTCTGCGGGATCTCAGGGATGCGGCAGCGGGGTGACCACGGGTCTGAGGATGAGCGTGTCGGTGGCGGTCTCGTTGACCTGCACGGAGGCGCCGGCGTCGAAATCCAGAGTCAGGGGATTCACGGTGTCCTGCGCGACGTGGAAGCGGATCGGCACGTCCACCTTGCCGGAGTCGATCTTGAGGGGCACGGTGGTGCCGTCCTTGTAGGTCAGCGTGGCGTCGGAGACTTCCAGACGGATGCGCGAGTAGTCGCCCGCGGGCACTTCTCCCGAAGCGAGCAGATCGGTGGCGCCTCCGGTCAGCGTGAGCAGGTCGAAGGTCTCCGGATGAGTGAGCAGCACGATCGGACCTGCCGGGTCGACCGAGGGCATGCCGGAATCGTCGTCGCCCGGGTAGACGATGACGTCGGTGATCGTCACCTCCACCTTCTCCACCGTGGACAGGTCGATGGGCGCGTCGGTGATGTGAACCTGGATGGTGCCGGTGCCGGCATGGACCGAGGCGGAGCCGGAACTGCAGGCGAGCGCCAGCGCCAGACAACCTGCGAGCAGGACGGGACGGACGGCCGAAGCCACGCTCATGAGGCCACCTCCTCGAAATCAACCCCCGGAATGAGTCCTCATTTTAACACCCGGATCGCGAAGAGTCCGCGCCCCGGGCCAAAAAAAACCGCCCCGCGGCGCGCGCCACGGGGCGGTCGGTTGGAACCGGTGGTCGGCCGAGAATGGCCGGCCGGGGAGGCCTCAGTACATGTCGCCGCCCATGCCGCGCGGCCCGGCCGGGGCCGCTTTCTCCTTCTCCGGCAGCTCGTGCACCAGCGCCTCGGTCGTGAGCATCAGACCGGCGATGCTGGCGGCGTTCTGCAGGGCGGTGCGGGTGACCTTGGTCGGGTCGATGATGCCGGCCTCGAACATGTCCACCCACTTGCCGCTGTAGGCGTCGAAGCCGCGCGACACCTTCTCCTCTTCCTTCGCCTGGTTGACGATGATGGAGCCCTCGAACCCGGCGTTGCCGGAGATCTGACGGAGCGGCTCCTCCAGGGCCCGGCGCACGATGTTGATGCCGGTCTGGATGTCCTCCGCCTTCTCCTTCAGCTTGTCGATCGCCGGGATCGCCCGCAGCAGGGCGACGCCCCCGCCGGGGACGATCCCCTCTTCGACGGCCGCCTTGGTGGCGTGCATGGCATCTTCGACGCGGGCCTTCTTCTCCTTCATCTCGGTCTCGGTGGCCGCGCCGACCTTGATGATCGCGACGCCGCCCACGAGCTTGGCGAGCCTCTCCTGCAGCTTCTCGCGGTCGTAGTCCGAGGTGGTCTCCTCGATCTGCGCCCGGATCTGCTTGACACGCCCCTCGACGTCGGAGCGCTTGCCCTTGCCCTCGACGAGGGTGGTGTTGTCCTTGTCGGCGGTGATCTTCTTGGCCTGCCCGAGGTCGTCGATCTTGATGTTCTCCAGCTTGATCCCGAGATCCTCGGTGATGCACTTGCCGCCGGTCAGGATGGCGATGTCCTCGAGCATCGCCTTGCGGCGATCCCCGAAGCCCGGCGCCTTGACCGCGCACACCTGCAGGGTGCCGCGCAGCTTGTTGACGACCAGCGTCGCCAGCGCCTCACCCTCGACGTCCTCGGCGATGATGACGAGCGGGCGACCGCCCTTGGCGACCTGCTCCAGGAGCGGCAGCAGCTCGCGCATGTTGCTGATCTTCTTCTCGTGGATCAGGATGTAGGCGCTCTCCAGCACGCACTCCATCCGCTCGGCGTCGGTCACGAAGTACGGGCTGAGGTAGCCGCGGTCGAACTGCATCCCCTCGACGATCTCGAGGGAGGTCTCCATGCCGCGCGCCTCTTCGACCGTGATGACACCGTCCTTGCCGACCTTCTCCATCGCCTGCGCGATGATCTCGCCGATGGTGTCGTCGTTGTTCGCGGAGATGGTGCCGACCTGCGCGATCGCCTTGCCGCCGACCGTGCGGGACAGCTTCTTGATCTCCTCGACCGCCTTCTCGACCGCCCGGTCGATGCCGCGCTTGAGGTCCATCGGGTTGGCGCCGGCGGTGACCGCCTTGACGCCCTCGCGGTAGATCGCCTGGGCGAGCACGGTCGCGGTGGTGGTCCCGTCGCCGGCGACGTCCGAGGTCTTGCTCGCGACCTCGCGCACCAGCTGGGCGCCCATGTTCTCGCGCGGATCCTCGAGCTCGATCTCCTTCGCGACCGTGACCCCGTCCTTGGTGCTGGTCGGGGAGCCGAACTTCTTCTCGAGGACGACGTTGCGACCGCGCGGGCCGAGCGTGACCTTCACGGCGTCGGCCAGCTTGTTGACGCCGCGGAGGATCGCCTGCCGGCACTCGTCCGAGTAAATGATTTCCTTTGCAGCCATGTTCCGTTCGCCTCCCTTAGCTGACGATGCCGAGGATCTCGTCCTCGCGCAGGATGACGTGCTCGATGTCGTCGATCTTGACCTCGGTCCCGGAGTACTTCCCGACCAGGACCCGGTCGCCCGCCTTCACTTCCATCGGAATACGCTTGCCGTTCTCGTCCAGGCGCCCGGCGCCCACGGAGACGACCTTCCCCTCCAGCGGCTTCTCTTTCGCGGTGTCGGGGATGATGATGCCGCCCTTCATCTTCTCTTCGGCTTCCATGCGGCGGACCAGAACGCGGTCGTTGAGTGGCTTCACCTTCATCGGAATGACCTCCTCCTTTCTTTTCAAGGTTCTTGGGGTGTCGGGCAGGCGCTGTTAGCACTCTCTCCCGACGAGTGCCAATAGTACCGACGACAATTCTGACTGTCAAGTCAGGCCTGGCTGGACTTGCGGGACCCCACGGGGGACCTATGATTTCGGCGGGGTGCAGACATGGACCCCGATCCTTATGACGGTTCACCGCGGTTCGTTCGAGGATCTGACTCCCGGAGCCTTGGAGGCCAGGCTCAGGGAACTCGCGGAGCGTCTGGCCGGGTCCGCCGCATTCGACGACCTCGATGTCCGCCACCTTCTCGACCTTCTGACCCGCAGGACTCCGCTGTTGCGGCGTGAATACGACCAGGGGACCCTGGACCGGGTGCTCGCGGGGGACCCCCGTCCGGCCGCCTGGCTGCTGCCGGCAGGCCAATCCAGCGATGCGACGCGTAACGCCGCGGCGCTGAGGGTCTGGAGCGTCCCGGAGGCGCTCCGTTCCTGCGGCGACAAGTGTCTCTACGACGTCGGCGTGGCCGGACGGACGACCTATCGCGGCTTGCCGCTCCAGGAGATCGGCCCGCGCTCCTATGACCTGGCGGGACAGGTGCTCAATCTGCTCGCCGACGATCGCATGCTGCGCGAGCACTTCGAGCGCAACCGCATCGGACAGCTTCCGCTCGACGAGGAGGTGCTGTTCCTGCGGCAGTGCGCCAGCCGGTTCGATCTGTACGCGCGCATCCTGCAGGCGTGGCGCGAGTCCGAGGCCGCTCCCTCCCTTCCGGGCGGCGACGGTCGGGCCGCCCCGCCGCCCGCGACGGAGCCTCCGGTCGCCTCGGGCGCCGCTCTGGCGCCGGTTGCACCCCGCCGTCCCCGCGCCGGTCGTGGAGCGGAACGCGGCGGCCCCCGCCCGGCGCCTGAGCCTCAGCCCCGGCCCGCGGTCGCGGCCGAGGAGGAAGGACCGGAGACCGACCGGGACATGCGCCTCGCCCGCTTCGAGCGCACGCTGCTCCTGCGCACGCTCGATCTCGAGAAGCTGCGGCAGGACCTGGGCGAGGACGTCGTCGACCAGGACGAAGCGGTCCACCGTCTCTGCGACGACCTGAGCGTCTTCGCCGCCGGCATGCGGGATCGCCAGCGCCCGCTCAGCTATTTCCTCGTGGGGCCGACCGGGGTGGGGAAGAACCATCTCATGGAGTCGCTGGCGCGGCGTCTCGAAGCCGCCTGGGGGTGCGAGGTCCCCACCCTGCTCCTCGAGGGGCCGCAGTACGCCTATCCCTCCGACGTCAACGAGCTCAAGGGAGCGACGCGCGGCTTCATCCGCAGCGACGAGGAGGGTCTGCTCGCCGAGTTCCACGATCGCGCCCGGCGGGCGCCCCTGTCGGTGCTGCTGGTGGACGAGGCGGAGAAGGCTCATCCGCAGTTGATGCGGTTCTTCCTGTCCCTCATGGATCGCGGCTCGACCATGGACAATCGCGGGCGGCTCCTGAAGTTCCCGGCGACTCTCCTCGCCTTCACCTCGAACGCCGGCTACAGCGAGATCGAGATGCGCCAGGCGCCGATCGGATACGCGGCGGGCGGGTCGGGACGGCGCCGCGACGCGGCGCGCGCCCTGCGGCGCGGCCTGGCGCCCGAGTTCCTGGCCCGCCTCCAGGTCATCCACTTCCGCCCGCTCGGGCGCGCCTCGGCGGGACGGATCCTCGATCTCGAGATCGGCCGGCTGGCCGAGCGGTTCCAGAAGCGTCACGGCGTCCGACTGGAAGTGCGCCCGGCGGCCCGGCAGGCGCTCCTCGCGCAGGGATTCACGCCCGAGGAAGGAGCGCGCAACCTGGTGGGTCGCGTCGATCGCGTGTGCAACGTCGAGGTGCAGATCCGCCTGCGACCGGCCGGCCTGTCGATGACCGACGCGCGCCGCCGGCTGATCCGGCTGATCCGCGAGGCGCGGCGCGGGGAGCGGGCGGTCGATCTCGAAGCGTTGTCCGGCATGGTCGAGGCGGAACTCCGCCCGGAACGGAGCGGACGCCGCCTCGTCATCGATTACCGGCGGGATCAGTTCGTCTATCGCGAAAGGCCGGCGTGACGGCCCGCCAGCTCCCCCTCGTTCCCGCCCTGCAGTCGATCATCGAGCGCACCTACGGCCTGGAGCCGCTCGTCGGCGATGTGGCGCCATATCTCATCGGCGATGCCGGCCTCCGGGCGATGGCGCGCGCCGGAGCGGAGACGGCGGGGGAGCCGGGCCGGCCGCGCCTCCTGCTGCGGCCGGAGGGAGAAGGCATGCGGGCGGTCATTTACTATCCCGACGCGCTGGTCACCCATCTGGAGCGGCACGATCCGCGGCGCGGCCTCGACGATCGGAACATCGACGCCTTCGCCATGCTCGTCGAGGAGCTCGATCACCTCCTGACCGTGGCCAGCCGCCTTGCCTCGGGCCGTCCGCTGCGCCTGCTGGAGCTGGAGATGCACGCGCTGGTCACCAAGTACCTCGTCGTGCTGCACCTGCTCGGGCGCCTGACGGGGCGCCGGCGCATCTCGGAGTTCCACCGCGCCTGGACCAGGCACCACCTGTTCGAGAAGTACGCGGACGGCGGCGACGCCGAATCGGTCCGCTACCTCGAGGCGGCGCGCCTGGCGTCACGCTATGTCCGCTGGCTCGATCGGCTGACGGCGGTGGCGCGCCACGCTGAGCTGCGGCGGTTCCACGCCCGGCCGTTCGCCGAGCAGACCCGGCACATCGCGCTGGCCGGCTGAAGCGCCTTCACGACTCGTCACGCGGTCTCGAGATGACAAGGGAGCCAGGGAGGATCGAAGCGCTCCGCCGGCGCGGCGGCGCGTCCTACTGCGAGACGGTCGGCTTCGGCGCCCGCGGCAGGGCGGCGAGCTGCTGCGCCTCGGGGAACAGCTCGAGGGCGCGCTGCATCTGCTTGTCGATCTCCATGGACACGCGGTAGCCCTCTTCCATGCCCCACAGCGTGGAGGAGATCGCCTGGCGAATCTCCGAGCGCAGCCGGTCCCGATCGGCGTCGACTTCCGTCTTGGTCCAGGTCACCTTGCGCCGGTCGAGGAACGAGAGGAAGTCGTCCACCATGTCCGACGTGACGTCGAAGCCCTTGGCCAGCCCCTTGTGGTGGGTGTTGTAGTCCACCGCGAAGTTGAAGAAGGCCTGGTTGCGCTGCAGCGTGTCGATGAACTTGGAGGTCGCCTCGCGGTCCACCAGGACGTCGGGCCGGATGCCTCCGCCGCCGTACACCGTGCGGCCGGCGTCGGTCTGCCGCACCTCGCCATGCGGCGGCTCGGTGGCGTCGCTGTCCTCGTAGGACAGGTAATCCTCGAGGGAGTTGTAATCGCGCTGGATGAGCCGGCCGCTCGGCGTGTAGTAGCGCGCCGTGGTGAGCGCCAGGGCCGTCCCCTGGCTCAGCGGGTAAACGGTCTGCACCAGTCCCTTCCCCCACGTCGGTTTGCCGACGATGAGGGCGCGGTCGTGGTCCTGCAGCGCGCCGGAGACGATCTCCGAAGCGCTGGCGCTGAACTTGTCCACCAGGACGACGATCGGCAGGTCGGGATGGCGGCCGCCGCCGGAGGCCCGGTATTCCATGTCCGAACCGCGGATGCGTCCCTGCGTGTAGACGACCATCTGGCCCTTGCGCAGGAATTGATCGGCGACGCGCACCGCCTGCTCGAGAAGCCCGCCGGGGTTGCGGCGCAGGTCGAGCACGAGCTGGGTCATGCCCTCGCGACGCAGCGCCTGGATCTTCTCCTCCATCTCGCGCTCGGTGGTGCGGGTGAAGTTCTCGATCTTGATGTACCCGACGCCCGGGCGCGCCATGAAGGCGTAGCGGATGCTGTAGGTCGGGATGTCGTCGCGCGTCAGCGTGAAGTGGAGCGGCTCCTCGTCCCCGGGGCGCGTGACCGTGATGGTGACCTGCGTCCCCTTCGGTCCCTTCAGGCGCCGCAGCGCCTCATCGATCGCCATGTCGAGCGTGTCGGTCCCCTCGATCTGCGAGATGACGTCGCCGGCGCGGATCCCGGCGGTCCACGCCGGGGTTCCGTCGAGGGGGGAGATGACCGTGAGGGGCTTGTCGTGCCCCGGCTTGGAGATGACGATGCCGAGCCCGGAGAAGGAGCCCTGCTGCTCCTCCAGCATGTGCTTGTAGTCCTCGGCGTCGAGGTAGTTCGTGTGCGGGTCGAGGGTTCGGACCATCCCACGGATGGCCCCCTCGATCACAGCCTGGGAATCGACGTTGCCGGCGGCCCTGGACTGGACCACCGAGAGGAGCTGGGTGAAGGTGCCGACCGGATCCCCCCCCCGCTCCGGGAGGGCCAGGGATCGGCCGCCGAGGAGTCCGCCTGCCAGTCCTCCGGAAAGGACAAAAACGACCCCGGTCAGGATGGAACGACGGCTCACTCGACCTCCTTGGCTCCGCGGAATTATAGGGCGACGATCGCCCCCGCACAAGGAAGGAAATCGGGGTTTTCCGGGCAGTGCTAAGATGCGTCGCATGTTCGGGTCGATTGGAGGTCCGGAGCTCCTGCTCATCTTCGTGGTGGCCCTGCTCATCTTCGGGCCGCGCAAGCTTCCGGAGCTCGGGAAATCGCTGGGAAAGGGACTGGCGGAATTCCGTCGGGCTGCGAACGATCTGCGCGACTCGCTGGAGACCGAGGTGGCGCGCGAGGGAACCGCCCCGCAGGCGTCCTCGCTTCCGGCCGCGGCCCTGCCGGCCGCAGGCTCCGCCCCTCCCGGAACGCTCGAATCGACCGGCACGAGCGCGGCCGCCTCCGACTCCGCGTCTGCCCTCGCCCCCGCCGCCGTCCCGGCGGCCGTCGATGCCCGAGAGCCAGAAGAGCCCCAGCCAACCCACTGACCTTCCGGTCATGGGGTTCCTCGATCACCTCGACGAGCTGCGGCGTCGTCTGCTCTACAGCCTCGCGGCCATCGCCCTCGCGTTCGCGCTGGCGCTGACCCAGGCGCGCGCCATCCTCGAGTACTGCCTGAGACCGATCCGACCCTTCCTCGGCGAGCAGAAGCCGGTTTTCCTCGATCTCACCGAGCCCTTCGTCCTCTACATGAAGGTCGGATTCCTCGCGTCGATGTTCCTGTCGGCCCCGTTCGTTCTGTACCAGTTGTGGGCCTTCATCGCTCCGGGGCTGTATCCGCGAGAGCGGCGCATGGCCTTCCCCTTCGTTCTGTTCGCGACGGTGTTCTTCGTGCTGGGCGGGGCGTTCGGCTATTTCATCGGCTTCCCGTCGGCGGCCCGCTTCCTGCTTTCGATCGCCGGGGATTTCCAGCCCAACCTGCGCATCAGCAGCCTGTTCACCTTCGAGAGCCGCATCATCCTGGGCATGGGCCTGGTGTTCGAGCTGCCGACGGTCATCTACTTCCTGGCGCGGCTGGGCCTGGTGACGCCGCGGTTCCTCTGGCGCCGTTTCAACTACGCCATCCTGATCATCTTCATCGTCGCCGCGGTGGTCACGCCGACGCCGGACGTCGTGACGCAGTGCCTGTTCGCCGCTCCGATGATCGGGCTCTATCTGATCAGCATCCTGGTCGCGCACGTCTTCGGCCGGCCGCGCCGCGCGGAAGCGCCGCGCCGGGCGGAGACCGCTGCCGCGCCGTGACCGGCATCGATCTGCCCGGCTACGAAACGCTGCGATCGGCGCAACGTCTGTGGCGCGTGCGGCCCGGACTCTCAGGGTCGCTCGCGGCTTCGCCCGCCGCCGCGCTCCTCGAAGGGGAGCCCCCGCCGCAGGGCCCGCCCGGCACCGGGCGGGGATCGGTGATGACCCTCGTGCTCGCCGGACGCGCCGCCTATGCCAAGCGCGGGCTGCACGGAGGCCTCGCCGGCTCGCTCCTGGGTGGCTTGTTCTGGCGCGACGGCCGCGCCCGTCGCGCCGTCGAGGCGGCGGAGCGTCTTCGCGCTGCGGGCGTGGCCACTCCGGACGTTCTCGCCGCCGGCTGCCGCGTCGTCCACGGCCCCCTGTGGGCCTACGTCCTGGTCACGGAAGCCATCCCCCGGGGCGCCAGCCTGCAGGCCCTTCTCGGAGAGCAGCCGCTGGCGCGCCGGCGCCGCCGGCTGGCCCGCGGCGCCGGGCGGAGCGTGCGAGCGCTGCACGACGCCGGTTTCGTGCACGCCGACCTCAACCTCGGCAACCTCGTGGTCGCGGACGGCGGCGAACGGGTGTCTCCGGCGGGAGCGAGCGAGGTGCACGTCATCGACCTGGACGGGGGCCACTTCAGAAAAACGGTGAGCCTCGGCGCGCGGCGCCGGAACCTGAGGCGCCTGCTGCGCTCCTACGAGAAGTGGATCGGCCCCGCGAGCCCGCTCGATCGCCGGGATGCGTTCGCCTTCCTGCGGGCGTACTGCGGGACCGATCAGGCGATGTACCGGCGCCTGCTGAGCGACCTCGGTGCGGCCGCGCGCTTTCGCCTGCACCGGCTGGCGTGGCGTCGCGGCCGGGCGATGGCGGGCTCCTAGGAGCCTAGGCGGTTCCCAGCAGTCGCAGCGCCGCCGCCTCCACTTCGTCCACTCCGATTTCCTCGAGGCAGAACGGTTTTCCCGAAGGAGCGGGCGGACACTCGTGGAAGAAATCCTGGCGGCACGGCGCGCAGGGATAGTCCCGGCCGATCGTCACGACGCGGCCGGCGCGGCCCCGCGGTCCGGTGTTGCGCGGCAGCCCCGGACCGAACAGCCCGATCGTCGGCACGTCGAGCGCCGCCGCCAGGTGCATCGGTCCGCTGTCGTTGCCGACGAACAGCCGGCAGCGCGCCATGAGGGCGGCCGCCTGGCGCAACCCCGGCGCTTCCGCGGGGGCGATGAAATCATCGGGCTCGAGGAGGGCGTGGACCTGCCGCACGACCGGCTCCTCGCCCGGCCCGCCGAGGAGGACGAAGCGGGCGCCCAGTCGCGTCTTGAGGCGTCGCGCCAGCTCGGCGAAGCGTTCGGCGTGCCACGCGCGCGGCGTCTTGGAGGCTCCCGGATGGAGCGCCACCACCACGGAGTCGGTCTCCGCGAACCCGCGCCGGTCCAGGAGTTCCTCGGCAAAGGCGCGCTCGGCCGCACCCAGATGGAACACCGGGACGGGATCGATCTCCGTGCAGCCGACGGCGCGGGCGAGATCGAGAAAGGCGTCGAGGTGATGGCGCTCGCGCGGCGGCGGAGGGAGCGCGTGCGTCAGCAGCAGGCTGCGCGCGTCGGTCGCATAGCCCACCCGGATGCGTGCCCGCGCCAGCCAGGCCAGAAGCGCCGCGTCGAACGCCTTCTGGAAGAGGACGGCCAGATCCAGAGGTCCCCCCGCGCGGAGGCGGCGCGCCAGGGCGAGCCGCCCGCCCGCGCCGCGATGCGCCCCGTCGGGGTCGTATTCGATGAGCTCGTCGTAGAAGGGGTTGCCGGCCAGGGCTTCGAGCACCCAGGGCTTGGCGACGATGGCGATCGACGCGGCGGGGAAGCGGCGCCGCAGGGCGCGCACGGCGGGGGAGATCATGACCACATCGCCGATCCAGTTGTTGGCGCGGACGAGGACGCGGCGCGTCCGCTCCGGATCGATCGGGACCGTCATCGACGGGCCGCCTCCAGTGCGCGCAGCGCGGCGGCGCAGACCATCTCGGGGGCGAGCCGCGCGAGCTCTCTCTCCGGCGCGATCAGCACCGCGTGTCCCGGGCCGACCGGCGCATTCAGCCGCGGGTCGGTTGGGCCGAACAACGCCACGACGCGACAACCCACAGCCCAGGCGAGATGCATCGGACCGGTATCGGCGCCGACGAACAGGGCCGAGCGGCGCAGGAGGGCAGCCAGGACCGGAAGACTCGTCGGCGGGGCCAGGCGCGCACGGCCGTCGCTCCGCCGTTCGATCCCGGCCGCCAGTTCCTCTTCGCCCGGGCCCCAGACGACGACCGGGGTTCGGCCCGCGTCGGCGAGCAGGATCGCCAGGTGGCCCCAGGCGTCCGCGGGCCAGCGCTTGTAGGCCTGTCGGCGGCTGGCTCCGGGGCAGAGCAGGATCGGCGCGCCGCGCGTCGACCCCAGGCCCGCGAGGATGCGACCGGCTTCCTCCGCCTCGGCCTCCTGTTCCCGAAACGCGGCCGTCACCGGTCCGTCCGGTGCTCCGAGCAGGGCCGCCATCTCGAGATTGCGGTCGACCCGGTTGAGGTCGGACGAGCTCGGTCGCGCCCACTCGCCGGCGAAGAGAAAGCTGCCTTCCCGGGCATGCGTCGGAGCGAAGCCCACGCGGCGTCGGGCCCCGGTGAGGCAGGCGATGATCGCGCTCTTGAACGAGGCCTGGAGATCGACGGCCACGTCGTACCGCTCCTTCGCGAAGCGTCGCCGGAGCGTCGTCGCCAGCGTCAGGAGCCGAGCCGGGCGCCGGCCGGCCTCCCGCAGCTCGCGGCGCGACAGCACGATGACATCGTCGAGGTCGGGGTGCCCCTGGAGAAGCGGCGCCGCGAGATCCTCGACGATCCAGGCGACGTGGGCGCGCGGATAGGCCAGCCGGAGACGATGAACGGCCGGCAGCGCGCGGATGACGTCTCCGACGGCGCCCAGCCTCACGACGACGATGCGATCCTGGGGCCGGAGTGGGGCGACGGGCCGCTCCATGGCGGCGGGATGTTAGCAGGCCTGTTGCGTTCCGCTTCGCCGCGGGCGATCCGTCGGCGGCCCCGGTCAGCTCCCGGCGCCGCTCCGTTCCGATCCCGGGGGACACCCGGGCGCTCGGTTTGACAGGATTTTTCAGCGGGTGCTATAAGCGCTGTCGCTCCGGAGGCCCCTTGCCGATCGACCCGAAACTGCTCGAAATCCTCGCCTGTCCCGCGTGCCGGACCGGGGTGACGCCGACCCCCGACGGCGCCGCTCTGCGCTGTGCATCGTGCGGCCGGCGTTATCCGATCATCGACGACATTCCGGTGATGCTGGTCGAAGAGGCCACGATCGAGCCGGAGGGCCGGAGGGGCGCCTGAGCCGGCCGGCGCCGTCCGGCGTCCGGGTGCCGCTCGCCCGAGCCCGGGATCTCGTCACCCGATTCGCACAGGCGCGCGTCGCCGTGGTGGGGGATCTCATGATCGACCGCTTCATCTGGGGCAGCGTCACCCGCATCTCCCCGGAGGCGCCCGTCCCCATCGTGCGCGAGGAGCGCCGCAGCGCGTCGCTCGGGGGCGCCGGCAACGTGGCGCGCAACACCGTCGCCCTCGGCGGCGCGGCAATGCTCGCCGGTCTGGTGGGGGAGGACGCGGACGGACGGGACCTGCATGATCTCTGCGCCGGGGCGGGCCTGTCGCCAGATGGAATCCTCGCCGTGCCGGGACGCCCGACGACGGTGAAGACCCGCATCGTGGCGCACCATCAGCACGTGGTCCGTTTCGATCGCGAGGAGGACGCGCCGGTCGAGGCTTCCGTGACGGCAGGGCTGGCGCGCAAGGCGCTGGCCATGCTGGAAGAGGCGCAGGCGCTGATCGTGTCCGACTATGACAAGGGGGCGATCGCGCCGGCGCTCCTGAAGCCGCTGCTCGAGGAGGCGTCGCGCCGCCGCATCCCGGTGGTGGTCGATCCCAAGACGCGCCTCATGGACCATTACCGTCCGGCGACCGTGGTCACACCGAACGCGCGCGAGACGGCCGAGGCCTGGGGGAAGCCGGTCCGCACCGAAGGGGATCTGGAGGCGGCCGGCCGGGCGCTGCAGAAGCGCCTGGAGTCGCCCTGGCTGCTGATCACGCGAGGCGAGCGCGGCATGCTCCTCCTGCCCGGCGAAGGAAAGCCGGTCGCGGTTCACGCTCGGGCGCGCGAGGTCTTCGACGTCAGCGGGGCGGGGGACACCGTGGTCGCCACCCTGGCGCTGGCCCTGGCCGCGGGCGCCTCGATGATCGAAGCGGTCGTCCTGGCGAATCACGCTGCCGGTGTGGTGGTCGGGAAGCTGGGGACGGCGGCCTTGAGCGGCGAAGAGCTTCTGGGCTCGGTCGGCGAGGACGACTCAGTCGCGACCTGAGCCGCGCTGCACGATGCCCAGTGTCTGCGCCGCCCAGAGGAACCTGCAGATCTCGAAGTCGGCGACCGGAGAGAGCCGGCAGAGATCCTTCAGGTGGACCGGCTGTTCGCAATGCGACAGCAGGTTCCACTCCTCGAGCGACAGGGTCATGTCCTTCACCAGGGTTTCGAGACGCTCGGTCGTCTTGTAGGTCGCTTCGAGCGGGCCCACCGCCTCCCAGATGCGTCCCCAGCTGTCGATGGTGCGGATTCCCTCGAGAATGAGATCGCCCGGGCTGAGCTTCAGCGTGATGACCTCGTCCGTGGGAAGCGGCCCGGGCGCGTACCGGTAGCTGCCGCGCGTCCAGAGGAAGAGGCTGTGGATGATGGAGCGGACCTGGACGCCCACCCCTTCCACGAGCTCGTGCGGCTGGATCAGGCCCTGCTCGACCAGCACGGTGCCCAGCCGCTTTCCGGACTTGACCGACACCTCGACGGCGTTCATCAGGCCGTCGAGCGAGACCTGCCCCGTCTTGAAGAGGACCTGCCCGAGCCGGTCGTCCCGGTCGTTCGAGGTGGCGAAGATGGGCCGCCCGTCCTGGACGTAGATGGTCTTTTCGCTGATCTCGCCGGTCAGGGTGAGGACCCCGGTGTCGGCCCTTTTGAGGATGGAATAGAGGAGGGCTGGGAACGTGGCGCTCGACAGGATCCCTTCCCGAACGTGGGACTTGGCAGCGAGCATGGGCCTTTCCCCCGAGGCGGGAAGGTAGGGACCCCCGGGGCGGGAAGTCAAGCCTGAGCCCGGCGGTTGAGGATACCTATTGGAGGATGCTGCACCCGCCCCGCGATGGAGTTACAATCCTTTCTTGACAGGGCGGGCCCATCACCGCACCCTCTCGGGCAATTCGCCTCGATCCCCTGGCCGGTGGGTCGGAGGCAGGTGGTCCGGAATTCGCCCGAGGGCAGCGGAGGTCGAGAACCATGGAACTTGAAGGCGAAATTCGAGGCAGCCAACGGCTGGGGAACTACCTGCGCAGGCTGCGCACCGGCTACGGACTCTCTCTCCGGCGGGTGGAGGACAAAGCCCGGCAGGAGGGAGGGGAGATCGACAACTCCCAGTTGTCGCGCTACGAACGCGGGATCTGCTACCCGTCGTTCGACAAGCTGTGCCTGCTGGCCAACATCTTCAACGTCTCGATCCAGAACTTCTCCGACCTTCTGGAGCTCGAGAAGGTCGAGCCTTTCGAGCCGGCCGAGGCCGCCAGCTACGAGGCGCTGAGGTCGGAGGGGAACCGCGAGTGGGAGCAGGGGAATTTCGCCCGCGCCTACTCGGTCTACGAGAAGGCCCTCGCCCGGCTGGAATCGGGGGTCGAGGAATCGGTCGCGCCGGACGTCCTGGCGCGGGCCCGGTTCAACCTCGCCCGGTCCCTCCTGAGGATGGGCAAGATCAGCCTGGCCGAGACCGAGCTGCGCATCATTCTCCGGCGTCACCGTGAGATCCAGCCGGAGACGACGGCGCTCGTGCTCCTGTGCCTCGCGGACGCCCACGCCGACAAGGGGGACGCCTACCTGGCGGTGCTCGAGGCGGAAAAGAGCCTGGACATCGCCCGCGCCGCCGGCAACCTGGAGTACGAGGGTTACGCGCTGCACCGGGTCGCCCGGATCCAGTTCGAGCAGGGCGAGTTCGAGAAGGCCCTCGAGAGCTTCCGCGAGGCCCGCACCCGGCTCGAGCCGGTGGTCACGAAACACGATCTCACCCTCATCCGCACCAACATCGGCCTGTGCCACGCCCGCGTCGGGAAGGTGGAGCGGGGCCTGCGCGAGTTGTCGGAGGCGCTGCAGGTCGCCCAGCGTGAGGGCTACCGGCGCTGCGCGTCCTATGCGCTCCTCTACATGGGGCAGGTGCACGAGCTGAGGCGCGACGAGAGAAAGGCCCGCGACCTGTTCGAGCAGGCCGAGATGATGGCGCACGGTGGCGAAGAGCGCTACGTGGACATCCTCTTCCAGACCGCCTATCACCTCTGGGACATGGCGCGTTCGGCCGGCAACCAGGTGCAGGAGAAGGTGTACTTCGGCCGGCTCAAGTTCCTCCGGCCGCAGTTGGACCGTCGCTTCGCCGAGGTGGAGCAGTTCGATCGCTTCATCGAAGGCGGGAAGGGTGTGGTGCACGCATGAAGCGCTTCGTCGGGGCCGTTTTCGCGATCGCACTGCTGGCGCCGGCTCTCGCCCGCGCCGAAGTTTCGGTGCAGGTCGACGCCGAGGGCAAGGTCGTCCGGGTCGTCACGCTCACGAAAGGCGGGCGGATCTGGCGGCAGGTGCGCGGCCATGTTCCGGCGGCGCAGCTTCTCAATCCGCTCGGCGACACCTACGGCGACCTCGCCCCCGTCATCGCGACGAATCCCAGGACCGGGCAGCCCTGGGCCATCTGGCCGCAGAACGACGGCAACCGCAAGCGCCTGGTCGTCTCGGCGTGGAACGGCTTCGCCTGGACCGACGCGACCCGCATCGCCCGGAGCGATCTGATGGGTTACGACCAGATCGAGCCGCGGCTGCTGTTCGACGCCTCCGGCGTGCCCTACGTTTTCTACACCGAGGGGGCGCGCGATCGGCGCGTTCTCTTCGTGACCATGGCGCGCGGGGTCTGGACGGCGCCGCTGCGGCTGAGCGAGGAGAACATCGACAGCCGGTCGCCGCTCGCGCTGCTCAACGGGGACGACATCACGGTGAGCTACCAGACGCCCGACGGACCGGTCAGCCGGACGATGACCACGACCTTCCTGGCGGAGAGCGCCGTCAACCTGATGGACAGCCCGATTCCTCCGGGCTACATCGCGGTGCCGTCGTCCAAGGGCAACCCCTCCGACGAGCCGGGAGACCAGCACGTCTTCAGGAAGTAGACCCGAACCGTTTCGCGGATCCGAAGGCCCGGTCAGAACGACCGGGCCTTTTCCTTTTCTCCCGCAACCGGCGCCGTCGGTCCCTGGTGCCGCGCGAGCTGCAGCCGCAGCGCGTCGCATTCCTCGTCCAGCCGCTGCAGCTGGCGCCGCAGCTGCCGGTTGGCGATGCGGATCTTGATGCCATCGAGGATCCCGATGGCGCACGCGAAGGCGATCCCGAGGATGGCCGCCGTGGCGATGACCGCCCCCATCGGCGCGGGGCCGGCGTGCCAGAGGATCAGGTTCACCGTGACGTCCTCGGTGTTGTAGATGCCGACGACGAACAGCAGGATGAAGAACAGGCAGACGAGAAGATAGACGAGGATGTTCATCGCTCCCCCTCGAACCAGGCCAGGATTTCCGGCATGCGTCCCTGCGCCTGCAGGACCGCGTCGATCACCTCGCGCACCGCTCCATCGCCGCCTCTGGCCGCCGTGACGAAGGGAACACGGCGCCGCACCTCCGCGTGGGCGTCGGCGACCGCCACCGGGACGCCCACCCGCCGGAGCACCGGCAGATCCACCAGGTCGTCGCCGATGTAGCACACGGCCCGGTCCTCGAGGCCGAGCCGCCCGCGGATGTCCTCGTAGACCGCGCCCTTGTCGCGCGCGCGGAGGTGGACCTCGTCCACGCCCAGCTCGCGCGCGCGCCGGCGCACTCCGGCGTCGCCGCGTCCCGACAGGAATCCCACCTGGAGCCCCGCGCGCCGGGCGAGCACGATCCCCGAGCCGTCGCGGACGTGCCAGCGGCGCACCTCGTGCCCGTGATCGCCGAGACCCAGGCGACCGTCGGTGAGCACGCCGTCCACGTCCATCAGCAGAAGCGTCACGCGGCGCGCGCGCGCGCCGAACGGCTTGCGGCAAGTCACGGATTCCCCCGCGAGATCAGAACAGCTGCGTGCGCCACAGATCGTGGAGGTGCAGCACCCCCTCGACCCGGCGATCGGGCCCGAGGACCACGAGCGAGGTGATCTTGCGCGACTCCATGAGGCTGAGTGCCGCGGCCGCGAGATCCTCGCGGGCGATGGTGACGGGGTTGCGGCCCATCGCGTCGTCCACCCGCATGCGGTGCGGTTCGCCGCCGCGCAGGAGCGCGCGCCGCAGATCTCCGTCGGTGATCACCCCCTCGAGGCCGCCCGACTCGGAGACCACCACCGCCATCCCCAGGCGGCCATCGCTCATGACGCGCAGCGCCTCCGACAGCGCCGCACCCAGGCGCACCCGCGGCGCCGCGTCCCCGGCGTGCATGAGGTGCCCGACCGTCAGCACCTTGCGGCCGAGACGGCCCCCGGGATGGTTGCGCGCGAAGTCGTCCAGGGTGAACCCGCGGCGCTCCACGAGCGCCATCGCCAGTGCGTCGCCCATGGCCAGCGCGGCCGTGGTGCTCGCCGTCGGCACGAGCCCGAGCGGCGACGCCTCGCGCTCGATCCCCACGTCCAGGGCGGCCTGGGCGTGCCGCGCCAGGGTGGAGTCGCGCCCGCCGGTCAGCGCCACGAGACGCACGTCGAGGCGCTTGAGGATTTCGAGGAGCCGCACCAGCTCTTCGGTTTCGCCGCTCGACGAGATCGCCAGGACCACGTCTCCCGAGACCAGCATCCCGATGTCGCCATGCACCGCCTCGGCAGGATGGAGGAAGGTCGACGGCGTCCCGGTGCTCGAGAACGTCGCGGCGATCTTCGCGCCGATGAGACCCGACTTCCCCATGCCGGTGACCACGACGCGGCCCTGGCAGGCGGCGAGAATCTCCACGGCGCGATCGAAGGAGGCGTCGAGGCGCGGCACGAGGTCGAGGATCGCCCGGGCCTCGAGCTCGAGCACGCGCCGGGCGATGTCGCGCGGCATCTATCCGATTCCTCCGGGGAGTGCGGCCTCGCGCACCACGGCGTCGATCCGCAGCACCTGCCGCAGCAGGGGCTCGACCAGGTCGAGCCGCAGCGCGTTCGGGCCGTCGCTCTTGGCCCGGGCCGGATCGTCATGGACCTCGCAGAACAGGGCGTCGATGCCGGTGGCGGCGGCCGCGCGGGCGATCACCGGGATGAAGCGGGCCTCGCCGCCCGACCGATCCCCCTCGCCCCCGGGGAGCTGCACGGCGTGCGTCGCGTCCATCACCACCGGCCATCCGAACCCGCGAAGGATGGCGAGCGAGCGGAAATCGACCACGAGGTTGCGATAGCCGAACGAGGCGCCCCGCTCGGTGAGCAGGATCTTGTCGTTGCCGGTGGAGGCCACCTTGTCGGCGGCGTGGCGCAGGTCCCACGGGGCCAGGAACTGGCCCTTCTTGATGTTGACCACGCGCCCGGTGCGTCCCGCGGCGACCAGAAGATCTGTCTGCCGGCAGAGAAAGGCCGGGATCTGGATGATGTCGATCGCCTCCGCCGCCCGCTCCGCCTGCCCCGGCTCGTGGATGTCGGAGAGCACCGGCACCCCGGCCGCCTTCTTCACGGCCTTGAGAATCCGCAGACCTTCGTCCAGCCCGGGACCCCGGAACGACTGCAGCGACGATCGGTTCGCCTTGTCGTAGGACGCCTTGAAGACGTACGGCACGCCGAGCCGGCGGGTCAGCGCTGCCAGCGCCGTCGCCATGCGTAGGGCGTGCTCTTCGCTTTCGATGACGCAGGGGCCGGCGAGGAACGCCAGCGGCGCCCCCCCTCCGATCGCCAGATCGGAGGTGACGGGGACCCGCTTCACCGGCCCGTCAGCGGGCCGACTGCCGGTATCGCTTGCAGGCATCGATGAAGGAACGGAAAAGGGGGTGCGGCTGCATCGGCTTGCTCTTGAACTCGGGGTGGAACTGGCAGGCGAGGAAGTAGGGGTGGTCCGGCATCTCGACGATCTCCACGAACCGCTTGTCGGGGGTCTCGCCGGTGACCTTGAGCCCGCGCCGCTCGAGATCGTCCATGTACTTGCGGTGCACCTCGTAACGGTGCCGGTGGCGCTCGCTGATCTCGGTGCGGCCATAGGCCTTGTGGGCCTGCGACCCGGTCTTGACCAGGCAGGGCCACTTGCCGAGGCGCATGTTCCCGCCCATGCGCTCGACCCCTTCGAGCTCCCGCAGCTTGTAGATGACCGGGTGCGGCGTCTCGGGGGTGAACTCCGCCGAGTCGGCGTCTTTGAGGCCGGCGACGTTGCGCGCGTAT
The DNA here is from genome assembly GCA_036005805.1 of Candidatus Polarisedimenticolia bacterium. GTDB lineage: Bacteria > Acidobacteriota > Polarisedimenticolia > Gp22-AA2 > Gp22-AA2 > DASRAU01. Next base: position 21,418 of record DASYQE010000210.1, on the reverse strand, counting down.
TCGATCACCGCGCACTGCATCCCGAGGCAGATGCCGAAGAAGGGGAGCCGCCGCTCTCGCGCGAACCGGATGGCCTCGATCATCCCGTCCACGCCGCGCAGCCCGAAACCGCCGGGGACGAGCAGGCCGTGGCACGGCGCCATGGCCTCCTGGATGCCGGCGCCGCCGCCGATCAGACGGTCCGCCTCGATCCAGTGCAGGCGCACGCGCGCGTTGTTGGCGATGCCGCCGTGCGTCAGCGCCTCGTTCAGGCTCTTGTAGGAGTCCTCGTAGGCGACGTACTTGCCGACGATGCCGATCACCACCTCGCCGTCCGAGGGGTTCTTCGCCTTGCCGACCATCTCGACCCATTCGTCCATGTTCTTGTCGCGGTACGGCAGGTCGAGGGCCTTGAGGAGGATGGCGTCGACGCCCTCCTTGGCGAGGACGAGCGGCACCTCGTAGATCGTCTCGACGTCCTTGGCGGTGATCACCGCGTCCTCGGGGACGTTGCAGAACAGCGCGATCTTCTTCTTGATGTCCGGCGGGATGAACCGGTCGGTCCGGCACATCAGCACGTCGGGCTGGATCCCGATGGCGCGCAGGTCGCGCACCGAGTGCTGCGTCGGCTTGGTCTTCAGCTCGCCGGCGGCGCCGATGTAGGGGACCAGCGTCAGGTGGACGAACACCGCGTTGGTCCGACCGACCTCGAGCCGGAACTGGCGGATCGCCTCGAGGAACGGCAGCGACTCGATGTCGCCGATGGTCCCGCCGACTTCGACGATCTGGATGTCCACCCCCTTGCTGATCTTGCGGATGCTCTCCTTGATCTCGTCGGTGACGTGCGGGATCACCTGGACGGTGCCGCCGAGGTAGTCGCCGCGGCGCTCCTTCGCGATGACGTGCTCGTAGATCTTGCCGCTGGTGAAGTTGTGGTCGCGCGAGGTCTGCGTGGAGGTGAACCGCTCGTAGTGGCCGAGATCGAGGTCGGACTCGACGCCGTCCTCGGTGACGTACACCTCGCCGTGCTGGAACGGGCTCATCGTGCCCGGGTCCACGTTGAGGTACGGGTCGAACTTCTGCAGGGCGACGGAGAAGCCGCGCGCCTCGAGGAGCCTCCCGATCGAGGCGGCGGCGAGCCCCTTGCCGAGCGATGACACGACTCCGCCGGTGACGAAGATGTACTTCGTGGGCACGCTCACCCCCCTTTCGCAACGGCGCTCATCGCGCTCTCGACCCGCATCCGATCCTCGGGCGTGTCCACCGCCAGGTAGTTTCCCCGCGCCGCGAAGACGCGGATGGTCACGCCGTGCTCCATGGCCCGCAACTGCTCGAGTCCCTCGGTCTGCTCGAGCGCCGTCGGCGGCCAGCCGGCGAAGGCCAGCAGGACGTCCCGCCGGTACGCGTACAGGCCGATGTGCCGCAGGTATCCGCCTCCCGGGCGCGCGCCCGCGGACGCGGCCGCCGGGTTCCGCGGGTAGGGAATCGGCGCGCGCGAGAAGTACAGGGCGCGTCCGCTCGCATCGCAGACGGCTTTGACGATGTTCGGATCCTGCGCCTCGCGCGGGTCGTGCAGCGCCACGGCGAGCGTCCCCATCCCGAGCCCGGGGTCCGACTCCATTCCCGCGACGAGCGTGTCGAGATCGGCCGGCTCCAGGAGCGGCTCGTCTCCCTGGATGTTCACGTAGATCGACGCGGCGCGTGCGCGCGCCACTTCCGCCAGCCGGTCCGTCCCGCTCGCGTGGTCGGGAGAGGTCATCATCACCTCGCCGCCGAACCCCTCGACGACGCGGCGGATGCGGTCGTCGTCGGTCGCCACCACGACCGCCCCCAGGCGTCGCGCCGCGCGCGCCCGCTCCCACACGTGCTGGATCATCGGCTTGCCCGCGATGGCCACGAGGGGTTTCCCGGGATAGCGGGTCGAACCGTAGCGGGCGGGGACGACTCCCAACGCGTCGGCGCTCGTGTTCGCCTCGTCGGGGCGTCGCATGGCGAATGGTAATCCAGCCGTGCGCGCAGGGTCAACGCCGCTCCGCCTCGGGAGAGAGGCTCTCAAGACGGCTCGCAGCGCCGTTTCCTGCGCCTCTCCCCCTCGCGGAGTCTGCTAAGATGACACGCAACGACAACGCGGGGACGCTCGCGGCAGCCGTTTGCCGGGGCGCGGGAGGGACGAATCCGATGCCTGGTGAAATCGAGAAGACGATCGAATCCAACGGCTGGCGCCTTCCCGAGGTCGGCAAGCCCACGGGGAACTGGGTCCAGACGGTCCGCTCCGGGAATCTCCTCTTCATCTCCGGAAAGTTCCCCAAGGAAGGCGGCAAGCTCAAGTACCTCGGCCGCATCGGGCGCGAGGTCACGGTCGAGCAGGGGTCGGAGGCGGCGCGGCTCGCCGCCCTCAGCGTCCTCGCGACCGCCAAGCAGGCGATCGACGATCTCGATCGCGTCCGCCGGGTCGTGCAGCTGGTCGGGCACATCGCCGTCGCTCCCGGTTTCAGCGACGCGTTCAGCGTGATGGAAGGAGCCTCCGAGGTGTTCGTCAAGGTCTTCGGGGATCGCGGCAGGCACACGCGGCTGGCGCACGGAGTGGACGAGCTGCCGCAGAACGCGTGCCTCCAGCTGCAGGCGGTCCTCGAGGTCGAATGAATCTTCCGTACTCCCGCCACGTCCTCATCTGCGTCGGACCCCGCTGCGGCGGCGAGCGCGGCTCGATGCGCATCCGGCAGGAATTCCGCAAGGAGTTCGTGCGCCAGGGGATCGGCACCTCGGTCAAGGACACCGAGTGCCTGTGCTTCGGGTTGTGCACCTACGGTCCGAACGTCATTCTCTATCCGGAAGGCGTCGTTTACAGCGGCGTGAAGCCCGGTGATGTCGCCGAGATCGTCCGGAGGCACGTGAAGGCGGGGCAGACGGTCGAGAGGCTGCTGTTCAAGAAGAAGGAAGCGCCCGTGGCTCCCGCCGAGGAGGAGTTCGACCCCTTCCCGGACGACCCGCCATCGCCGCAGGATTGAGATCCGGTTCATGAACGCCCCGACCCACACCGTCTCCGGCGCCGCCCGGGCGGCCTTGTCCGCGGGGAAGACCTGCGCGCCGGGCGCGCCGCTCGTCGATCGCTTCGGGCGGGCGGTCCGCAGCCTGCGCGTCTCGGTGACCGACCGCTGCAACCTGCGCTGCGTGTATTGCATGCCGGCGGCGGGGATCACCTGGTACGAGCGATCCGAGCTGCTGACCTTCGAGGAGATCGTCCGCGTGGTGCGGCCGCTGGCGGCGCGCGGCGTCCGCGAGATCCGCCTGACCGGCGGCGAGCCGCTGGTGCGGCGCGATCTCGCGCGCCTCGCCGGCATGCTGTCGGCCCTTCCGGGCGTCGAGGACCTGGCGTTGACCACCAACGGCCTGCTGCTCGAGGAGCAGGCGGAAGGCCTGGTCCGTGCCGGCGTGCGCCGCTTCAACGTGCACATCGACTCGCTCGATCCGGAGACCTACGTCAAGGTCGGCCGCCGTGACGGCCTCGGCCGCGTCCTCGCGGCGCTCGGCGAGCTGGAGCGGCTCGGCGCCCTGCCGATCAAGGTGAACGTCGTGCTGATCCGCGGGGTCAACGACCAGGAGATCTCCCGCTTCGCCGAGCTCGCCCGCACGAGGCGTTGCCAGGTCCGCTTCATCGAGCTGATGCCGCTCGGGGCGGGGGAGGCGTTCGAGGCCGAGCGCATCGTCCCGGGGGCGGAGGTGCGCGCGCGCCTCGAGGCGATCCGGCCGCTCCGGAGGGTCGAACGCGAGCGGGGCGCGTCCCCGGCCGAGGTCTACCGCTTCGACGACGGCCAAGGCGACATCGGCTTCATCAACTCGGTGACCGCTCCTTTCTGTGAGCGCTGCGATCGCATCCGCCTGACGGCGGACGGGATGATCCGCAACTGCCTGTTCGCCCGGGGGGATCGCGACCTGCGCCCCATCCTGCGCGGCGGAGGGAGCGACGAGGATCTCGTGCGCGCCGTGTCCTCCGAGGTCGAGGCCAAGGGGCCGGGGGGCAGCCTCGACATGGCGGCGGTGTACCGGGAGCGCCTGCCACGCAAGATGTGGCAGATCGGCGGCTGACAGCACCGTTGCCCCGGTGGTGGCGCCTGCAATAGCATGAGTGGGATCGGAGCGTTCGAGGTGCGCATGAGCGGGCCCGGGGAGTACAGCGAGACGCTCCTGGACCATTACCGCCACCCGCGCAACGTCGGGGACGTCGAAGGAAGCGCCGCCGTGGCCCAGGTGGGGGACCCGGCGCACGGCGACGTCCTGCGGTTCGGGATGAAGATCGAAGGGGATCAGGTGATCGAAGCACGTTTCCGTTCGTTCGGGTGCACGGCGGCGATCGCCGCCGGGAGCATGGCGACGGTGATGGTGAAAGGCCTGCGCGTGGAGGAGGTGGAGCGGGTGTCCAACCAGGACGTCGCCGAGGCGCTCGGCGGTCTGCCCGAGTCGAAGCAGCACTGCTCGGTCCTCGCCGAGCAGGCGATCCGCGAGGCGCTGAAGCGCTGGCGCGCCGCGGCCGCCGGGGAGGCCCCGTGCCGCTGATCGGCAAGCCCGTCAAACGGCCGGTCGCGAAGGGCCTCCTGGCCCGAAGCTATCTTCCCTCGGTGATCAAGGGGATGTGGATCACCCTCCGCCACATGTTCCGCCCCAAGGTGACGATGCAGTACCCCGAGGAGAAATGGACGATGCCCGACCGCTACCGCGGGCTGCCGGCTCTGGTGCGCGACGAGCAGCAGCGGGTCAAGTGCGTGGCGTGCTTCCTCTGCCAGTACGTCTGCCCGCCGAAGGCGATCCACATCGAGGCGCAGCAGATCGGCACCGGCATCGAGAAGGGGCCGAAGGTCTTCGACATCAACATGCTGCGCTGCATCATGTGCGGTTACTGCGAAGAGGTCTGCCCCGAGGAGGCGATCTTCCTGACCAAGGAGTACCAGACGGTGGGCCAGACCCGCGACGGCCTCATCTACCACAAGGACAAGCTCCTCGAGATGGGGGGCATCCGTCCCGACTCGACCCACAAGTGGGGTCCGCTGGAGCGGCCGCGCCCCGCGGACCAGGTTGCGGCGACCGCCCCGCCGCCTGTCGGAGGAGCGCGATGAGCGACGTCGACCGCGATCTGCGCGACGCCGAGCCCTGGCTCCTCACCACCCGGATCGCCGACTACATCGCGTGGGGGCGAAAGAACTCCCTCTGGCCGATGCCGATGGGGCTCGCCTGCTGCGCCATCGAGATGATGGCCGTGGTCGCGCCCCGCTACGACATCGCCCGCTTCGGCGCCGAGGCGATGCGCTTCTCGCCGCGCCAGGCCGACATGATGATCGTCGCCGGCACGGTGGTGAAGAAGATGGCCCCGGCGGTGAAGCGCATCTACGACCAGATGCCGGAGCCGAAGTGGGTGATCGCCATGGGCGCCTGCGCCTCCACGGGAGGCATGTTCCGCTCCTACGCGGTCACGCAGGGGGTGGACGAGCTCATCCCGGTGGACGTCTACGTTCCGGGCTGCCCGCCGCGTCCCGAGGCCCTGATCGAGGCCGTCATGCAGATCCAGCGTCTCATCGACGCCCGCGCCCGCGCCGCACGAGGCGCCGCACCCCTGGAGGCTCCGGCCGCCAAGGCCGCCGCGGGGAAGTGAGCCTCGTCGAAACGGTCACCGCGGGTCCGGTCGAGCCAGCGACAGCCACGACGATCGAGCCGGTTCTCCGCGAGACCCTGCGCGCCCGCGGAGCGATTCCCTTCGCGACCTTCATGGAGCTCTGCCTCTACCACCCGGAGCACGGCTACTACACCCGCGGGCTCGGGGGAGGCGGCGGGCGCGACTATGTCACCAGCAGCGGCGTGCACGCCGCCTTCGGTCGGCTCGTGGCGCGGCAGGCGGCGGAGATGTGGCGTCTTCTCGGGACGCCGCGCCGCTTCCGGTTCGTCGAGTTCGGTCCGGGCGAAGGACGCTTTGCGGCCGACTTCCGCGCCGAGGCGGCTCGCGACGCGCCTTTCGCGCACGCTCTCGAGTCCATCCTGGTCGAGCCGAGCCCGGCCCTGCGCGCCCGCCAGGAGCGCCTGCTTGCTGCTGTTCCGCAACCCGCCTCGGGTCCGTGCTGGCGAAGCCTCGAGGAGCTCGAGGCCGACCCGTCTTCGAAGACCGCGGACGGCTGCCTGTTCGCCAACGAGGTCCTCGACGCCTTTCCGGTTCACCGCATTGCGGGCACGCCGGACGGGCCGGGAGAAATCCATGTCGAGCTTTCAGGGGATGGCTACCGCGAGACGGTGCATCCGGTCTCCACTCCCGTCCTGTCGGATTACCTCGCGCGTCACGCCATCGCTCCGCAGCCCGGACAGATCGTCGATGTCGCGCCGGAGGCGGCCCGGTTCGTGACCCGCCTCGGCGGCCTGCTCGGGCGCGGCTGGGGACTGCTCGTCGATTACGGCGAAGCCGCCGCAGAGCTGTTCCACCCGGTCCGATCACGCGGCACGCTGCGGGCGTTCCATCGTCACCGCCTTTCGCATGACCTGCTGGCGCACCCGGGAGAGCAGGACCTCACGGCGCACGTCGATTTCACCGCCGTGCGACGTGCCGCGGCCGACAGCGGATGGAGCGTCGCCGGACAGGTGAGCCAGGCCCACTTCCTGCTCGCGCTCGGCGCCCTCGACGACTACGAAGCCCAGGATGTCTCCGGCCGTGAGCGCCTCAAGGACCTCGTCATGCCGGATCGGATGGGAGGAGCGTTCCAGGTGCTCGTGCTGGCGCGCGGCGGCGCCGCCGAGCGGATCCGCGGCCTCAGCGCGCCGTGGCGGGAGCGCGCGTCGTGAGCGGCGAAGCGGTCCGCGACCAGGTCCTCTCCGCCCTGCGGACGGTGCAGGATCCGGAACTGCACGTCGATCTCGTCACCCTCGGACTCGTCGAAGGGCTCACCGTCGAAGGCGACACGGTCACACTGACGGTGAACCTCACGACCCCCGGCTGTCCGCTGAAGGGCCAGATCGAGAAGGATGTCCGCACCGCGCTGCTCCAGGTTCCTGGCATCGCCGACGTCAATCTCACGATGAGCGCCAAGGTGAAGCGCAGCATCGCCGCGCCGGCGGAGCTCATCCCCGAGGTCGCCAACACCATCGCCGTCGGTTCGGGGAAGGGCGGCGTCGGCAAGTCCACCGTCGCCGCCAACCTCGCGCTGTCCTTCGCGCGCACGGGCGCGGCGGTGGGACTGATGGACGCCGATCTCTACGGCCCCAACCTGGTGCAGATGCTCGGCGTGAAGGACCGGCCGGAGATCCGCGAGAAGCGCATCGTGCCGGTGGTCGCGCACGGGCTCAAGCTCATGTCGATGGCCTTCTTCCTGAAGGAGGACGAGCCGGTCGTCTGGCGCGGGCCGATGCTGCACGGCGCCATCCGGCAGTTCCTCGGCGACGTCGAGTGGGGCGCTCTCGATTACCTGTTCATCGACATGCCCCCGGGCACCGGCGACGTCCAGCTCACCCTGTCGCAGGTGATCCCGCTCACGGGGGCGGTCCTGGTGGCGACGCCGCAGGATGTGGCCCTCTCCGACGTACGCAAGGCCGCGGCGATGTTCGCCAAGGTCAACGTGCCGATCCTCGGGATGGTCGAGAACATGTCGTACTTCGAGTGCCCGCACTGCGGCGAGCGGTCGGAGATCTTCAGCCACGGCGGGGCGGCCCGCCTGGCCGAAAAGCTCGGAGTGCCGTGCCTCGGGTCGATCCCGCTCGACGTGCGGCTGAGGCAGGGGGGGGACGAGGGGCGTCCTCCGGTGATCTACGATCCGAAGTCGGGGCCGGCGATCCTCTTCCGGGGAATCGCCGAGCGCCTGGCCGCGATCATCAGCGTGCAGACCTGGAAAGGGGAGGCCCATGAGCTGGCGGCGGACCGGCAGTAGGTTCGATCTCGGACGAACGGCGCTCCTGGCGCTGGTCCTTCCCACGGCCCTCGCGACCGTACACGCGGCCGAGCCGGCCACTCCGGCCCCGCCGAAGTCGGGGACGGCGGCCAAGCCGTCGACCGGGGCCCAGACGAAGCCCGCGACGACAGGGGCGCCGGCCAGACCCTCCACGGCCGCCGAGCCGAAGCCGGATGCTCCGGTCGCGAAGGTGAACGGGTCGCCTCTCACGCGGCGCGACTACGACCTCACGGTGCAGGTGCTGTTCCGCAAGCGCGGACCCGGGCAGCGATCGCACGCCGATCTGGAATCGGTCCGCCAGGCGGCCCTCGATCTGCTGATCGACAACGAGCTGCTCTACCAGAAGGCGAAGGAGGCGGGCATCTCGGTGAGCGACGCCGAAGCGAAGGAGGAGGCCGCGCGACTGAAGAAGGCCCTCGGGTCGCCCGACGACGTCGACGCCTTCCTGAAGGGGATCGGCGCGACCGAGGCCGATCTGACCGCGCAGGTGCGCCGCACCCTCAGCGTCAGCCGCTTCGTGGACCAGAAGGTCGCTCCGGGGCTCGCCGTGGACGACGCCCAGGCGCGCGCCTGGTACGACTCCCATCCCGAAGCCATGAAGCGGCCGGAGTCGACGCACATCCGGCAGATCGTCGTCGCCGTGGCGCCCGACGCCTCGCCCGCGACCCGGGCGGCGGCGCGCCAGAAGATCGAAGAGGTGATGAAGGCGCTGCGGGGCGGTGAGGATTTCGCAACCCTGGCCAAGCGCCACTCCGACGGTCCGGAGGCGCAGCGCGGCGGCGACAGCGGATACGTGACTCCGGGGGGCGGCGCGCTGCCGGCGATCGAGCGCGCCGCGATGTCGCTCAAGCCCGGCCAGACGAGCGACATCCTCGAGACGCGCCGCGGCTTCCACATCGTCCAGGTCATCGACCGGCGCCCGGGAGGCCCTGTGCCGTTCGAGGAGGCGAAGCCCAGGATCGTCGAGCGCCTCAAGGACGAGCAGCGCCAGGCGAAGGTGCGCGACTACGTCGCCACCCTGCGCTCGGGCGCCCGCATCGAGAAACTCGCCTGAACGGCGTCCCGCTCCAAGTCGCGTCGCTTCTCGGGGCGCTCCTGATCCTCGTCGCCTACGCCGCCCACCAGGCGGGAAGGCTCGGCCGCGACGTCGTCTCGTACCACCTTCTCAACGCCATCGGCGCGGCGCTTCTCCTGGTCGTCGCGGTGGCGGGCCGCCAGGCCGGATTCATCCTGCTCGAAGGGGTCTGGACCGCGATCAGCGTCGTCGCGTTGTGGCGCCTCCTGCGATCGCGTCCCGCGTCCTGAGACAGTGGAGGCGACGGAACGGGCGGCCCCCGCGGATGCCCCGTCCGCCGCACCTGTCGGGCCAGGCCGGGTCGGCGGATCGGCCCCGCCGGCATGCTAGAATTACACCTCCGCGACAGAACATGGCCCAGCGGCAGACCAGCGCGCGACCGGGCGAGGGAGAGGTGCGATGGCGAAGAAGGCGGCTCTGGCAGTCGGTCGCAAGGCCCCGGCGTTCGCGCTCCTGGGGACCGGTGGACGCGAGGTCTCCCTGGCCGACTACCTGGGGAAGAAGAACCTCATCCTCTACTTCTATCCCAAGGACGGCACTCCTGGCTGCACCCGCGAGGCCTGCGGCTTCCGCGACGTCTACAGCCGGCTCGCCTCGCACGACACCGAGGTGCTCGGCGTCAGCAAGGACGGCCTCGACGCGCACGAGAAGTTCTCGGCGCGCAACGGCCTGCCGTTTCCCCTCCTTTCGGACGCCGACTCGAAGGTCTCGACCGCCTACGGCGTCTACGGCAAGAAATCCTTCATGGGCCGCGAGTTCTTCGGCATCAAGCGGACCACCTTCGTGATCGACAAGAAGGGGAAGATCCGCCGCATCGACGAGAAGGTCGAGGTGCAGAAGCACCCGGACGAGATCCTCGACTACGTCAAGACCGTTCTCGCCTGAACGCCATCCGAATCCTTTGCCCCACATCCTCGTCGAAGGAACGCTCCGGCTCGCCGACGTGGCGCGGCGGCACGCCCCCTCGAACGAGCGCCGCGGCGAGGTGCTGGTGAAGTTCGACCGGTTCTACCTCGAGACCGGCGAGCGGGCGGCGCTGATCGAGGCGCTGGTCGTCGATCGCGGTCATCCGCAGCGCTTCTTCGTCCAGCTCGCGGCGCGCGACGGCGGCGTCATGGTGCGCTGTGAGCCGCTCACCGATCCGGAGAAGACCGCGGGGGTGAAGCACGCGCTGGCCCTGGCCGCGGACCGGCTGCGCCGCGACTGCGGCGGACGCTACGGCAGCACCAACATCGCCGATTACCTGATCCCCGAGGCGGGGCGCGAAGGAGAAGCCTGATGCCGATCACGGCGCGCTGCGGCAAGGCGGCGGAGCTCCCTCCCGGCGGCAGCAAGGTGGTGCAGGTGCGCGATCACGCGATCGCGCTGTTCAACCTGGCGGGCTCGTTCTACGCCCTCGACAACACCTGTCCGCACCAGGGGGGACCGCTGGGGGAGGGCTACCTCGAAACCAACGGCGTCGTCTCCTGCCCGTGGCATGGCTGGACTTTCGAGCTGAAGAGCGGCGTGTCGCCCATCGACGCCGACGTGAAGGTCGCGTGTTACCCGGTTCGCGTCGTCGAAGGCGAGATCCTGGTGGACCTGCCCTAGGCTCCTGGGGCGTGGCCCCGGAGCCCGCGGCCCCGCCTAGCGTCCCAGGAGCACGAGCGACAGCGCCGGGACATAGGTCACGAGCAGCACGCCGAAAACCAGGATGACGTAGAAGGGCCAGGTGTCGCGGAACACCTTGAGGACCGGCCGGTCGAAGCGGTACGACGACAGGAACAGGTTCTCCCCCATCGGCGGCGTCAGGTACCCGAGCTCCATGTTGGCGAGGAAGATCATCCCGAGGTGCGCCGGGTGGATGCCGTAGGCCGCCCCCAGCGGCAGGATGAGCGGGACGACGACGAAGAGCGCCGAGTAGATGTCCATCAGCGCGCCGACCACCAGCAGGAAGACGTTCAGGATGAGCAGGAACACGAGCGGGCTTCTGATCGTCCCCTGCATCGCCTCGAGGATGCGCGCCGGGATCTCCGCGTCGATGAGGAAGTTCGTCAGCCCGAGCGCCATGCTCAGGATGATGAGGAAGCCGCCGACCAGCGAAGCGCAGTCGGCGGCGACAGCCGGCAGGCGCCGCAGCGGATCGATGTCGCGGTGGACGAAGCACTCCACGAGGGCGGCGTAGAGGGCGGTCATGGCCGCCGACTCGACCGGCGTCATCAAGCCGCCGAAGAGTCCCACGAGCACGAGGATCGGCAGCAGCAGCTCCCATTTCGCGCGCCACAGCGCCGCGCCGGCGCGCCGCGCTTCGAACGGGGTCTTCCGCCCGCCGCCGCGCCTTGCCTGCCGCACTCCGTACGCCGACACGAGCCCGAGCAGCAGGAGGCCCGGCAGCAGACCGGCGCGGAAAAGATCCGCGATCGACTGGTTCGACTGCACGCCGTAGAGGATCACCGGCAGGCTCGGTGGAAAGAGAAGCCCGATCGACCCCGACACCGTCAGGAGGCCGATGGCGAAGTCCTCGGGGTAGTTGTCGGCGATCAAGACCGGCAGCAGCAATCCTCCGAGCGCCAGGATGGTCACGCCCGACGCTCCGGTGAACGAGGTGAAGAAGGCGAAGAGGACCGTGGTGACGATCGCCGTCCCCCCGGGAAGCCAGCCGAACAGCGACGAGAAGACATCGAGCAGCCGCCCGCTGGCGCCCCCGGCCGCGAGGATGTAGCCGGCGAAGGTGAAGAGCGGCACCGCCGGGAGGCCGGGGAAGGTCACCATGCGGTGCGTCTCCGCCGGCACCGACGCGACCGGCGAGCCCTGTCCCCAGAACAGCAGCAGCGCCGCCCCGCCGATGACCGTGAAGAGCGGCATGCCGACCGCCGCCGCCGCGACGAGGACCGCCAGGGCCATCGTCGCCGCGCCTTCTCCGGGCGTGACCGCGCGCTCGAACAGGAACGGCAGCAGGAGCCCCGCGGCTGCCCACAGGCGTCCCGGCCAGGACGCCGAGGCGCGGCGAATCAGGTGCCCGGCGATCGCCAGCGAGCCGATCGGGATGATCGCCACGACCAGCCACCGTGGCACGCCCGGGATGAGGTCTCCGGCAGCTCTCTCGGCGGCGACCAGGTCGAGGCTGGCGCGGGCGATCCACGCGACCACGGCGGTCGCGAGGGCGGCGACGGCGGTGCGCGCCGCCGGGCGAAACCGTTCCGGCAGCAGGAGCGCCGACGACAGGGCCAGGAGCTGGTCGCGGCGCGCCGCCAGGATGGCACCCAGGAAGGCGACCCACAGCGTGAGGTTCTGGACGACGAGGACCGATCCCGGGACCCCGACGCCGAACAGCCGTCGCCCGAAGACCTCGATCATCGGCAGCACGACCATGATGCCGAGGGGCAGGATGGCCAGCGCCGCCTCGGTGCGGTGGAGGACGCGGTCGACCCGCGCGACCGCGCTCAAGGAGGGGAGGACTTCCCGGATCGCGCCTGGTCCCGCAGCCGCTTCGCTTCGTCGAACAGGTCGGCCGGCACCATGGTGCCGCGCAGCCGCGGCCAGAGGCCCTCGGCTTCGCGGCGCCACAGCGCGAGGGTCGCGTCGTCCGGACGCGTCACCTTGAGCCCGCGCTTCTCCATCGCCGGGATCGCCTCTTCGCTGAGCCTGCGCATGTCGCCGCGGAAGCGGGCGCCGGCGGCGCGGCCTGCTTCGAGCAGCGCCGGCCGCACGTCCTCCGGCAGCGTCAGGAACGCCTTCCTGCTGATCACCGTCGCGCCCACGAGCGGCGCCCAGCGCACGTCGAGCATGTACGGCGCCACCCCGAACCACTGGTTGAGCAGCGCCAGGAGCGGCGGGGCGTCGAACGCGGTGATGAGCCCGGTCTGCAGCGACGACAGGATGTCGGTCTCGGCGAGCGGCACCGGCTTGACGCCGAGCGCCTTGTAGAGCTCGAGCGTCTCGGCGTCATCGGCGGCGATGAACAGCTTGGTCTTCCGGATGTCGTCCGGGGTCTTCGCCGCCTGCTTCGAGAAGAAGCGGATCCAGCCGGCGTCCCCCCAGTTGAGGACCATGTAACCCTGCGCCTCGAACGCCTTCTCGAGCCGCGGCGTGAGCTGGTCGCGCACCTGGTCGAGCTCGTCGTAGGTGTCGAACATCATCGGCACGCCGAGACAGGCGACGCCCCGGTCGATGCGGTACAGACCGACCGCCGACAGGGCCGCGGCGTGGAGCTGCCCAATGCGCAGCTTCGTCACGAGCGACGCTTCGTCCCCCAGCACACCTCCCGGGTAAAGACGCAGCTTGACGCGCCCGCCCGAGGTCCGCTCCCAGTCCTGCCCCATCTGCTTCAGCACTTCGTGCCAGGGGGATCCTTCGGGGGCGACGGTGGCCATCTTGATCGTCACCGGCGCCGCGGCGGGCGCGGCGCCAAGGGCCGGCGGCTCCAGGAGCGGAGCGGCGACGAAGGCCAGAAGCGCCAGGGCGGCGCGCGCGGCCCTGGGGCCCGGACGGGTGACGCGGTGGACCTTCATGGTCTCTCCTTCCCGGAAGACGTGGTCGGCTCGCCGGCGTCGAGGAACAGCGCATCGACGTGGTCGAGGAGCCAGCGGGCGCGGCGCTGCGCCAGGACGTTCGCCAGCCGGATCTCGGTGTGCGCGTCGGGATCGATGGCCAGCGCACGGTCGAGCAGGTCCCGGAATTCGCCGGCGTCCTGCCGCTGCACCGCGGAGCTCTCCGCGTAGCCGACGAAGAGGCTGGCACGCTGGCCTTCCGACAAACGCAGCGCCCGCTCGTAGTCTTCGCGCAGGCGCTTTTCGTCGAGCGGCGCGCCGGGGCGCGTGCCCGCCAGCACGATGTCGAACTCGTCGAGCGACCCACGGTCCCAGTCGGGATCGAGAGAGCGCGCCCGCGCCAGGAGCGCCTCGACCACCGGCAGTCGGGCGATCATCTCCGCCTCGCCGCGGCTGTCGGAGATGGCGAGACCGAGCGAGGCGGCGCTCCAGTAGAGGAGCGGCACGTCCTTCTCCTTCAACCGCGCCAGCGCGGGCTGCGGGTCGGCGAGGAGCGCTTCGGGGCTCGTCTTCGTCGCTCGCGCCAGGCCGCGCTGGCCGTAGCCCCAGGCGCGCAGGTGCAGCCGGCGCGCCCGGGCCCGCATGGTCCGCGCCGCCTCCAGGTCGGTGTCCTCCAGCCGCTTCGCCTCGCCGTCGACGTAGGCGTACGAGTAGACGGTGAATCCCTTGCACGCCGCCAGCAGCAGCCCGGGGTGCTCGGGGGAGGCCTGCAGAAGACTCTCCATCAGCTTCAGCCCGAACGGCAGGGCCGAGGCGATGAGCTCCGGGTCGTCGTCGGTTTCGTAGACCGAGTTCCCCGACGCGAGGAAGTCGCCGAGCTTGTTCACCGCCATCTTCTGGATGGAGGCGCACCCGGCGAGGGACATCGCCGCGGCGAGGACCGCGATCGGCGGCCGAAGGCGCCGCAAGCGCGCGGCGCCGGTCACCGCCGCCACACGGCCCGGTGGATGCGGCGGCCGGCGGCCAGGTACTTGGCCTCGTAGTTGGTGTTTCCGCCCGGGGGAACCTCCGGGAACTCCGGGTCCTGCGCCGGGACGAGCTGCGTGTGGGCTCTCACCGCCTCGACGATCCACTCGAAATACTCTCCGAAGTCGGTCGAGACGTGCAGGTAGCCGCCGGGGACGAGGATGCGCTCGAGGTGCTTCGTCGTCTCCGCGTCGAACAGGCGCCGCTTGTGGTGCCGCTTCTTCGGCCACGGGTCGGGGCAGTAGACGTGCACGCGCGCGACGCTCGCGTCCTTCACGAGCGTCGCGAGGACGTGGCGGGCGTCGGCGCGGTGCAGGCGGATGTTGGGAAGCCCCTTCTTCGCCGCCCGCTCCTTGGCGAGGCGCAGGTGCTTCAGCGACCACTCGAGGCCGAGGAAGTCGATCTGCGGGCGACGCTCCGCCTCCGACAGGAGGAACCGCCCCTTGCCGATCCCCACCTCGATCTCGAGCGGGGCACGGCGGCCGAAGATCGTCTCGATCTGCAGCGGGCCGTCGACCTGTCCGGGAAGGATCTCGAGTTCGCCCATGGATCAGATGACGCGGCGATACTCCTCGATGTCGTACGTCCAGACGCGCTCGCCGCAGTAGCGCCGCCCCTCCGGGCAGACGGGGGTCAGGCCCGCCCCCTGCCGCAGCGTGCAGGGAGGCAGGAGCCAGCGGCCGATGCGCGGGTGCACTGCGCGGATCTGCAGCGCCTCGTCGAGCGAGGCGCGCCAGATCTCCTCCTGGGCGTTGTAGCAGAGGCGCATGGCGTGCTTGTGGCGCAGGTCGAGCAGGCTCGCCGACTCGGTGAAGCGGATCGACACGGCGTTGGGCAGCAGGTACAGGGCGGATTCCGCGGGGATCCCGAGCGCCCGCAGGCGCCGCACGCCGTCCCAGGCGATCTCCATCGCCTCCCGGTAGCGTCGGGCGCAGGCGTCGTTGGTCGTCACGAGCGTCGGCGTCTCGTAGTCGGGGTCTCCGCCGATCTGCGCTTCGAGGATCGGCCGCGACGCCGGAGTCGTGCGGTGACGCTGGTTCTGCGAGTCCCCAGCGTGGCTCATCTTCTTGCGGAAGGTGTAGTGGACGTGCGCCATGGCGCGCGACAGCTTGGAGAGCGTCGTCAGGTTGAGCGCCTCGCCGAGGTAGCGGTTCTGCGAAGGGTCCAGGACCCGGTCGATGGCGGCGTCGTCCGACAGCCGCTCGCGCGGCAGCCCGAGCACCTCGCGCACCGCCTGCGCCAGCGTGTCCTCGTTCTTCGCGGGGTAGTCGACGAGAAGCGAGGTGCGGCCGCCGAGCGGCGCGTCGAACTCCTCGCGGAAGCGCCGCACCCGCGAGGCGTCGTCGGGGCCGTCCAGGAACTCGCGGGCGGCCCGCTGCTCCGGCAGGTCGTCCTCGGCGATCGGCTCTTCGAGCACGGCGCGATAGGCGGGGTCGAGCCGCAGGAGTTCCTCCACCATGCGCCCGACGAGCAGGCGCTGCTCGAGCGGCGCGTCGTACTGCCGGCAGGCGCGCCAGTAGCGCAGCAGCGTGATGCCGTTGATCGTGTGGTAGAGGTAGGCGAAGGTGGCGACGGGAAGGACGTAGCGCGCCACCTCCTGCGCCTTCTTCTTGATCTCGCGGTTCCACTGCGCGTCCTTGCGCCGGCGCGACGGATAGCGGTCGTAGTAGGCGTCGCTCGCCGGCCCCTGCAGCAGCCGGCAGAGATCCTCGTACGCCTGCTGCTGCTTCCCGATGGTCTCCTGGTAGATGGAGAGCGCCGGCCCCTCGAGGGGCGGGATGGCGTAGTTCCCCGGCTTCACGGTGACGTAGCGCTGGCTGACCTGCTCGGAGTTGTAGAACGGGTGGCTGTGCAGGAACGACCAGATCACCTGGCGGCTGACGTTGCTCATGGCGAACTGGAAGTGGGCGTGCTGCAGCGTCGTGTGGTGTCCCGCCTGGTACAGGTCACGTGCCAGGGCGTCCCGGCGGCGCGCGCGCTCCTCGCGCTCCTCCAAAGGCACCTCGGGGCCGCCGAGGATCTGCTCGTCGGTGATGATCCCGCCCGACGAGTAGCAGGTGCGCGCCGTCGCCACCACGTTGTCGAACGGGCGCACGAAGGCGTTGGTGATCGTCACCTCGGGGGGCGGCGAGAGGAAGCTCGGTTCGTTCCTGGGGACCGGGATCGTGCTCGACATCTCGGGCCGGATTATAGCCCGCCGATCGCGGCGCGGCGGGAGAGACGGCCGGTCGCCCACCGTCGCTGAGGACCGCTGAGTGTAGGATCCCTCGCGGATCTCCGGGATGAACGACTGGAAGCGGCATTTCTCCGATTTCGGCGGGCGCGCGTACCTCGACTGCGCCGCCCAGGGCCCCTTTCCGCGTGAGGTCTCCGACGAGATCCAGCGCCAGCTGCGCCTCAAGGAACATCCGGAGGAGATCGACCCGGAGCTCTTCGAGCGGCAGCCGGAGCGGGCGGCCCTCGCCGCGGCGCGTCTCCTCGGGTGCCATCCCTCGAGCATCACCTTCGGATCCGGCGCCTCCCACGGGCTCAACGCCGCCGCCCTCGGCCTGCCGCTGCGCGCCGGTGAGGAGGTGCTCATCGGGCAGGGAGAGTTCCCGGCGGTCGTCCTGCCGTTCCTGAACCTCGCGCCGGCCGGCGTCCGCGTCCGCTTCGTCACCCCCGGAACGGGCCGCCACGTCTCGGCCGCCGACTACATCGCCGCGTTCACGCCGAAGACGCGGGCCGTGGCGGTGAGCCTGGTCGCCTTCGCGACCGGCTACCGCATCGACCTCGACGCGCTCGGCGAGGCGTGCCGCGAGCGCGGGGTGTTCCTCATCGTCGACGGCGCGCAGGCGATCGGCGGCATCGATTACCGGGTGGCCGATCATCCGGTCGACGTCCTGGCGGTCAGCGGCTACAAGTGGCTCTTCGGGCCGTACGGCACGGGACTGACCTACGTCTCGCCGCGCGTCCTCGACCGGATGCGCGTGGCGGTGGTGAACTGGCAGACGGTGGAGGGCGGCGCGCAGCTCAACCGCCCCTTCGACTATGCGCTGCGCTTTCGCGAAGGGGCCTGCCGCTTCGATTCGCCGCAGCGGGCGTCGTTCCTCAACCTCGGCGGGTTCGCCGCCTCGATGGAGTTCCTGGCCCGGGTGCGCGTCTCGACCGTCGAGGCGCACGCCATGCGCCTGCTCGACCGGCTGATCCTGGGGCTGGGGTCGACGGTCCTGAAGGCCGCTTCCGACCTCGCCTTCGAGCGCCGCTCGACCATCCTGGGGCTCGAGGCGGAGAGCCGGGACGCCACGCGCCGCGTCTGGCGCCGGCTCGTGGACGCCGGCGTCCTGGTCAGCCTGCGCGCCAACCTCATCCGCGTCTCGCCGAACATCTACAACACCACCGACGACATCGATCGCCTGCTGAAAGCCGCCGCCCGCTGAGCGGGGGACCGCACCGGACCGGGCGGCGGGGGGCGACCGCCGTCGCGGGCGTCCGTGCTAGAATCCGCGCCCATTCCCGCCAAGGAAGCCGCAGCAAGCGGAGGGACGTGTGGCAGACCCCCAGTCGTTCGAGGTGACGGTCATCGGTTCGGGCCCCGGCGGCTACGTCGCGGCGATTCGCGCCGCCCAGCTCGGCCTCCGGACCGCGATCGTGGAGAAGTACGCCGCGCTCGGCGGCACCTGCCTGCACGTCGGCTGCATCCCGACGAAGGCGCTCCTGCACACCGCCGACGTGCTCGAAACCGCCAGGGACGGCGCCCGCTTCGGCGTGAAGGCCGGAGAGGTCACCCTCGACCTGGCGGCCATGCACAAGTACCGCACCGATGTCATCCGGCGCCAGGCGCAGGGCGTCCAGTACCTGATGAAGAAGAACAACATCACGGTGCTCGCCGGCCACGGCCGCCTGAAGGGTCCGGGCAAGGTCGAGGTGAAGCCCGAGACCGGCGCGGCTCAGACGATCGCGACGAAGAACGTCATCCTCGCCACCGGCTCGGCGGCGAAACTGCTCCCGGGGCTCAAGGTCGACGGCAAGCGCATCCTGACCAGCACCGAAGCGCTCCTGCTCGAGCGGGTCCCGAAGTCGATGATCGTCCTCGGCGCCGGGGCGGTCGGCGTGGAGTTCGCGTCGATCTACTCGCGCTTCGGATCGCAGGTGACCCTCGTCGAGATGCTGCCGCGCGTCCTGCCGATCGAGGACGAGGAGATCTCCGCCGAGATGCTGAAGGCGCTCAAGAAGCGCGGCATCGAGGTGCGCGTCGCGACCAAGGTCGAAGAGGTGAAGCCGGCCGAGAAGGGGGTCGAGGTGAAGGTCTCCTCGGACAAGGGGAGCGACACCCTGAAAGGGGAGACCCTCCTCTGCGCCGTCGGCCGCCGGCCGGTCACGGAGGACGTCGGGCTCGACACGACCAAAGTCCAGCTCGAACGCGGCTTCGTGAAGGTGGACGCGATGATGCGCTCGTCCGAGCCGACCCTCTACGCCATCGGCGACGTCGTCCCGACCCCGATGCTGGCGCATCTCGCCTCGCACGAGGGCATCGTCGCCGCGGAGGCGATCGCCGGGCGAAACCCGCACCCCATCAACTACGACCATGTCCCGAACGCGACCTACAGCGAGCCCGAGGTGGCGAGCGTCGGGCTCACCGAAGCGGCGGCGAAGGCGCGCGGTCACAAGGTGAAGGTCGGGAAGTTCCCCTTCCCGCCGCTCGGGCGCGGCCGCATCCTCAACACGCAGGAGGGGTTCGTGAAGCTCGTCGGCGACGAGCGCTACGACGAGCTGCTCGGCGTGCACATCCTCGGTCCGCACGCGACCGAGCTCATCGCCGAAGGGGGGGCGGCGCTGCAGCTCGAATCGACCATCGAGGCGCTGCACGAGATGATTCACGCCCACCCGACGCTGAGCGAGGCGATGGGGGAGGCGGCTCTCGCCCTCCATGGCCGCGGCATCCACCTCTAGACTCGTGCCGGCCGCAACGACGAAGAAGCCCGCAGCCTCCGGCCGGGCCCGAATCCCGAAGGGAATGATGCCGCCGCCCGATCGTCCTCTCGTGAATCCGGGGCTGAGCCGGGCGCAGCTGCTCGACATCCACCGCTTCATGCGGCTCAACCGGATGCTCGAGGACAAGCTGACGGCGCTGTACCGCCAGGGGCGCATCTCAGGCGGTCTCTACAGCAGCCTCGGGCAGGAGGCGATCTCGGTCGGCTCGGCGTACGCCCTGGCCCCCGACGATCTCCTGGCCCCAATGATCCGCAACATCGGCTCGATGCTGGTGCGCGGCGTGACGCCGCTCGACTTCTTCCAGCAGTACATGGGGCGTTACGAGTCGCCGACCCACGGCAAGGACGGGACGCTGCACTTCGGGAACGTGGAGAAGCTTTCGCTCATCGGGCCCATCAGCCACCTCGGGACGCTCGTCCCGGTGATGGCCGGAGCGGCGCTGGCGGCCCGGCTGCGCGGCGAAGGAACGCGCTGCTCCCTGACCTACGTCGGCGACGGCGCCACCTCGACGGGCTATTTCCACGAGGGGCTCAATTTCGCCGCCGTGCTGAAGCTGCCGTTCATCCTGGTGGTCGAGCAGAATGGCTACGCCTATTCGACCACCTGCGACAGGCAGTTCCGCGTCGCCTCGATCGCCGAGCGCGGCCCCGCCTACGGGGTCGCGGCCGAATCGGTGGACGGGACCGACGTCCTGGCGGTGTACGCCGCGACCCGGCGCGCCGTCGAGCGCGGCCGCCGCGGCGAAGGGGCGACCCTCCTCGAGACCCGCTGCCTGCGCATGAAGGGTCACGCCCAGCACGACGACATGCGTTACGTGCCGAAGGCCCTGCTCGAGGCCTGGGCGAAGCGGGACCCGCTCCTGCGCTACGAGCGCTTCCTCGTGGCCTCAGGGCATGCGACGCCCGACGAGCTGCGCGCCACGGCCGAAGCGATCACCCCCGAGCTCGACGCCGCGGCCGACGCCGCCGAGAAGTGCCCGCCACCCTCCCCGGAGGAGGCCCTCAAAGGCGTCTATAAAGAAGAAGGATACGAAGCCCCCTGGTGGCCGGCCGCATGACCACGACCTATCTCGAGGCCATCCGCCAGGCGATCTGGGAGGAGATGGAGAAGGACCCCTCGGTTTTCGTCCTCGGCGAGGACATCGGCGCCTACGGCGGCGCCTTCAAGGTGACCGAGGGGATGCTCCAGAAGTTCGGCGAAACGCGGGTCATCGACACGCCGATCTCCGAAGGCGCCATCGTCGGCGCCGCCATCGGCGCGGCCCTCATGGGGATGCGGCCGGTGGCGGAGATGCAGTTCATCGACTTCATCTCCTGCGCCTTCGACCAGCTGACCAACTTCGCCGCCAAGAACCGCTACCGCTGGGGCGCCGGCGTGCCCATGGTGGTGCGCGGCCCGTGCGGGGGCGGGGTGCGCGGTGGCCCGTTCCACTCCCAGAACCCGGAGATGTATTTCGTCCACACCCCCGGCCTCAAGGTCGTCGCCCCGGCGACGGCATATGACGCCAAGGGATTGCTGAAGGCCTCCATCCGCGACGATGACCCGGTGATCTACCTCGAGCACAAGTTCCTCTACCGGCGCATCAAGGAGGACCTTCCGAAAGACGATTTCATCGTCCCGCTCGGCAAAGCCGCGGTGCGGCGCGAGGGAACCGACCTGACCATCGTCACCTACGGCGCGATGCTCTACCCCTGCCTGGAGGCGGCCGCGACCCTCGAGAAGGAACGGGGCGCCAAGGCGGAGATCATCGACCTGCGCTCGCTCCTCCCGCTCGACCGTGAGACGATCGTCGCGAGCGCGCGCAAGACCGGCAAGGTGATGGTGGTGCACGAGGACACGCGCACCGGCGGCATCGCCGGGGAGATCGCCGCGACGATCAACGAGGAGGCCTTCGACCATCTCGACGGCCCGGTGCTGCGGGTGACGGCCCCCGACACGCCGGTCCCGTACAGCGCGCCGCTCGAGGACTTTTTTCTGCC
>DASYQE010000209.1:0-25684 GCA_036005805.1 Candidatus Polarisedimenticolia bacterium | reverse complement strand
CGCGGCCGCCGCGATCGCGGTCTGGCCGCTCGGAGCCGCTGCGAGCGACGACAGGAAAGTGAAGCGCGAGGCGCAGGCGAGCGAGATGATGGCCGAGGCCGACGCGGTGCTGAAAGCCGCCGTCAGCGCTCCCGACAAGGGGATCCCGAAGGAGCTGCTCGAGCGCGCCGAGTGCATCGGCGTCTTCCCCGGCGTCAAGAAGGGGGCGTTCGTCCTCGGCGGCGAGTACGGCCGCGGCGTCTTCACCTGCCGCAAGGAGGACGACGGCACGATGGGTCCGCCGGCGCTGTTCACCATGGGCGGCGGCAGCATCGGCTGGCAGTTCGGAGGCAAGAAGGTGGACGCGGTCCTGTTGATCATGAACCAGGACGGGCTGCGCCGACTGCTCCAGGATCAGTTCACGCTCGGCGGCGAGGTCGCGGCGGTGGCGGGTCCTGTGGGCCGCACCGCCCAGGCGGCGACCGACGCGCAGCTGAAGGCCGAGATCCTTTCCTGGTCGCACGCCCGCGGCGTCTTCCTGGGGGCCGCCTTCAAGGGGGCGGTGATCAAGCCGGACGGCTCGGGGATCGAGGCGCTCTACGGCAAGCCGATGACCGCCTCGGAGATCCTCATCTCCGCCAGCGTGGATCCGCCGGATCCCGCGAAGCCGTTCATCGAGACTGCGACCGAGTCCTCGCGCCGCAGCGCGTCGTAGACCTTCGGCTCGGGACCGGCGGTCTCCGGCGGATCAGCAGCCTTCGTCGATGGCGCCGTCGCAGTCGTCGTCGAGGCCGTTTCCGCAGATCTCCGGATTGTTGCTGCTGTTGTCGTTGCAGCCGAGCGCGCCGCCGGAGCAGAAGTAGGTCCCTTCCTTGCAGAGATCCGAGTCCGGTCCGTCGCACGGCGTCCCGACGAGCGGGTCCTCCGAACCGTCGGAGCTGCTGTTGTCGCAGTCGTCGTCGACCCCGTTGCACAGGTCGAGATTGCTCCCGGTGTTGTCGTCGCAGGTCATGGTGCCGTTGACGCAGAAGTAGTGCCCCTCGACGCAGCGATCACTGTCCGGCCCGTCGCAGGACGTCCCATTGAGCTGGTCTTCGGATCCGTCGGCGCTGGCCGGGTCGCAGTCGTCGTCGATGCCGTTGCAGACATCGAACGTGCCGGTCGTGTTGTCGGTGCACCCGATGGTCCCGATCCCGGTGCAGAAGGTGACCCCCTCGGGGCAGAGGTCGGCGTCGGATCCGTCGCAGGCCACCCCCACCCGCGGGTCGACGTTCCCGTTCGGAGTCGCGGGGTTGCAGTCATTGTCCAGGTTGTCGCAGATATCGATGGCTCCCGGGTGCACCCCTGGGTTGGTGTCGTTGCAGTCGCCGGTGCAGGGCCGGTAGCCGTCCCCATCCTGGTCCAGCTCGCTCGTCGGGACGATGCCGTCGCAGTCGTCGTCCACGCCGTTGCACAGCTCCGGGTTGTCGGACGACGTGTCGTTGCAGGCGAGGCTGCCTCCGGTGCAGAAACGGATGCCCTCGATGCAGTGATCGGCGTCGGCGCCGTCGCACGGGGTGCCGAGCTGCGGATCGCCGGAACCGTTGAACGTCTGCGGGTTGCAGTCGTCGTCGAAGCCGTTGCAGAGATCGGGGCGTCCGGGGTTGATGGCGGGGTCATGGTCGTTGCAATCGGTCCCCCCGATGCACTGGGCGTCGGTGTAGCCGTCCTGATCCGCGTCCGGGCACGGCGGACAGATGTTCTCCTCGTCCACGCTGCCGTCGCAGTCGTTGTCCTTGTTGTCGCAGACCTCCGTCGTCGGCAGCGTCTGCCCGGTGCAGCCTTCGAACGCCGTGCCGGCGGCATTGCAGGCGCTCTGGCCCGCGCGGCAGACTCCGACGGCGATGGTGCCGGCCGGGCCGCTGTAGCAGTTGACGAAGCTCCCCGGGACGCAGATCACGCCCCCCTGGGAGGCGGGCGCGCAGGTCCAGCCGGCCGCGCCGCGGATCAGGATCTCCCCGGTCGCGCAGGGGATGCCGAGCTTGGGGGCGGTGACCGCACCGTCGGCCAGTCCGGCCGATCCGACCGCGCCGGCGGCGACGTTCATCGCCACCGCGGCCGTGCTCGAGGACGAGGCGGTCGCCGCCTGGTCCGAAACCAGCGCGAAGGGAGCGCTGGTGAGGCGAACGCGCGGCGTCAGGGTCTCGCCGCCCACGGCGATCTGCAGATAGCGATCCGGAAGCTGGAACTGCCCCGTGCTCAAGGGCAGATCGACCTGGAAGCGCCCCTGCTGCACGTCGACGGAGAGCGGGCCGATGGTCGTAATCGCCACCCCACCGAACTCGGCGTCGAACAGGGCGAAGGTCATGTTGTAGGTCCCCTGCGCGGGGAGCGGGTTCCCGGAGGCCCGGTCGGTGAGCGAACCCTGGACCTTGATGGTCTGGGGCGTTGCCGCCGACGGACCCGGAGCGGTCGCCAGCATCAGGGCTGCGAGAGCGAGAAGAGAGGGCGCGAGGCGCCGGAGCGAGCGTGACATGGAACCTCCCGCGGGCGCCATGGGGTCGCCCTCAGACCTTTCAATTCCCTGCCGGGACGACCGTGTAATAGACGATGGGACCGGTGAACGGATCGGTGTCCACCACGAGACATCCCGTCGAGGTCGTCAGGTGGTTTGCCGGGCTGGTCAGAGTCGAAGCGGACTGACTGCGATAGACGTCATACGACGCGGCCGTGCCCGACCAGGAGAGATCCACGTGGGCCGGATCGACGGCATTGCGCAGGACGATGAGATGGTTGGGGACCGGCAGCTCCGGGGTGAACGGCCCCGCCCCGAGGATGACGCCGAAGCCGGCGTTGCAGAACGAGGCCGCGCCGGATGGCTCCAGCTCCGCCACCGTGACCGCGAGAGCGAAGCGGGCCGAGGCGGCGTCCGCCGCGCCGGCAGTGACGGTCACCCCGTCCAGTGAGAAATGGGCGGACTCCTGCGCGAAGGCTTGCGAAGCGCCCAGGAAGGCCAGGACTGCGAAGAATCCCGAGACAACGATCGGCGAGCGACACCAGGACGGTTTCATCCGTCTCCTCCGATCGGCCGTTTGATCTGAGGGTCATGTACCCCCGCCGGTCCGTTCTGTCAAGCAACAAGTTGGATCGGTGGCTGCTGTCAACTGGAGATGGGACCTCCGGCGGCGCGTCGCAGGCGTCCGAGGAAGGACTCCAGGTCGACACCGTGCATGCGGCATGCTTGGGCGACGCTGACCCCCCGCGCCAGCGTGCGCCGCAGCACCGGGTTGGCGAGCGGCGCGAAGCCGCTGCCGACGAAGACCGGCAGGAGCGCCGGGTAGGCGTCGAGCAGGTCTGCGACGCGCGCTCCGGGACCGATTGCGGGTGTGGCTGCCGCATCGCGATCGTCGGCATTCCGCGTGTCCATCGTCTTCCAGAGATTGACGGCGAAGAGGATCAGCGCCGCCAGCTCGAGCATCCCGGAGACGCCGGCCACCCGCAGCCAGGCGGGATTGGTCGCCGACAGCGCCTGGAACACGACGCGGATGGTGTTGCCGACGGCCAGGAGCCAGAAGGTCCAGTCGCGCAGGCGAGGCGAGAACAGCGGAACGCCCCGGAAGATCGGCACGATGCGCAGCGCCATCCCGGCCATGAGGGTGGTGATGAACCCGACCGTGAGGGCGTGCCGGTAGGCGCCGACGAGAGCATGGTCGAGCCCCGCGCCGGAGAGAATCGCGCGGGAGAACACGAGGAGCATCCCGCCCGACACCAGGAGCCAGGCGTAGGCGAGGCGGATGAACTTCTCGGAGCCGCGATCCACGCCAGGCTCGGGCGGGGCGGTCGAGGGGGCCAGCACGCCCAGGGCGAAGACGAACAGCGCCAGGAGCAGGCCGACCGCGGCGCTGCCGATCCCGAAGGCGAGGCGCGCCGCCTCGGTGCCGTCGCGCAGGAAAAGCCCCTCGGCGATGGCCAGGGTCGCGACCGCGGCGGACAGCGGCATGACGAGGCCCGCCGCGAGGCGGGGCCGGTCCCGGAGCCCCATGAACACCGGCAGGGTCCGCAGCGACACGCCGAAGATCCAGAAGGTGACGAACCCGACGAGGAAGACCGTCAGGTAGGGCACGTTGAGCCAGGGCGCGATCTCGAAGCGGCCGCTGCCCAGCAGATCGAAGGCGTGCGCCGCGTTCAGGAGCGATGCGGCGACCAGCCACCCGGTGCCGTGCGCGCCGTAGCGCTGCCAGGCCGGACGCGGGCGCGGCGTGGCGCCGAGAATCTTCGCGACCGTCCAGACGAACAGCGCGACCCCGCCGATCTCGAGCGCCGCGCTCAGCGGCAGGAGGAGGCTGCGCGCGACGCCGGGATCGATCGCCTGTGCGAAGCGCAGCACGATCCCCGACGCGAGCAGGCCGTAGGACCAGGCGGCGGCGCGCGGCGACGGCAGCGGCACGCCCGTCAGGCGCGGCAGGATGTGATACGCGACGCCGACGACGAACAGGCCCACCCATCCGAACAGCTGCCAGTGGCCGTGCACCTGGATGACGCCCCGATCGACGCCTCCCAGCCGCTCCCGCAGCGCCATCACCGTGAGCGCCCAGGCCCCGAGCGCGGTCCCGCCGGTGAGTGTGAAGAGGATGGCGGTCTTGAGGAAGCGCCGGTAGAGATTCTCGCGGGCGAGCTCGTCGGGCGAAGGCGCCGTCGACGCGTTCGTCGCACCTTCCGCGACCGTGCTGCGGCCCGCCGTGTCGGAGCCGGCCGCCGCCTCGAGCTCTTCGATCAGCTGCGTCACCGGGACGCCGTGCACCCGCGCGAACCAGGCGAGCGGCTCGTCGGGGCCCTCGCGCCCGCCGCATCCCATCAGGCCGTGCCGCGCCAGGACCGCCGCAGCCGCCGGGTGCGCCGCGAGGATGTCGCGCACCGACGACTGCGGGTCGATGCCGGATCTCTTCCGGCTCCCGCAGCCGCACGATCCGCCGCCTCCACCGCAGGAGGACACGGAGGCGGCGGGCAGCGCCGTGTCGATCGCCCGCAACACCTCGGCGAGGTCCACTTTGTGCGCCCGGGCCGCCATCTCCAGCGGGTGTTTGCCTCCGCAGCAGGTGTCGAGCCCGAAGCGGGCCAGCACCGGGGCGACCGCCGGATGTTCGTTGACGATCTCCGCCACGCTCTTCCGGGGATCGATGCTCATGCTCTTCCTCCTTCCGTCGGCTGGTATCCACAGAGGGGGTCCTCGGCGAGCGGGTCGCCGGTCGCCGCATAGGCGCGCGCCCGCGAGCCGCCGCAGATGCGCAGGAACTCGCAGCGTCCGCAACGTCCCTGCAGCCGGTCCGGGTCGCGCAGCGCCGTGAAGATCGGGTGATTCCGGTACACCTCCAAAGGCGAAATGGTCCGGACGTTTCCGGCGGTCAGCGGCAGGAAGCCGCTCGGCTGGATGTCGCCGCGCGCGCTGATGAAGAGAAAGCCGCTGCCGTCGTTGAGACCCGGGACGAAGCGGCCCCCGCCCGACCCGCCCGGCCGATCCGTCGCGGCCCGGTGCTGCAGCACGACGCGGCGATAGTGCGGGCCCTCGGTCGTCTTGATCCGGAACGACGCCGTGAGGGACAGCTCGTACAGCCACTCGAACACCTGCTCGGACTCCGCCGGGGTGATCTGCTGATCGTCGGTGGCGCGACCGGTCGGCACCAGCTGGAACACGGTCCAGCGCCGCGCTTCGAGCCCGGCGACGAGCGCCGCGATGGCGGGGAGATCCGCCAGGTTGTGCCGGGTGACGGTGGTGTTGATCTGGAGGCGCATTCCGAGGGCGATGGCGGCGCCCGCTCCCTGCAGCGACGTCTCGAACGACCCGGGGACCCGGCGGAACGCGTCGTGCACCTGGGCGCACGACCCGTCCAGGCTGATCGAGACGCTGCCCAGGCCGACATCGCGCAGCCGGCGCAGCCGCGCGTGCGACAGCAGGGGCGTCCCGGCCGGGCTCAAGCCGACGGGGAAACGCGCCTCCGCCGCGGCGGCCACCAGCGTTTCGAGGTCCGGCCGCAGCAGCGGGTCGCCGCCGGTGAGCACGAAGACCGGGTGCCCGAAGCCGCGCAGCTCGCGGATGAGCCGCCGCCCCTCGTCGGTCGACAGCTCCAGCGGGTCGCGCTTCGGGACCGCCGAGGCGCGGCAATGGACGCAGGCCAGGTCGCAGGCCCGGGTGACCTCCCAGATGACGACCAGCGGGGAAGCCTCGAAGCCGCCGCGCCAAGCCGCCTCGCCGGTGATGTCCATCGGTTCCATGCGTCGCCTCCCGGAGTCAGCCTTCCGAGTCCCGGTCGCGCAAGGGAAGCATCGGTCCGATGCGGCCCTGCGGCTATGATCCGGATCATGAGTGGCGACAACCGTTCCGATCGGCCCATCCCCTGGGCGGTCATCCCCCTGTTCCAGGCGCTCAAGCCGGCGGAGCGCGAGTCGCTCCGGCCGCTCGTCCGCATCAAGGCCTACGAGGAGGGGGAGGTGATCTTCCGCGAGGGGGATCCGGGAGCCGTGTTCCACTTCGTGCTCGGGGGGCGGGTGAAAGTGCAGAAGGCGGCCGCCGATGGCCGCGACGTCATCCTCGAGATCATGGGTCCCGGCGACCCGGTCGGGGCGCTCGCCGCCTACGAGGAGCGGGACTTCCCGGCGACCGCCATCGCCCTCGAGGCGACCAGCCTGTTCTCGCTGCCGCGGCAGGAGTTCTTCGCCGTCATCGCTTCGAACCCGCTCCTGGCGCGCGGGCTCCTGGCGGGGCTGACGCGGCGGATGATCGAGCTGACGCGCCGGCTCGCCGATCGCACGGCGCGCGTCGAGTACCGCATCGCCCGGCTCATGCTGACGCTGGCCGACCGCGTCGGCCGCATGGAAGGCGGCCGGTGGATCGTGCCGGTGGTGCTCCACCGGCAGGAGATCGCCGACATGGTCGGGACGACGCAGGAGACCGCCATCCGCGTCATGAGCCGCTGGAGCAAGGACGGCGTCGTCGAGACGACCGACGACGGCTTCGTCATCCCGCGGCGTGCGGCCCTCGAGGCGATCCCGCCGGTCGACTGACGCGGCGGGCCCGGCGCATGTCGCGCCGCAGCCTCCATCCGAGCCCGGCGCGCAGCGCGCGGTTGCGCAGTGCGGTGCGCCAGTGGCGCCGCGGCTCCGACGAGAACCACCGGCACTCCTCCGGCAGCAGCACCAGGCTGACGTGCACGTTGGGCGCCGCGCCGATCGGCAGCCCGCGCTCCATGCAGGCGTCGTAGAGGCGGCGGAAGACCGGCACCAGCTCCTCGGGACGCGGCGGCGCCGCGTCCTCCATGTCGGTCCCCGCGAGCGGGCGGAACACGCAGACCGTCGGGATGGCGCCCACCGACGTGACCCAGTCGATCGCCGCGATCGACGATGCGGCGGGCTCGAGGCCGGCGATGATCTCGCCGTTCGACACCCACGGCACCGCGCGCGGTCCTCCCGGGCCGAGCGCCGCGCAGTAGCGCACCGCCTCGAGGTAGCGCCGCAGCCCGTACTCCCGGTCCTTGCCGGGGCAGACGCGCTTGAAGATCGTCGCGTCGAAGATCTCGAAGCAGAACGACACCCGGTTGACGCCCATCTTCCTCAGGGCGTCGTAGCGCTTCAGATCGCCGTGCGGCGGCGTCTGCACCCCGACGAGCAGGCCGGTCTCCCGCTTCACGCGCCGCAGGTACGGCTCGAGGATGTCGAGGTAGGTCTCGCCTTCGTAGTGCCCGGTGTTGAAGTCCACGTAGGTGATCCCCGACTCCTCGATCGCCGCGTGCACCACCTCCATCACCTCGTCCACCGATTTCTCGGGGTCGTCGTCGGCGCCGAGGTTCAGCCCGACCGAACAGAAGTGGCAGTTGCTGCGCTCCGGCTTCTCGGTCCAGTACTCGCACACCCGCGCCGGGTAGATGCCGAGGTAGGTCCCCTGCAGCGTCCCGACGCGCGTCATCGGCTTGCCGGACGAGGTGGTCCGGTCGTACCAGGCGGGGCGCGGCGCCAGCCGCACCGCCGCGATGACGTCGGCGGAGCGCCCCGCGTGCCGGCGGATCTCGTAGTGGTCCAGGGTGCGGTGCAGGACATAGGGCGAGGATCGGGCGAACGCCTCGCTCACCGGAACGTTGGTCCACAGCCCTCCGGGCAGCACCAGCTCGAGCCCGCTTCCCAGGCCGGCGCGGGTGCGCAGCACCGCCCGCCCGCCGTCCTCGGCCACGTGGCACGAGTCGTCGATCCGCATCCCGCGGCAATACAGCTCGAGTTTCAGAAGGGCCGGATTGCGCCGGACATCCGTTTCCATGGGTTCCCCCCGGACGGAGACAAGGATACGGCGACCGCCTCCGGACGCCCTGTGCCTCCTTTTGCGGTTCCTGATCTGGATCATGGCGGCGCGGCGCCGGCCGCCTGATTCTTGGCCTCGCGGGGAGGTCCCCAGGGCCCCGAAGGAGGCGCGAGGTGGTGCAGGTCCGGTGTCCCGACCTCGAACACTGGAAGGCCCAGGCGAAGTGCCAGGCCGGCGGCCGGGCATGACGACCATTCCCGAATCCTTCGAAGGACGCTGCGGGGAGTGCCTGCTCTACGGCGCACTCCAGGGGCTCGCGGACGGGCTGGTCATCACCGACACCGCCGGACGGGTCGTGCTCCTCAACCGGCAGGCGGAGCAGCTGCTCGGCCTGCGGAACGAAACGGCGCGCGGCCGCGCGCTGGCCGGGGCGCTCGATCACCCGGGGCTGCGAAGCCTGTGGGAGGCCGCCGCAGGCGGCGAGGACATCGCCGTCGCCGAGGTCGAGCTCGGTCCCGGGAAGAACCATCGCGCCACCGCGCTCGCGTGCCACGGCCGCCGCGGCGCCCGCATCGGTCGCGCGCTCCTCCTGCGCGATGTCACCCGGGAGAAGACGGTCCAGGTGCAGCTCGCGTCGGCGGTGGCGCGGCGCCTGCTCGATCTCGCCGGCGGCGAGGAGGCGCAGCGGCCGCTGCCGGAGCTGTCGCCCCGCGAGCGCCAGGTCCTGGCCCTGCTCGCGGCCGGGCTCGGGAACAAGCAGATCGGGGCCCGCCTGCGCGTCAGTCCGCACACCGTCTCGTCCCACCTCAAGAACCTCTACGCGAAGCTGAAGGTGTCGAACCGGGCGCAGGCCGCCGCCATCGCCGTCGCCCACGGCATCCGCCCGGTCTGAGTCCGGGGATCCCCCCTCCGGGGGAGGACATTCACGCGATCGCGTGATGGCCGCCAGGCCCCTCTGCGCGCATCCTTCGACTGCCTTTCCTCAGTGTGAAGGAGCGCCGGCGGAATGACCGACGACGAACGCTGTCCCACCCACGCCCCCGCCGGCGCTCCGGGGGCGGCGCTCCGGGAAGCGGAATGGGGCCGGCGGCTGGCGGCGCTCGTCCTCGGCTGGACCGCCTTCGAAACGTTGAGCGGCCTGGCGCTGTGGATCCTGCCGTTCTCGGTGCCGAACGAGTGGATGGTGATCGTCCACACCGGGGCGGGGCTGCTCTTCCTCGTACCGGCCCTCGTCTACCAGGCGCGCCACCTGGCGATCACCTGGAGCCGGCCGGCGTCGGCGATCAAGTGGATGGGCTGGCTCGCGACCGCCGCGATGCTGGTGGCGATCGCCAGCGGCGGGGTGCTGACCTGGCAGGCGCTGGCGGGGCCGCGTCTCGGTGCCGCCTGGCACACGGCCCACCTGGTGTCGACCGTCGCGGTCGTCGCTTTCCTCGTGCCGCACGTGCTCGTCGTCCTGCTGCGCGATCGCCGGGTGGGGCGGCAGGCCTCCGCCGCGCTCCTGCGCGCCCAGCGCCGCGCCCTCGTCCGGGCCGCGGCCTCGGGAGCCTTTGGCTTCGCGCTCGTCGCGTTCGCCTTCCTGATCGGGCCGCAGGATCGCCTCGCCGACGTCTTCCCGGCCGACTACTCCCGGCCCTACGGCGCCGACCGTCCGTTCGCTCCCAGTCTGGCGCGCACCGCGAGCGGCGGCGCCTACGACGCGCGCAGCTTTTCGGGATCGGCGTCGTGCGGCACCGCCGGCTGTCACAGCGCGATCGCCGCCGAGTGGAGCGTCTCCGCGCACCGCTGGGCGGCGATGGATCCCGGCTTCCAGCGCATCCAGGAGGAGATGGCGAAGCAGAACGGCGCCGAGTCCACCCGCTACTGCGGCGGCTGCCACGATCCGATCTCGCTGTTCTCCGGCTCCAAGATGGTCTTCACCGAGCACCTGACCGCCTCGGCGGGATACGACGAGGGGGTCGCGTGCCTCGTGTGTCACTCGGTGCGATCGACCGACCTGCAGGGGAACGCGCACTACGTGGTGGCGCAGCCGCGGCGTTACCTGTTCGAGCAGAGCCGGGGCGCTGCGGCGCTGCGCGCGCGCGACTTCCTGATCCGCGCCTATCCGTGGCAGCACCGCGCCGATCTGTCGAAGCGGCTGTTCAAGACGCCGGAGTACTGCGCCGCGTGCCACAAGCAGTTCATCGACCGCGAGGTCAACAACGTCGGCTGGGTGCAGTTGCAGAACCAGTACGACAACTGGCGCAAGAGCCGCTGGAACCACCCGGGCGATCCGACCCGCACCATCGAGTGCCGCGAGTGCCACATGCCGCTCGTCGCCTCGACCGATCCCGCCGCGGGAGACGAGGTCGACTCCAACCGTTCCGCCGGAGACGGCCGGCACCGCAGTCATCGTTTCATCGCGGCCAACCAGTTCATCCCCTCGGTCCTGAAGCTGCCGGGCGCCGAAGAGCAGGTGCGCCTCACCGAGCGGTGGCTGCGCGGCGAGCTGCCGGTGCCGGAGATCGCCGCGAAGTGGGCGACCGGGCCGGCGGTGGCGCTCGAGCTCGCGGTCCCGCCGCGGGCGCGGCCCGGCGAGCCGGTCGCGGTGCGCGCGGTCATCACCTCGAACAAGGTGGGTCACGATTTCCCGACCGGGCCGCTCGACATCATCCAGTCCTGGGTCGAGCTGACCGCCCGGGACGATCGCGGCCGCATCGTGTTCCACACCGGCCAGGTGGACGACCGGCACTTCATCGAGCCCGGCACCTTCATGTTCAAGGCCGAGCCGGTGGATCAGTACGGCAACCTCATCGACCGGCACAACCTCTGGGAGATGGTGGGGGTGCGCTATCGACGGTCGCTCTTCCCCGGGTTCTCGGACACCGCCGAGTTCGCCTTCCGCTGCCCCGGCGGGGACTCCGATGCGGCGGTTCCCGGTGCGGGCGCGCAATCGTTCGCGGTGCCGATCCCGGCCGGCGCCGGCGGCCACCTGACCATCGAAGCGCGTCTTCTCTACCGGAAGATCGACCAGTACCTGCTGAACTTCATGTTCGGCAGCGATGCGGGCCTGACCGCCCCCGTGACCGAGATGGCGCGGGCGACGGCGACCATTCCGCTCGCCGACGCTCCGTGAGCCGGTCCCGCTCCGCCGCCGCGCGGCGCTTCCGGTTCCGCCTGCTCGTCGCCGGGCTCGGCGTGACGCTCCTCGCCGCGCTGTTTCTCGCGTGGCGTCCCGCCCCGGAGACCTACACGCCGGGGGAGGGCCGCGAGGAAGACGAGGCGATCACGCACCGCCTCGATCGCGCCGCGCCGGCCGACCTGCCCGCCGTCCGCTTCACGGACGCGGCGTCCGAGGCGGGGGTGACGTTCCGGCACTTCTCCGGCCGCCGCTCGACGCAGCTTCCCGAGGACATGGGCTCGGGAGCCGCGTGGGGGGATTTCGACGGCGACGGCGATCCCGACCTCGTGCTGGTGAACATCGACGGGCCCCTCGACGCGCCGGAGGAGGCGCGGGCGTCGTCGCCGGCGCGGACGTCGCTGTTCCGCAACGACGGGAACGGGCGCTTCACGGACGTGACCGACGCGGCGGGTCTCGTCGCGCGCGGCAGTGGCATGGGGGCGGCCTGGGGAGACTACGACGGCGACGGCGACCTGGATCTCGTCGTCACCCGGTACGGAACGAACCTCCTGTTCCGCAACGACGGCGGCCGGTTCACCGATGTCTCCCTCGCCACCGGCGTCGGCGCACCGGAGGGCTTCTGGTCGGGCGCCGCCTGGGCCGACTACGACCGCGACGGCGACCTGGATCTCTACGTCGGGGGTTACGTCCGCTACCGCCGGGACCCGGCGACGGCGGGGCTCGTCACCACGCAGTACCAGGCGCAGGTCCCGTTCACCCTCAACCCCTCGTCCTATCCGCCCGAGCGCAATCTCCTGTTCCGCAACGACGGCGCAAGGTTTCGCGAGGTCGCCGCCCGCGCCGGCGTGGACAACCCGACCGGCCGGACGCTGTCGGCGGCCTGGGCCGATCTCGATGCCGACGGCTGGCCCGATCTCTACGTCGCCAACGATGTCTCCGACAACGCCTACTTCCACAACCGCGGCGACGGCACGTTCGAGGACTGGAGTCATTCCGCCTGGGTCGCCGACCAGCGCGGCGCCATGGGCCTCGCCCTCGGCGACTGGGACGGTGACGGCGACCAGGACATCTTCATCACCCACTGGATCGCGCAGGAGAACGCCCTGTACGACAACCAGCCGCGCACGGCGGGAGACCCCGGCGGATCGCGGTTCCTCGACATCGCCGACCAGGTCGGGCTCGGGCAGATCGCGCTCGACTACGTCGGCTGGGGGACCGCCTTCTTCGACTACGACAACGACGGCCGGCCCGATCTGTTCGTCGCCGACGGCGGCACCTTCCAGCAGGACGCCGACCCCTCCCGCCTCGTGGCGATGCGCAACCTGCTCTTCTGGAACGCTGGACCTTCGCGCGGCTTCTTCGAGGCGGGGACCGGCGCGGGGAAGTCGCTCGGCGTCGAGAACGTCGGGCGCGGGGCGGCGATCGCCGACGCCGACGGCGACGGCGACGAGGACGTGGTGGTGAACGTCAACGGCGGGCAGGCCCGCCTGCTTCGCAACGACGGGGGAAGCGCGCATGCCTGGGTGCGCATCGTCCTGCGATCGGAACCGCGCCGCCGTGCCGGAGGCGGCGCTCGCGGGGGCGGCCCGTTCACCACCACGTTCGCCACCGGCGCGCGCGTGGCCGTGACGGCGGGCGGCGCGACGCAGGTGCAGGAAATCGGCGCGCAACCTTCCTACCTCGGGCAGATGCCGCCGGGCGAGGCGCACTTCGGGGTCGGCTCTGCCGCGCGCGTCGATCGTCTCGACATCGCCTGGCCCGACGGCAGGAAGGATTCGTTCACCGACCTGCCGGTGCGCGCCGTGCTGCGCGTCCTGGAAGGGAATCCGCCCGCGATCGAGGCGATGCCCGCGGCGCCGACGGTCGTCGATCGCGAGGCGGTGCGGCGCTTCTGGAGCGCGATGAACGCGGCGACCGCCCTCCGCACGCGCGGCGACTGCGCCGCCGCGCTGTCGTCGTACCGGCGCGCGCTGGCGATCGACCCACGGCACGAGGACGCCCTCTACTATCTCGGCCAATGCGCGCAGACCCGGGGCGAGGACGCCATCGCCCGGGAGGCCTTCGATCGCTTGATCACCGTCAACCCGTCGAGCGCCCGCGGTCACCTCGCGCTCGGGAGCCTGCTGGCGTCGCCCGCGCCGGACCGGCCGCTCGCCCTCGACGCCGCGGAGCGGGAATTCCAGCGGGCGCACGCGATCAACGGCGAGGAGACCGGGCCGGTGCTGCGGCTGGGGGAGATCGCCCTGGTCCGCGGCGACGAGGCGCAGGCGCGGCGCTGGCTGGAGTCGGCGCTGCGCACCAACCCGAAGTGCGTCGAGGCGGCGTTCCTTCTCGGCTTCCTGCGCTTCCGGGCGAGAGACCTCGACGGCGCGCGGCAGGAGGTCGCCCGCGCGGTGCGAGCCGATGCCGCAGACGCGCCCGTGCACGGCGTCCTGAGCGAGGGAGATCGCAAGCCTGTGGCCCCGGCCGCCGCCGCGGCGGGACCCGCGCCGTCGTCCGCGCCGCGGGCCGGGACGCTGTTTTCGGCGCACGCTGAAGCGCTGCGCGGCGCGACGGCTGCGCCGGAGAGTCTGCACGCCCTCTACGATCCGGTCCTGCGGTCGCTGCGGGAGTTCCGGGGGCGGGCCGGCATGTCCCCGCGCCCGGGTCGCTGATGGGGCGGGCCCTGCGAGGCCGGCGGCAGGAGCCCCTCCGGTGGCGCGACCGGAATCTTCATGCGGCCTTCATCTTCGACCGCTCGTGCGGTGCTTTTCGTCACCATGAAAATCGCGCCAATTCGATTCGCCGTGGTGGGCGCGCGGAAATGCGGGTGCTAGCGTGGACACTTCTCACATCCGGGAGGTGTCCGATGAAAATTGCGAAGCCCTGGGCAATCGCGCTGTGCGCCGTGGCGCTGTGCGCCGCGGCGGGAGTCTCGATGGCGGGGGATCGGCATCACGGCGATCCGATCCTGCCGAACATCCTGACGTTCGACAGCATGTACGGAGTGGACGGACCCTTCCTCGGCGAGGCGAACGCCATCCGCGGCGTCGTCGGCGACGAGGCGCCGTGGACCATCGATCACTTCATCCGGGGACGGCTGAGCAAGGGCGGCCGGCTGCAGATCGTCGTGCGGGGCCTCGTGTTCGGCGACGATCCCGAGCTCGTGCCGCCGGAGCTCATCGGCAAGAACGACGAGGAGACCTTCCGCGGCCTCGTCTCCTGCCTGACCGAAGAGGGGGAGACGGTCGTGACCAGGAACGTCACCACGGACGGGTTCCCGGCGGACGTGAACGGCAACTCCTTCATCGACGCGAAAATCGACCTGCCGAACCCGTGCGTCGCGCCGATCGTCTTCGTGATGGCCGGCTCCGAGGACAAGTGGTTCGCCGTCACCGGGTTCGAGCGCGAGGAAGAAGGCGAGGACGCGACCGGCGGCCGCCGCTGAAGGTCGGGACTCGCACTCCGGCCGCCCGCCTCCCCGGGCGCGCCGGAGAGGGTTCTCCTCAGAGCATCCGGTAGAGGGTGCGGCGGTCGATGCCGAGGGCGCGGGCGGCCTTGGCCTTGTTCCCGCCGTAGGCCTCGACGACCGAGCGCGCGTAGGCGCGCGTGAGGTCGGCCAGCGGCAGGGTGCGCGCCGAGGCGTCCCGCAGCATCCGCCCGACCCCGTCCTCGCTCCGCAGCATCATCAGGTCCTCCGGCGTGATGGTGTCGTAGTCGGTCATCGCCACGGCGCGCTCGATCAGGTTCGCCAGCTCGCGCACGTTGCCGGGCCAGTCGTGCTGCATCAGGACGCGCAGCGCCGGCGCCGACACGCCGCGGATGTTCCGGGTCAGGCGCGCGCAGGCGCGCTGCAGGAAGTGATCGACGAGCGGCAGGATGTCGTCGCGCCGGTCGCGCAGGGGCGGGATCTCGATGCGGATCACGTTCAGGCGGTAATAGAGGTCGGGCCGGAAGCGGCGCTCCGAGAGCAGCGTCTCCAGAGGCTGGTTGGTGGCCGCGACGACGCGCGTGTCCACGGCGACCTCGGCGGTGGCGCCGACCGGGCGCACCCGGCCGGATTCGAGGACATGCAGGAGCTTCGCCTGCGTGTCGGGCGACAGCTCGCCGACCTCGTCCAGGAAGAGCGTCCCGCCGCTGGCCGCCGCGAAGAGGCCCGGACGATCCTGCCGCGCGTCGGTGTAGGCGCCACGCCGCGCCCCGAACAGCTCGCTCTCGACCAGGGTCGACGGCAGCGCCGCGCAATTGAGCTGCAGGAAGGGCGCCGCCGCGCGCGCCCCGCCGTCGTGGATGCGGCGCGCCACCGCGCCCTTGCCGGTGCCGCTCTCTCCGGTCAGGAGCACGGTGGCTTCGCTCAGCGCCGCGCGCTGGGCGAGATCGATCACCTTGCGCATGGCGGCGCTCTTCGCCACCAGCGCGCCCGGCGCGACCTCCGGCAGGCTCCGCCGCAGCCGGATGATCTCGCGGCGCATCTGGCGCTCGCGGAAGACGCGCTCGATGGCGAGCACGAGCACCTCGATGGTGAACGGCTTGGTGACGAAGTCGCACGCGCCGGCGCGCACCGCCTGCACCGCGAGGTCGATGCTGCCGAACGCGGTCATCAGCACGACCATCTGCTCCGGCTTGAGGGCCTGCACCGCGGACAGGAACTCGAGCCCGCGCATCTCCGGCATCTCGACGTCGGACACCACCAGGTCGAAGGTTTCGTCGCGCACGCGGTCGAGCGCCTCGCGCGGCGCGTGTGCGCCCGTGACCGTATATCCCTGCTCCTGCAGCTCGTCGCGCAGCCAGTCCACGACCCCGGCGTCGTCGTCGAGGATCAGGATCCGTTCCCGCTTGTCCTTCAAAGCGAAGCCTCCTGGACCGAGTCGACGGCGTGCGGACCGTGCAGCGGCAGGTCCACGGTGATGCGGCTGCCGCGGCCGGGGACCGAGGCGGCCGTCACCTGGCCGCCGTGCGCCGTGACGATCGACTTCACCACCGCCAGGCCGAGGCCGGTCCCGCCCTCGGTGGCGCGGGTGGTGAAGAAGGGATCGAAGAGCCGCGCCAGCACCTCCTCCGACATGCCGCGGCCGTCGTCCTCCACCTCGAGGCGGACGCCGGGCACGCGGTGCGTGCCGCCCGGGACGGGCAGGTCCCACGGCGCGAGGCGCAGCGCGATCCGCCCGCCGGGCTGGCTCGCCTCGAGCGCGTTCTTCGCGAGGTTCAGGACGATCTGCTGGATCTGATCGACGTCGGCGACGACCCTGGGCAGGTCGCCGTCGCAGACCAGCTCGATCTTCACGCCGCGCCGACGCGCCGCGTGATCGAGCAGGTCGAGGACCGCCTGCACCGGCTCCTCCATGCTGGCGGTGGTGAAACGGGCCGGGCGGCGCCGGGCGAACTGCAGGAGCTGCTCGACGATGCGCGTGATCCGGTCGGTCTGCTCCGCCAGGATGCGGGCGTGCTTGCGCGTCTCCTCCGCCGAGTGGTCGCGCGCCAGGAGCGCCCGCGCCCGCCCGCTCAGGATCTGCAGCGGCGAGCCGATCTCGTGCGCCAGCCCGGCGGAGATCTGCCCGACGGTGACCAGCTTGTCGACGCGCTGCAGCCCCGACTCGAGGGTGGTGCGGGACTCGACCTCGCGCGCGATGCGCTGCCGGGCCTCGTCGAGCGCGGCCACCATGGCGTCGAATTCCCGGCCGAGCATCCCGACCTCGTCCCGACGGTCGTACCCGAGGCGCGAGGTCCACGCGTCGGTGCGCATCTGCTGCATGGCGCCGGCCATCTTCGTGAGCGGGCGGGTGACGTAGATGGTCCCGAGCGCGAACTGCAGCGCGGTCGCCACCACGACGAGCAGCGCGACCGAGAGGATGATGCCGCGGCGCGTGTCGGCGAGATCGCGGTGCATCTCGGTCAGCGGGCGCACCAGCACGAGCGTGCCGGCCGGCTGCTCGGCGCCCGGAGGACCGCCTGCGAGCACCAGCGACAGGACGACACGCCCCGGCGGCGCCGCCTCGTCGAAGCGCAGGCCCGGCTGGAGCGCGTCGGGGCGCGCGTCGAGGAGCGGGGGAACGAGCTCGGCCGCGTCGCTCCCGGCCGACGCGGCGCGCAGGGTGTGATCGCGATCGAACACGAAGATGTCGACGGTGGGGTCGATCGCCTCGGTCGCGTCGAGGAGTCCCTGGATGTCCTGCATCTGCCGGTCGCGCAGCGACGCCTCGACCGCCACGCGGACCGCATCGCCGAGCAGGCGCATCTCGCGCTCGACGGCGGAGTGCAGATCGCGATCCTCGTCGCGCAGCTGGTTGTACCCGTGCAGGCCCATGATGACGAGGCAAGCGGCGCTCAGCGCCAGCGTCATCCTCGTTGAAACCCGCATCCGCACCGACCCTCGATGTGTGGCGAGAATGTACCACCTGTCGCGGAAATGTCGAGAAAAGCGGCCAAAAATGCCACCCGCGAAGAGGCCCTTGCATGCCGGAAGCCATTGCCCGGCAAGAGGTTCCTCGACCGCCGGGGAATCCGGCACGCGGGTTGCCTTTCCCGGGCCTGCATGTGCGAGGGTCGGATGAAGAGGGCGGTGCGACTCGGGGTCGTCGTGGGAGTTCTGGGCCTTGCGGTCGGGTGCGGTCGATCGGAAGGGAGTGGCTTCGATCCCGCGCCGTCGGCCGGCGATGCGACATCCGCCCCAGCGAAGTCGGACGGATTCGTGCACCTGTCGCAGGAATCGGCTCGCTACCTCGGCACCGAGCCGGTCCCATCCCAATCCGAAACGCTGCCCCTCCACCTGCCCGCCCGGCTGGAGTTCAAGGACGGAGCCGTGTCGGAAATCGGCGCACCTCTGGCCGGGCGGGTCAGCGAAGTTCTGGTGCACAGCGGGGATCGCGTCCGGGCGGGCGCCCCGCTCTTCCTCCTCTCTTGCCCGGACGCCGCCTCGGCGCGGACTGGCCTGGCCACCGCCGAGGCGGCGCTCAAGGAGGCGAGCGCCACCGCGGAGCGCCAGGCCCGCATGCTGGACGAAGGGGTCGGCAACGCCCGCGACAAGCTCGCGGCCGACGTGCACCTCGAAGCGGCGCAAGCCGAAGCGGAGCGCGCCGACGCCACGGCCAAGTTCATCGGCCCCGGTGAGGGGGCGGACACGACCGTGCGGGCGCCGATCACCGGCGTGGTGCTCGCGGTCAAGGCGACGGTCGGCGCCACCGTCGAGCCGGGAGGCGAGGCGCTCGTGACGGTCGGGGATCCCGGCTCGGTCTGGGTGGTCGTGGACGTGCCGGAGCACGACCTTCCGTCGATCGTCGAGGGGGGACGCGCCACCGTCGATCTGTCGACGATGCCGGCGCCCGTCCCGGCGAAGGTGATCTCGGTCGGCGCCGTCGTGGAGCGGGGCCTGAGGACCGCGCCGGTGCGCATGACACTCGAGGAGGATCCCCCCGGGCTGCGCCCCGGCATGTTCGGCTGGGCCCGGCTCGACACCACGGAATCGAGCCCGACGCTGCCGGTCGAGGCCGTGCTGATCAAGGACGGCAAGGAGTCGATCGTCTACGTCGCGAAGGACGACGTGACCTTCGAGCGCCGGCCGGTGGTCGTCGGGCGGCCGGTCGACGGACGCGTGCCGGTGGTCTCCGGACTGCAGGCGGGCGAGCGCGTGGTGGTGCGCGGCGCGCTGCTCCTCGACGGCTCGGCGGAGCAGCTCTTATAAATAAAGGATAGCAACCCTCCTTGGCCCTTCTCCTGTAAATCCGGTGCTCAAAGCCCTCGTCGAACTGTGCGTGCGGCGCCGCGCCGCCGTGATGGTCCTCGCCCTGGGCGTGGCCATCCTGGGGATCCAGGCGTACCGCGGGACCTCCATCGAGGCCTACCCGGACGTCACCAACATCCAGGTCAACGTCATCGCCCAGATGCCGGGACAGGCGCCCGAGGAGATCGAGCGCCAGGTCACGGTGCCGCTCGAGCGCGTCCTCAACGGCGTGCCGGGCATGCTCACCATGCGCAGCGAGAGCCTGTTCGGGCTGTCGCTCATCTGGCTGGTGTTCCAGGACGACGCCGACGGCTTCAAGTCCCGCAATCTCGTCAACGAGCGCCTGACCGAGGCGGAGCTCCCGGAGGGCGTGCAGCCGCGCCTCGCCCCGGACGACACGCCGCTCGGCGAGATCTACCAGTACACGCTGAAGAGCGATCGCCACACGCCGGCGGAGATCCGCGCCGAGCAGGAGTGGAACGTGTCGCGGCTGCTGCGGCAGGTGCCCGGCGTCGCCGATGTCGTCAACTTCGGCGGCTACCTCGAGGAGGTCCACGTCCTCGTCGACCCGGCGCGGCTGGTGGCGCACGACCTGACGCTCGGCGACGTGGCGGCGACGCTCGAGGCCTCGAACCGCAACGTCGGCGGCGGCTTCCTCCGGAGCGGCGACCAGGAGCTGGTGATCCGCGGCATCGGCTACCTGCGCGATCCGCGCGAGGTGGGCGAGACGGTGCTGCGCAGCGAGCGCGGCACGCCGGTGACGGTCGCCGACGTCGCCACCATCGTGCGGTCGCACAGGCCGCGGCGCGGCGACGTCGGTTCCGGCCTGGATCCGGACGTCACCGAGGGGTTCGTCCTGCTGCGGCGCGGCGAGAACCCGTCGCAGGTGCTCGAAGGGGTCCATGCCAAGGTGGACGAGATCAACGCGCACGTCCTCCCCGAGGGGATGACGATCGTGCCCTTCTACGATCGCACCACGCTCGTGGACCTGACCCTCGCGACGGTGCACCACAGCCTGATCTTCGGGGCGCTGCTCGTCGGCGGGGTCATCTGGCTGTTCCTCCGCAGCCTGCGCTGCTCGCTGATCGTCACGGCGATCATCCCGCTGGCGCTCCTGACCGCCTTCATCGGGCTGTCGATCCTGAAGCTCCCGGCGAACCTGATCTCGATGGGGGCGATCGACTTCGGCATCCTCGTGGACGGGGCGGTCGTTCTCGTCGAGAACGTGCTGCGCGCCATCGAGGAGAAAAGGCCCGCCGACCGCGCCGCGCTGCTCGGCCTGATCACCCGCTCGGCGCTCGACGTGTCGCGTCCCACGCTGTTCGCCATGGCGATCATCATCGCCGCGCTCATCCCGGTGTTCACGCTGGAGCGGGTCGAAGGACGCATCTTCAGGCCGCTGGCGCTCACCTACACCTTCGCCCTCATCGGCGGGCTGGTGTTCGCGCTGACGCTGGTGCCCGCGCTGTGCGCCGGGCTCCTGCGCCTCGAGGACGGCGAGAAGGGGGAGCCGACGGGGCTGGTGCGCGCGCGCGACTGGTACCGCTCCCGGCTGCACCGGCTCCTGGCGCGCCGCCCGCTCGTCCTCGGAGGGGCCTTCGTCCTGCTGGCGATCGCCGGCGTCGCGGCCTGGGGGCTCGGCAGCGAATTCCTGCCCGAGCTCGACGAGGGGGACTTCGTCATCTTCGTGGAGATGCCGCCGAGCATCGCGCTCGAGAAGGGGACCGAGGTGCTCACCGAGGTCCGCCGCCGCCTGCTGCGGTTCCCCGAGGTGCTCGCGGTCCTGAGCGAGCACGGGCGCCCCGAGGACGGCACCGACGACGAAGGGGTCAACATGAGCGAGACCTTCGTCCGCCTGAAGCCGCGCGGCGACTGGCCCCGCGGCGTGAACAAGAACCGCCTCATCGAAGAGATGCGCGCCTCGCTCGAGCTCATCCCCGGGGTCGAGTACAACTTCTCGCAGCCGATCAAGGACAACGTCGAGGAGGCGGTCAGCGGCGTGCGCGGCAAGATCGTTCTCAAGATCTTCGGCTACGACCTGCAGGCGATGCGCGAGACCCTGCTCAAGGCGTCCGCCGTGCTCGCGAAGGTCCCGGGGATCGTCGATCTCGATCTCTACCGCGACGCCACCGTGCCGCAGCTTCAAGTCGAATTGGACCGGGCGGCGCTGGCGCGCTCCGGCATCACCGTCTCGGCGGCGCAGGACGTCGTCGAGACCGCGCTCGAAGGACGCGTCACGACGCGCCTCTGGTCGGGGGAGCGGCCGGTGCCGGTGCGGCTGATGCTGCCGCTCCAGGAGCGGCAGGACCCGTCGCGCATCGCCGCCATCCAGGTCCCGGCGGGGGACGCGCGCGTCCCGCTCGGCAGCCTGGCCCACATCGGCGTCGTCTCCGGGCGCGCCATGATCGCCCGCGAAGGCGGCAGCCGCTTCCTGGCGCTGAAGTTCAACGTCGAAGGCCGCGACATGGGATCGGTCGTGAAGGACGCCATCGCCGCGGTCTCGAAGGAAGTCCCGCCGCCCGCCGGGCATTACTTCGTCTGGGGCGGTGAGTTCGAGAGCCAGGCCCGCGCCATGAGCCGGCTGGCGGTGATCGTGCCGATCTCCTTCCTCGTGGTCTTCGCCCTCCTGTCCATGTCGCTGCAGTCGGTATGGAGCGCCGTCGCAGTCGCCCTGTCCTCGCCGTTCGCCATGACCGGCGGGGTGTTCGCCCTGAGGCTGTGCGGCATCCCGCTGTCGGTGAGCGCGGCGGTCGGGTTCGTCGCGCTCCTGGGCCAGGTCTCGCTGGCGGCGCTTCTGGTCATCAGCGCCGTCGACACATCGCGCGCCGCCGGTGCCGGATTCGAGGAGTCGATCCTGGAGGGGGCGTCCGCTCGTTTCCGGGCCGTGCTGATGACCGCTTCGCTCGCCATCCTCGGCCTGACGCCGATGGCGGTATCGCAGGGAGTCGGAAGCGAGATCCAGCGCCCGTTCGCCGTGGTCATCATCGGCGGTCTCGCGACCTCGATCGTCGTGACCCTCTTCGTCCTGCCGGTGATCCATTCGCTCCTCGTGCGCCGCGCCACCGCCCCCGCGCCCGAGGCCGGGGTGTTCGTGTGATCGACGCCGTTGTCTTCGCGCTCGCCCTCGCCGGCACGGCGGCCGCGCCGGCCGCCGTCCCCGCGCAGGAAGCTCCGGCGCCCCCGGTCGCTGCCGCGCCGCCGGCCGACACGCCGACCGGATGGTCCGCCGCGCCGATCGGCGCGACCGTGCCCGCCACCGGCGCCGCGGCGGAAGGAGAGCCGGTCGGCCTCGGCGAGGTGCTGCGGCTGGTGCGGGAGAGGAGCCCGCGCAGCGACGTGGAGCGGGCGCGTGTCGGCATCGCGGCGGCGGAGCGGACCGCGGCGCGCGTCCATCCCAACCCCGAGCTCGACTTCTCGAGCACGCACCTGACGAGCGGCACCAACACCGGGGCCGCCGAGGAGCGCGCCTTCGTCCTCGGCCAGCCGCTGCTGATCTTCGGCCAGCTCAGCGAGCGCAAGCGCGCCGCCGACCTCGAGGTCGCCGCAGCGCAGGCGACGACCGACGCGGCGATCGCCGAGCGGCTGCGGCAGGCGCGCTCGGCCTTCACGGGGCTGCTCGCCGCCCAGGAGCGGGTGCGCATCCTCGACGAGGAGCGCACGGATCTCGAGAGCGTGTCGCACATCGTCACGGGGCGCGCCGCGGCGGGGGACAAGAGCGCGTACGACGCGCTGCGCATCGATCTCGAGCGGCGCGCGCGCGAAGCCGAGCTGGCGGCGGCGCGCGCCG
The DNA here is from genome assembly GCA_036005805.1 of Candidatus Polarisedimenticolia bacterium. GTDB lineage: Bacteria > Acidobacteriota > Polarisedimenticolia > Gp22-AA2 > Gp22-AA2 > DASRAU01. Next base: position 2,838 of record DASYQE010000209.1, on the reverse strand, counting down.
AGGTCCGGGAGGCGTCGGGGGCGCTGGCGATCCTCGTCGGCGATCCCGGCTGGCACCCGGTGGCCACGGGGGAGCTGGCCCCGGAAGGGATCGACGCGCACGACGAAGCGGCGCTCTGGCAGGCCGCGAGCGAAAAACTGCCGGCGCTTCTGGCGGTGCGGCGCGAATCGGAGGCGGCGCGCGCCGGAATCGACCTGGCGAAGAAGGAGCGCCTGCCGGTCCCCGTGCTGCAGGCGGGGGGCCAGTTCACCCAGGACGCCGCGAGCGACTCGTTCGTCGCCGGTCTGTCGTTCGGGCTGCCCGTGTTCGATCGCGGCCAGGGCGGGATCGCCCGCGCCTCGGCGCGATCAGGCGCCGCCGAGCTCGAAACGGCCGCGATCACCGCCGAGACCCGCGCCGACCTCGACCGCGCGCTCGCGGTCCTGCGCGAGCGCCGCGGCGCCCTCGATCAGCTCGATCGGGACGTGATGGGGCGCCTGCCCGACCTGCGCCGGATGTCGGAGGACGCCTACCGCGAAGGGGCGTCCGACATCCTCGACCTGCTCGATGCGTCGCGCACCCGTGCTGCCGCTCGCCAGGCCCGCCTCGATGCGGTGGAGGCGCTCGTCCAGTCGGAGATCGACGTGCTGGCCCTCACCGGACAGGTCGATCGCGTCGGCTCGGCCACCCCGGTCGCTCCCGCCGTCCATTGACCCCCTGACGGACAGGATCCCGACGGTCCCTTGACGACGGCCTCAGGAAATCCCCATCCACACATGCGGATCGGGCCGGATTCCGAGGTCCGAAAAAGATCTCTTGACGAATCATCTTGACAGCGGCCTCTGGATATCGTATTACCGCATCAAAATTCGCCGCAATATGAAAAGGGGTCGTTGAGGGGGAAGTTGTAACGGTCGGAGTAGTCCCACCCAACTGAGGAGTCATTGCGCCACGCAGGGGCGGGGGTCCCTGACAGGAAACGCGTGCGCGATGGCAGGGCCGAGCCAGTCGCTTATCCATTGAGAAAGCAGAGGGCATCAATCCACCCGCATGGCGGGCCAGGAGTGGTGTGTCTGCGCGCAGTCACACTGCCGACGAATATCCCAATCTGGGGGTCTTGAAATGACGAGGACGTGGCGTTTCTTCCTGCTGGTGGCATGCATCTGTACGTTGGGTGCGGCGGGAGCCGTGTTCGCCGGGGTCAACCCGGTGACGCTGCCTTCCGCGACGTGCCCTGACAATCTGAACTCGTGCACGGCCAACGACGTGACGACGACCGTCAAGGCCGTCACCATTCTCAACGTCTGCTATCACCTGGGCGTGTCGACCGGCTCGCCGTGCATCACGAACGCGAATTGCGCCGCGGGGGACACCTGCGCGCAGGACGTCTGCGAGTCCCTGACCGACAACATCCTCGTCCAGATCAGCACGGCGTACGCCTCGACCGCCAACCAGCGGTACGACCTGGGGCTGTTCGTCTCGGGTGACGGCGGCACCGTCCAGGAGCCGAGCACCGCGCTCGTCTGCTCCGGAGCGGCGGCCATGCAGAACCAGGGGGACAGCTTCGCGTATCCGGATGCGGACGACGATCTCTTCCAGAGCCTGGATCCCAATGGTCACGCCGACACCCCCGCGACCACCGACACCTGCGGCGACCTCGATGCCGTGACCGGTCCGGTCGACTGGACCACCAACGTGTCGGTCCGCTGCAACGTGTCGAGTGGAAACCTGGTCATTCCGTCGTGCCGCGTCTGGGAGCAGAACGCGAATCACAAGGTCTCCTGCACCACCCTTCAGCAGGCCGGAACCGGGTCGAAGTGCGACTGCACTCCCCTGACCGTGACCCCGACCATCAATCCCTGCGCCACCAAGGTCTGCAACGACAACGACATCTGCACCCTCGACTCCTGCCAGGTCCAGAACGGCGTGGGCGTCTGCGTGTTCACGCCGGGCAACGCGGGGACGGAGTGCCGTCCCGGCAGCGGCGTCTGTGACGTTCCCGACGTCTGCGACGGGACGCACGCGGGCTGCACGGATCTCAAGAAGCCCTCGACGACCATCTGCCGCGCTTCCGCGGGCCAGTGCGACGTCGCCGAGAGCTGCACCGGCAGCACCAACGACTGCCCGGCCGACGGCTTCGCTCCGTCGACCACGACCTGCAACGGGACCTCGACCGGTGGTGCCTGCGACGGGACCGACTCGTGCGACGGCAACGGCGTGTGCAATGACGGGTTCAAGTCCTCGACCACGAGCTGCCGCGCGTCGGCGGGCCAGTGCGACGTGGCCGAGAGCTGCACCGGGACTTCGGGTGCGTGCCCGGCGGACGGGTTCGCTCCGTCGACCACCACCTGCACCGGGACCTCGAACGGCGGCGCCTGCGACGGCACCGACTCGTGCGACGGCAACGGCGCGTGCAAGGACGGCTACCTGACGGCGACGACCATCTGTCGCGCCTCGGCGGGCCAGTGCGACGTGGCCGAGAGCTGCTCCGGAACATCTGGGGCGTGTCCGGACGACGGGTTCCAGCCGGAGACGACGACGTGCACCGGCACGTCGAACGGCGGCGCCTGCGACGGCACCGACTCGTGCGACGGACACGGCGCGTGCAAGGACGGGTACCTGACGGCGACGACGATCTGCCGTGCGTCGGCGGGCCAGTGCGACGTGGCGGAGAGCTGCACCGGGACGTCGGGCGCCTGCCCGGCGGACGGGTTCGCTTCCGAGACCACGAGCTGCGTCGGGACGTCGAACGGCGGCGCCTGCGACGGCACCGACTCGTGTGACGGGGCCGGCGCATGCAAGGACGGCTACCTGACGGCGACGACCATCTGCCGCGCGTCGGCGGGCCAGTGCGACGTG
>DASYQE010000208.1:0-3824 GCA_036005805.1 Candidatus Polarisedimenticolia bacterium | reverse complement strand
ACAACAACGCCGGCGCTTCGTGGGCCGCCTCGACGGGCAACTACGGGACGCCCGGCGCGCAGAACAGCGTCTTCTCCAACGCCCCGGCGGTCGAGAGCGAGATTCCGGCGCGCCGCACCGCGGTCGCGAGCCTCGCCTCCGTGTCGGTCACCTTCACGACATCCGTCACAGGCGTCACCGCGGCGAAGCTCAGCGTCGGCGGTTCCCCGGCGACCACGCTCTCCTGCGCCTCCTGTTCCGGCGGCGCCGGGACGGGGCCGTACGTCTTCTCCGGCTTTGCCGCTCCGGCCCCCGGCTCGGTGACCGTGACGCTCTCCGGCGCCGGCATCCTCGCCGGCGCCGTCGCGTTCTCCGGCGATTCCTGGACCCTCTCGACCGGCGTCGCGATCGTCATCAACGAGCTGCACTATCACCCGCCCGACGCCACCCCGGACGCCGAGTTCCTCGAGCTGTACAACGCCGGCGCCGCCACGGTGAACATGTCGGGCTGGACCTTCGCGGCCGGCATCACCGGCACCTTCCCCGGCGGCACGAACATCGCCCCGGGCGCCTACGTCGTCTTCGCCAAGGTGCCGGCGGAGATCCAGGCCAACACCGGCTACGCCGGCTCCATCGCCTGGGCCTCGGGTTCGCTGTCGAACGGCGGCGAGACGGTGGCGATCGCCGACACGGCCGGCAACATCATCGATTCGATCACCTACGGCGACAGCGGCGCCTGGCCGAATCCTCCCGACGGGGACGGTCCGTCGCTCGAGCTGGTGAACCCGAACCTGCCGAACCAGTTCGGCGGCGCCTGGCGCGCGTCGCTGCTGAACTGGGGCACGCCGGGAGCGCAGAACTCGACGTTTTTGGCGGCGCCGCCGCCGATCATCGCTTCGCCCTCGCACACGCCGATCCTGCCGGCGCCGAACCAGACGATCACCATCAGCGCGCTGGTGTTCGATGACCAGCCGGCGGCTCCGACGGTCACCCTGTACTACCGCCAGGACTTCGATCCGACCATCGCCTACAGCTCGACGCCGATGTTCGACGACGGGCTGCACGGCGACGGCGCCGCGGGGGATTCCCGCTTCGGCGCGACGGTGCCGGGCCTGCCGGACGGAGCGCGGCTCGACTTCACCCTGCGCGCCAGCGACGGAACCTCGGCCTCGGCGGCGCCGCCGGGGAACGACACCCTGGCGGCCGGAGCCAACCCGTCGCAGACCTTCCTCGCCAAGTTCTCGAGCGGCCCGGCAGCGATCGACTTCCCGCACTACCACCTGATCACGACGCAGCACGTGCGCACGCTGCAGGACGCGCACAACGAGGACGAGCACGACGCGACCTTCGTGCGCTGCACGCCGCCGAGCGGCGCCTGCGAGCTGTTCTACAACATCGTCGAGCGCTACCGCGGGCAGAGCAGCCTCAACCAGCACCCGCACTCCTTCCGCATCAGCTTCCCGGCCAGCACCCCGCTCAACTCCGAGCTGGGCTTCCCGATCACCAAGATGAACCTGATGGCGCAGGAGCCGGACCGCCAGTTCATGGGCTACGGCTTCTTCGGCTCGGCGTTCGGCGGCTCCATCCCGGTGGCCAAGGCGCAGTTCGTCCGCCTCGACACGAACCCCCTCAGCCACGGCGGGATCGACGACTACGCCATGGTCAACGTCGAGAAGGAGGACGAGGACTTCCTCGACTCGCAGGGCGGCGCAATCACGCCGCTGCGCTTCCCCGGCGCGTGCTCGGTGAGCCTGACCACCTGCTCGGCGGACAGCGAGTGCCCGTCCGGGCAGACGTGCGTCCGGCGCGACACCGGCAACATCTACAAGGGGGTGCTCTCGGGCGATCTCCAGTACCTCGGCACCAACCCGGACAGCTACCGGGGATCGTACGAGAAGGAGACCAACGAGACCGATGACATCTGGACCGATCTCATCGGCATGACGTCGGTCCTCGATCCCGACACCACCCCGGACGCGTCGTACGAGACGGCGGTCAACGCCTCCGCCGACGAGCTGGAGTGGGCGCGCTACTTCGCGGTCAACATGCTCCTGGTCAACCAGGAAGGGGGCATCTACCGCGACACCGGCGACGACTTCTACCTGTACTTCGAGCCGCCCACGTCGCCCCTCGGCACCAACGTCAAGTTCATCCCGCGCGACATGGACTCGACGTTCGGCGGCTTCGGGACCTTCGCCCAGGAGACCATCTGGCGCACGACGGTGCAGAACGCGCAGCGCTTCGTGCGCAACAACGCGTACGCCGGCCGCTTCGTCGGCGGCATCTGCGACCTGCTGAACACCACCTTCACGCAGGCGGCGATGGACGCGCGCATCGACGCGCTGCCGAACGCCATCGCCGACGCGACCAAGAAGGCCCAGTTCAAGTCCTGGGTGGCCGCCCGCATCGCCTTCGTGAACGGGGAAATCCAGCGCAACTTCACCTTGGGCGGCGTGCCCTCGAGCCCCTACACCGCGGCGAGCCCGGCGCTGTCCCTCAGCGGCACGCTCAACCAGTGCGGCACCTATCGCGTCACCGTCAACGGCGTGAACGCGTCCTACAGCGTCTTCGCCGGCACCTGGTCGCGGCCGTTCACGCTCGCCCCCGGGATCAACAACATCCTGGTGCAGCAGTGGGACGCCGCCGGCGCCGAGACGGCCCGCATCGAGCGGACGGTCATCTACAACCCGCCGGGGTCGCTGGTGAACAGCCTGCGCCTCGAAGCGCCGCGCCGGATGGCGGGCGACAAGACCCTCACCGTGCGGGCCGAGATCCTCGACCCGATCCACCGCATCATCACCGACCACTGCGACGACCTCGGGGCGATCTCCGCGGTGCGGGTGTCGAACGGCGCCCCGGTGCCGATCACGGTCACGACCTTCGAGAGCCACACGGCGGTGCCGGCCGACTCGATCCGCTTCTACAACGGCGTCGGCAGCATCTCCTTCACGCTCGACAACGGCGCCGCCGAGGCGGCCGGGGACATCGACGTCACCGTGACCCTCGGCGCGCTCACTGCGTCGCGGCGTGTGACCATCGTGCCCGCTCCGACCTACCGCGCCCTCTCCGGGACGCTCTCCGGCGCCGGGTTGACGTGGGGCCCGAGCGAGTTCATCCGCCTGACCGGCAACGCGACGGTTCCCTCCGGCAGCACGCTGACCATCAACCCCGGCACGCTGGTGATGGTCGACACGACCGGCGGGCTCGACAACGGGACGCTCGTGACCGTCAACGGCGCGGTGAGCGCGCTGGGCACCGAGGCGGACCCGATCTTCTTCTACTCGGCCGCCGGCCCCGCCGCGATGACGCTGACCCAGTCGGGCGGCGCCTCGAACCCGAACTCCTGGCGCGGCCTGCACCACTTCGGCCCCGGCACGTCCACCTACCGGCACGTCTTCCTGACCGGCGCCGGCAACGGCGTGGTCGTGTCGCACCCGCGGCCGCCGATCCTCTCCTTCGGCGACAACCACTCGTTCCTGCTCGAGGACTCGACCCTCGTCGACAACGACGGCATGGCGCTCGCCGGGCCCGGGAACGGCCAGTACACCGTGCGCCGCAGCCTGCTGTCGCGCAACGGCATCGGGGCCGAGTTCAACGGCAACGGCCACACGCTGCTGGTCGAGGACTCCTGGTGGACGGCCACCGGCTGGGCGCCGGAGCCGGCGAACCTCGACGGCGATCTCATCCACGTCGACGGCCCGGCCTCGACCCAGACCCTCCGCCGCAGCGTCTTCGCCGACGGCGGGGACGACGGCATCGATCACAACGGCTCGAGCTTCACCGCCGACTCGATCATCATCCGCAACATCCTCGACAAGGCCATCAGCATGACCGGCGGCCACGTC
>DASYQE010000207.1:0-8003 GCA_036005805.1 Candidatus Polarisedimenticolia bacterium | reverse complement strand
GGCGGCCGCCGGTGTGGCGCGCCCCGAGCCGCCTCCCGGTCCCCGCACGTCGCTCAAGGAGCGGCACCTGCTCGGCATCCAGGGGCTCGAGGCGGACGAGATCACGCTCGTGCTCGACACGGCGCGCGTCATGGCCGAGATCGCCACGCGCCCGGTGCGCAAGGTGCCGACCCTGCGCGCCAAGACGGTGGTGAACTTCTTCATGGAGCCGTCGACGCGCACGCGCTCGTCGTTCGAGATCGCCGAGAAGCGCCTGTCGGCCGACACGCTCAATTTCAGCCCCTCCACCTCGAGCGTCACCAAGGGGGAGTCGCTGCTCGACACGGCGCGCAACCTCGAGGCGATGTCGCCGGACATGATTGTCATCCGGCACAAGGCGAGCGGCGCGCCGCACTTCCTGGCGCGGCACTGCCGCTCGGCGATCATCAACGCGGGCGACGGCTGGCACGAGCACCCGACGCAGGCGCTGCTCGACGCTTACACCATCCGCGAGCGCAAGGGGCGGCTCTCCGGGCTGACCATCGCCATCGTCGGGGATCTCATGCACAGCCGCGTGCTGCGCAGCAACCTGTTCTGCCTGAAAACCATGGGAGCGACGGTGCGGCTGTGCGGCCCGCCGACGCTGGTGCCGATCGGCCTCGAGTCGCTCGGCGCCGAGGTGCATCTCAGGGTCGAGTCGGCCATCGAGGGGGCCGACGTGGTCATGATGCTGCGCGTGCAGCGCGAACGGCAGAAGGGAAGCGCCTTCCCGTCGGCGCGCGAGTACTTCAACCTCTTCGGCATGACGCGCGAGCGGGTGCGGCTGGCGAAGAAGGACGCGATCATCATGCACCCCGGCCCGATGAACCGCGGGGTCGAGATCGACAGCGCCGTCGCCGACGGGCCGGCCTCGGTCATCCTCGAGCAGGTCACGAACGGCGTGGCGGTGCGCATGGCGGTGCTGTACCTGCTGGCGGGAGGGAGCCTTGGCGAGCTGGCTTCTTAGAAACGGCCGCGTCGTCGACCCGTCGCAGGGCCTCGACGGCCCGCACGACATCCTGATCGTCAACGGCCGCATCGCGGAGCTGCGCCCGGTCGGCGCGCGGGTCGCCGACTCGTCGGGATCGAAGGGGCGCGGCGTTGCCAGGGCGGAGCGCGGCGCGGAGAAACCGGCGCCCGCAGGGGCGCACGTGGTCGACCTGGCCGGCCGGATCGTGACGCCGGGGCTGGTGGACATGCACGTCCACCTGCGCGAGCCGGGGCAGGAGCACAAGGAAGTCATCGAGACCGGCACGCGCGCCGCCGCCGCGGGCGGCTTCACGTCGGTGGCCTGCATGCCCAACACCGAGCCGGTGAACGACAACCTGTCGGTGACCGAGTACATCGTGGCCGAGGCGCGCCGTCGCGGTGCCGTCAATGTTTACCCGATCGGCGCCGTCAGCAAGGGATCGGCCGGGGAGGAGCTGGCGGAGATCGGCGACATGGTGCGCGCCGGAGCCGTGGCGGTGTCGGACGACGGGCGGCCGGTGTCGTCGTCGCACCTGATGCGCATGGCGCTCGAGTACACGCGCCTGTTCGACATCCCGGTCATCAACCACTGCGAGGACAAGAGCCTGTCCGCCGGGGGCGCGATGAACGAGGGGACCGCCTCGACCCTGCTCGGCCTCAAGGGGATCCCGGCGGCGTCCGAGAGCATCATGGTGGCGCGCGACCTGCGCCTGCTGGAGTTGACGGGAGGACGGCTGCACCTGGCGCACCTGAGCACCCGCGCCAGCCTGGACGAGGTGCGCCGCGCCCGCGCCAAGGGGGCGAAGGTCACCTGCGAGGCGACGCCGCATCACCTCGTCCTGACCGAGGAGGAAGTGGTCCGCTCGCGCTACGACTCCGCGACCAAGATGAATCCGCCGCTGCGCGCCGAGGAGGACCGTCTCGCTCTCCTGCACGCCCTCGAAGACGGCACCGTGGACGTCATCGCCACCGACCACGCGCCGCACCACGCCGACGAGAAGCTGGTGGAGTTCGACGACGCGCCGTTCGGCATCGTCGGCCTCGAGACGGCGGTCGCGCTGGTGATGGACCGGCTGGTGCGCCCCGGGCACATCGACCTGTCCCGCATGGTCGAGCTGATGGCCCTCAACCCCGCCCGCATCCTCGGGCTGAAGAAGGGGACCCTGGCCGTCGGCGCCGACGCGGATCTCACCGTCATCGATCCGCAGACCACCCGCGCGGTGGAACCCGACCGCTTCGAGTCGCGCTCGCGCAACACGCCGTTCGCCGGCTGGAAGCTGCGCGGCTGGCCGGTCATGACCTTCGTCGGCGGACGCCTGGCGCACGACGCGCGCGACGCGGCCGGCCGTGCGCCGCACGCCGCCCGGGAGATGCAGCCGCGCGCCGGCAAGTCCGCCGCACGCCGGGAGACGCGGACGCGCGCGGGGAAGAACGCCCGTCCCGGCGCGCGCTGACGCGCACGGCGCGGGTCGACGCATGACTCGCCGGTCCGCGCTCGGCGCCTGGTCCATCGCCTTCCTGCTGTTCTGCGGCTGTCCGGCGAAGCCTCCCGATCCGGCGCGTCCCGACATCGTCCTCGTCGTCGTCGACACGCTGCGCGCCGATCACCTCGGCGTTTACGGCTACGAGCGGCCGACCTCGCCGCAGATCGACCTGCTGGCGTCGCGCGGGGTGATCTTCGAGTCCGCCTGGGGGGCGGCGCCCTGGACGCTGCCGTCGATGATGTCCATCGTCACCGGCCGCACGCCGTCCTCGCACCGGGTGGAGAACGACGGCCTGCGCCTCGGGGCGGACGTGCCGACGCTGGCCGAGCTGCTGAAGCAGCGCGGCTACGCCACCGGCGGCTTCGTGTCGCACATCTACGTGACGGCGCCGTTCGGCTTCGGCCGGGGCTTCGAGCAGTTCGAGGACTTCGGCCTGACGCGGCCCGAGTACCGTCCCGAGGCGAAGTTCGAGCCGCCCGCCGACCGGGTCACCGACGCGGCGCTCGACTGGCTGCGGCGGCAGGATGGCAAGCCGGTCTTCCTGATGGTCCATTACTTCGACCCGCACTGGCCGTACGAGCCGCCCGAGGCGACCCGCGATCTCTTCCCGGCCGAGTACCACGGCGCGCTCGACGCCACGTGGGACAGCCTGTCGAAATTCCAGGACCCGTCGGTGCCGCTCCCCGACGACTACCGCAACTTCCTGCTGGCCCGCTACGACGGCGAGATCCGCTTCGTCGATTCGAACATCGGGCGGCTGGTCGAGGGGATCGAGAAGGAAGGCCGCAGCGGTCGCGCCTGGATCGTCGTCACCGCCGACCACGGGGAGGAGTTCAAGGACCACCGCTCCATCGGGCACGGCCGGCAGATGTACGAGGAGGTGCTGCACGTGCCGCTGGTGGTGGTTCCGCCGCGCGGGACGCAGGGCGGCGCGCCCGACAACGGCGCCGACCAGCGGCCGGCGGGACACAAGGTCACGTTGCCGGTGAGCGGCATCGACCTGCTGCCCTCGTTCGCGGAGATCGCCGGCGTGGCTGTGCCTGCCGGCGTCGAAGGAAAGAGCCTCCTGCCACTTTTGCGCGGGGCGATGGGAGGGGCGGGGCCGGCGGCCGGCCGGATGGTGATCAGCGAGACGGTGCGGCTCAATGCCTATCGGCGCGCGGTGCGCGAAGGGAACCTCAAGCTCATCCACGTCATGGACGAGAGCCGCTCCGAGCTCTACGACCTGGCGGCCGATCCGCGGGAGCAGCAGGACCTGGCCTCGCAGCGTCCCGACGATCGGGCGCGGCTGACGCGCGCTCTCTTCGCGCGACCGGACCTGCTCGCCGGGGGCTGGAACGTCCGCTGGAAGAGCGACGGCCGCGGCCGCCGCTTCGACGGCCGCATCACCACGAGCGGCATCTTCCGCAGCGTCGTGCCCCTGTCCCACGATGGCGGCGCCTACCGGCTGGAGAAGCCGGACACTCTGTCGTTCGCCGATCTCGACGAGAAGGCGGAGAGCGGCCTCGTCTTCACCGTCGCACCGGAGACCGCGACGGTGACCTTCGAGCTGCGCGTCGACGGGCGGGCGCAGCCGGAGCACGTCCGCCTCGGCGGCGCCGGGACCCCGGCCGCGATGCTGCCGCTGCGGCTCGACGGGGGGGCCGGCGCCGCGCCGCGCGTCTTCGAGCCGCCCCCCGAAGGGCCGGGACAGGGCGCCGGGTATCGCCTCTGGCGCACGCGCCCGGCCGCTGCCGATCAGGAGGTCGTCCTCGACGACGAGACGCGCGAACGGCTGCGTTCCCTCGGGTACATCGACTAGAGGACATCGACTAGACTCTCGACCCCATGACGCGCGCGCGCAGGAAGAACGAGGGCGGGCGGCCGGCGATTCCCGGCTGGATTCCTCCCATCGTGGCGCGGCTCGGCATTCCGCTGGCCGCCGGCGTCGGCTTCGCGGCGCAGTTCCTGGTGTCGCTGCGGACCGAGAAGGCCTGGGTGACCATTCTCCCGGGCGTCCTGCTCTATCTCGTCGCGTTCGCGCTTCTGGTGATCGGCATGTGCGCCGGCGGAGCGGGAATCCGTGGCGCGTCGGGCCGCCGTGCGGAGGCGCCGGAGCCGCTGGGACCGGATGACACGACGGTTCCCGGCGGGGTGGCGACGGGCGCGGAGGAGCCGGGCGCCGCCGCCGGGGGGACGAGCCGGGGCTTCCTCCTCGACATCGACGCCTGGCTGCGCGGCAACGCGGAGTGGTGGCTGTTCGGCCTGATCCTCGTCGGGGGGTTGTGGCTGCGCCTCTATCGCATCGACCTCATCCCGTGGGGGCTCAACAACGACGAGGCGATCAACGCCATCGAGGCGAACGAGATCGCGCAGGGCAAGACATTCGCGACCGTCACCGAGCGCGGGCTGAACCGCGAGACCATGTTCCACGAGCTCGCGGCCCTGTCGTATCGCAATCCCGGCCTCGGGCTGAACGTCCTGCGGGCGCTGCCGGCGCTGTTCGGTCTCAATGCGCGCACCATCAGCGACCCGCTGGCCGACGCCGTCTTCCCGCTGCGCGCCGTGTCGATCTTCGTGGCGATGCTGACGCTCGTCGCGCTCTATTTCTTCGCCCGCGCGTTCTTCGGCGTGCGCGTCGCGCTGGTGGCGCTGTTCTTCCTGGCGGTGTCGCCGTGGCACCTGCTGTACAGCCGCGTCGGGGAGCGGACCATCCTCGCGCCCCTGTTCATGCTGCTGACCGCGGGCCTGTTCCTGCGGGCGCTGCGGACCGGACGGATCGCGGACCACGTCCTCTGGGGCCTGGCGCTCGGGCTCGGCTTCTGGACCTACACGACCTTCCGCGCCGTGCCGATCGCCATCGCGGCCTTCTATGTCTGGCGCACGCTGCGCCGGCGAACCGGCTGGAACTTCAAGTCGCTCCTCGCGGGGGCGGGGCTCGCCGCCGCCGGGTTCCTCTTCGTGATGCTCTTCTCCGGGATGTCGCCGCTGGGGTTCCTGATGCGCGGCGCCTACGCGGCCACCCCGCCCAAGACCAACTGGGCGCTCAACATCTTCCACGCCATGACCATGCCGCAGTATTACCCCATGGATTACGCCGTCATCCAGAACGACGCGTTCATCAGCGACGGCATCAGCCCGACCTACGGAATCATCGGCCTCGAGCCGGACACGCTGATCCTGGCGGCGTTCTCGGCGCTCGGACTGATCTTCGTCGCGGGGATGGCGTTCTCGAAGCCGGCCTCGAGCCGAAGGGACGCCGGGTCGACGCCCGGCGAGCTGCGCGACGCGCCGGCGCTGCTCGTCTTCCTGGTGCTGGCGACGTGGCTGACCATCGGCTGGCTCGGGCCGAGCCTGACGCGGCTCCTGATGATCCTGCCGTGCCTCGTGCTGTGCGCGGCGCTCCTGCTGGTGCGCGTCTGGGACGACATCGCCGCGCTGTGGCCGCCCCTGACGACGTGGATCGGCGCCGCCGCCAGCGCCGGGCTGCTCGTGCTCGCGTGCGCCCAGGGATTCAGCAACCTGTTCCTCCTGGCCGGGCGATCGGAGCGCGCCATGCAGCACTTCGGCGGCACGCAGACGATCATGGGGATGTTCGTGCGCTCGCTCCCCGCCGACCAGAGCGTCGTGGTGCTGCACACCCTGCGCGTGGACACGCTGACTTACCTCATCGGCGCCCGCCCGCGGGTGAAGCTTTTGACCGACACGCGCAAGGTGAGCCTCGACGACGTGCTGAAGACGCCGCACACCGTCACCTTCGTCGTCGAGTACGCCCGTCCGTTCGCCGAGCCGCTGCGGGCGCTCATGACCCGCTTCCCCCAGGGGGACATGACGCAGGTCGCCGACGCGCGTCTCGACCCCGACAAGCCGATCTTCTTCACCTTCACCCTGTGGAAGGACGCCAACGGCAACGTCATCTCGCCTCCCGAGGGAGGCATGACCGGCGGGATGAGCATGCCTTCCACCGATGAGCAGGGGCGCCCGATCGCGCCGCCGGCGTTCCCGCCGTCCGGTCCGCCGGGAGGCCAGCCACCGCCGGGAGGCGGATCACCGCCGCCTCCGAACTGAGGTCCCGTCGAACGGCCCGGCCGCATCGATGCGGCGGTGCGGCGCCGCGCACCTCAAGAGCCTGCAGGAGTTCCCGCCGAGCCAGGGGGCCGACACTCTCAGCATGAAGAAGGCGATCGAGGGTGTCATGAAGAAGATGGAGACCCCGCAGGGGAGCAACAACTAGCGGACGCGCCGGGCCCGCACTCCCGGCTCCGTGCTGCTACGCAAGCCCGCGTCGGAACGGCGGGCGGAAGCGTTCGCCGGCTTCGTCCTGGCGAGCCTGATGCAAGTCTCTCCGGTGCCGGACGAAGATGTCCTGTCCGGCAGAAGGAGAGAGTCATGCCGGGACACAGCCACGGTTCGTCCGTCAAGAATCCCAAGCAGTACGAAGGCCTGCGCAAGAAGGGGATGAGCAAGGCGCGCGCGGCGCGCATCTCCAACTCGCCCGGAGCTTCGAAACGGGGAGGCAAGCACTCCCACTCGGGCTCCCATCGCAGCCGCAGTCATTGACGACCCAGCGGGGAGTCCTCTTCCGACGCCACCGGTGATACCCTCCCGTCACCGGCGGGTGTCCGTCGGAGGTTTTCCAGGGCGCCCGACTTTCACCCCTGGCTCCCTCGGAAGCCGCGCCGGACTTACACTTCGAAACCCTCTTGACATTCGCCTGATTTACCCCCATGCTGCGGGTCATCGCGGCACGCCCGGTCACGGTCGGACGGGACCCAGGCGCCGCCGCGCAGCGAGGCGCACCCGCATGGCGGAAATCACCGACCTCACCGAAAAGCAGCAGGCGGTCTACGACTACATCAAGCGGTTCATCGGCGAGCGGGGCATGGCCCCCTCGTACGAGGAGATCCGCAAGGCCTTCCGCTTCCGCTCCTACAACTCGGTGCAGAAGTACCTCAAGCGGCTCGAGGAGAAGGGGCACATCAAGAGCCCGTGGGGGAACCGCAAGCGGGCGCTCGAGCTGACCGACCCCGGCCCGCTGCAGCGGACCATCCCGCTGCACGGCACGGTCGCCGCCGGGCGTCCCATCGAGGCGATCGAGACTCCCGACACCGTCGAAGTGCCCGAGACCCTGCTGCGCGGCGATGACCACTTCGCGCTGAAGGTCGTCGGCGACAGCATGGTGGACGACGGCATCCGCGAAGGGGACATCATCATCGTCAAGCGCCAGCGCGACGCGCGCAACGGCCAGACCGTCATCGCGCTCCTCGGCGACGACGCCACCGTGAAGCAGTACTACCGCAAAGGCGACCGCATCGAGCTGCGCCCCGCCAACGCGCGCATGAAGCCGTTCTTCGTCAGCGAAGGAGACATCCAGATCCAGGGGGTGGTGATCGGACTCATCCGGAGGTTCGAATGATCGACAAGCCCAGTCTGCGCGTCTACAACGCCGTCGTCGAGCGCGACCTCGACAGCGGCCTCTACGTCGGCTATGTCCCCGGCTGGCCCGGCGCCCACTCTCAGGGCGCCAGCCTCGACGAGCTGCACGACCGGCTC
>DASYQE010000206.1:0-14103 GCA_036005805.1 Candidatus Polarisedimenticolia bacterium | reverse complement strand
ATCACCCGCATGAAGCCGGACGGCTCGGGGTTCGAGGTGTTCGCGCGCGGCATCCGCAACACCGTCGGCTTCGACTGGCATCCCGAAACGCACGAGCTGTGGTTCACCGACAACGGCCGCGACATGCTGGGCGACGACCGGCCGCCCGACGAGCTGAACCGCGCGCCGAAAAGCGGCATGGACTTCGGCTTCCCCGCCTGTCACGGCGGGGACATCCCCGATCCGCAGTTCGGAAAAGAGAGAGGCTGCGCCGGCAGCACGCCCCCCGAGCGCAAGCTCGGGCCCCACGTGGCGGCGCTCGGGATGCGCTTCTACACCGGGACGATGTTCCCCGAGCCGTACCGCGGCCAGATCTTCATCGCCGAGCACGGCTCCTGGAACCGCACCACGCCCATCGGCTACCGCATCACGCTGGTGCGCCTCGAAGGCGGTCGCGCCGCGTCGTACGAGACGTTCGCCGAGGGCTGGCTGACGGGCGAACGCGCCTGGGGCCGTCCGGTGGACGTCGAGGTCATGCCGGACGGCGCGCTGCTCGTCTCCGACGACGAGCGCGGCGCCATCGACCGCATCACCTGGCGGCGGCCCGCCTAGAAGCAGCTAGGGCCGATCGCGGCGGCCCGTGCCGCGGTCGAGCTGCACGTCGAAGAGGACCAGGATCTCCGTGTTGACCGATGTGGGCTCAACCGCAACGATGGAGCGCACGCCGTCGGACCCGAGACGCATCGGACTGCGGATCCCGTCCGTCGGTTTTGGCAGCGGAGACCCTCCTCCCATCGCCACCCCGAAGCCGAACAGCCCGCCATCAGGAGACGGATTGTTTCGACCCACCAGGACCGTCTGCTCGAAGACCGTTCCGGCGCCAGGCGCCCGCGACGGCCGCGGCACGTCGAGCAGCAGGTTCCGACCGAAAGCGCCTGCTTCCTCGTGGACCACGGCGCCCGCCGTCAGCATGGCCAGTCTCGGAAAAGCGTCATCGGGCGGCCACCCGTTTCCAAACGGTGACGGCGGAAAGGGGGGCGGCAGATTGGGAAGGAGAACAGGCGGACGGCCGGAACTCAGCGCATACGTGGCAGGGTGTGTATCGCCCGCATGCACCGCCTGGAAGGCCAGGCGGCCGTCTCCATCGACCGCGAAGGCCTGCGGCAGGAACGGCTCGAGCTTGCCACCCGGAACCGGGTCGCCATTCCCCACGAGCCTGACGGCGCCGTCCAACCCGGCGGCGAGCGTGGTGCGATAGAGCGCGGGGCCTCCGAGGACGGTTTCGGCTGCGAACACGACGGTGCCGTCGTCGAGGAGCACAGGGGCCAGCGGCGCCCCGGGGCGACCTCCCTCGACATTCGAGAGGATTCCCCCGTCGGGAAGGCGGTCACCCGTGGCTGCGAGCTTCCACCAGGCGCCGGTGCCGTCCCAGGCGATCAGGAACGTCCAGCCGTCGGTCATCGTCACAGGAAGGACGATGGCGCCGCCGGAGTTGATGCGCGACGGCGGTCCGAGCGACTCGATCTCCGCCGTGGACCACGGGAGGGCGTCCCCTTCGCCCATGAGGCGTTGCAGCTGCCCGGGAGCTCCGGCGAACAGGCTTCGTCTCGGCACGCCGGAGTAGTCCGGCGCCCCTCCGACGAACGCCACGCGGCCGCCGGCGGCGATGGTATGGAACGCGAACATCTCCCCGACGTAAGCACCGCCCTGAGGCGCCGGATCGCCGTCGATCGCCACAGGAGCGATCGTGCCGTCGGTTTTCCGGACGAACAGACTCCGCCCGTGACCAGTCGTCAAGGCATCGAACAGGATCCCGCCGTCGGAGGCCATGAACGGTCCCGAGGTGAGATGCCCGCCGGAACCGCTGAAGCTCGAGAAGCGCGCTGACTCGTCCATGGGGTCGCCGGCATGCACCTCCATTGAGATGGCCCCCTGGTGCGATGCGAAGACCCCGTATCCCGCGGCGTCCGCTGCCAGGAAGCGGATGGCCCCGTCGGAGCAGGGAAGAGGAGTGATGGACCCATCACCGACGTCGAACAATCCACTCGCACCCTGCTCGGCGACGGGGGTGGTGACGACACCGTCGAAGCGATACAGCCCCCCGCCTCCCCCGGACAACCGCGCCCCGAAGATCACCCCGCCGCCGGCCTCCACCGCGGGATAGACCCAGTCGATGGCCGCGAAGGTCTTTCCGCCCGGGGCCGGATCTCCGGCGCCGACGCCGGTCACGCTGCCGTCGGCATCGATGCGCCGGACCGAGATGTGACTGGAGTCCCCGCTCAGGACCCCCACGACTCCGGAGGCGTTGACGGCGGGCGGGGCCAGCGAGAACGGCGGGGCGTAGAAATCTCCGGGAGACTGGCTCGGCACAGAGAGGACGACCCGGGGAGTGCCTCCCGGCGGCAGGACGGCGACCACCTCGTTGCCGAGGCTCGTGAGCGCGGCGAAGGCCACCATGCCGGACGGCGCGACCGAGGGCTCGCGGCGCATGCGGGAAAGCGTTCCTGCACCGAGATCGTCGCCGGTTTGGACCAGCACTTCGGAGGGATGTCCCGGCGCCAGGCGGAGAATCGTGTCGGAATCGAGCCCGTTGCCCACCCGGGTGATGATGTCCCCCTGATCGTCCACCGCCACCCCGGCGAGATACCCGTCGATGGACAGACCGATGCCCGGGTCCGTGGGCCAGGCCACGGTCGCCGCACCGGAATCGGCGTCCACGCGCAGGAGCTTCTGACCCAGGTTGCACTGCACGAAGACCGCGAGCGTTCCGTCGGCGCCGGCCGCATGGTAGAGGATGCCTCGAATGGCGCCGCACCCGTCGATTCTCTGGCCGGCATGCAGGAGGATGCGCGGCTTCCCGTGGTCGACGACACCGAGCATCTCGTCCTGACCCGCGACGAAGGTCACCCTGCCGTCGGGCAGGAATCCGAGCGTCCCTCCGAAGCTCTGGGGCACGCGAGCCGGGATCGGGGCCTGGTCTCCGGTACGCAGGAGGAGCTGCGATCGGACCTTGACGCCTCCGCGCACCCCCACCGGCAGCCGCGCCGCATCCACCGGACCGCCGCCGGCAGACACGGCGATCAGGATGGCGGCGACAAGCAAGGCTCGGGCGCGCGTTGCGGGAACGACGACTCCGGTCGTCATGGGTGGCGCCTCGTGTTTCGAGAGTGACGCTTGGGGGAATCTTACCGCCGATGGCCCCCGGCCGGGGAGAGTTCTTTCAAGGCGCCCGGTTCGAGGTGCGCACGGCGGGCGCCGCGACTCGACCACTCGCGGAAACGCTCCATCCAGACATAGACGACCGGGGTGACGTAGAGCGTCAGCAGCTGCGAGAACAGCAGGCCGCCGACGACCGCGAGGCCGAGCGGACGGCGCGATTCGGCGCCGGCCCCGAAGCCCATGGCGATCGGCAGCGTTCCCATCAGGGCCGCCATCGTGGTCATCATGATGGGGCGGAACCGCACGATGCACGCCTCGACGATCGCCTCTTCCGCGGATTTCCCTTCCTTGTGGCGCGCCTCGATGGCGAAGTCGATCATCATGATGCCGTTCTTCTTCACCAGCCCGACCAGCATGATGATGCCCACCGCCGCGTAGATCGACAGCTCGGTCTTGAACAGCGCCAGCGTCGCGAGCGCGCCGAACCCGGCGAACGGCAGCGCCGACAGGATCGTGACGGGGTGGATGAACGACTCGTACAGGATGCCGAGCACGAGATAGATGACCAGGATCGCCATCACGAACAGCAGGCCCAGGCCCTGAAGGGACGACTGGAACGCCTGCGCCTGGCCCTGGAAGGCGGTGGTGATCGTCGGCGGCAGGATCTCGCGCGCGATGCGCTCGACCGCGCGGGTGGCGTCGCCGAGCGACATGCCGGGCGCGAGGTTGAACGACACGGTGACCGACGGCAGCTGGCCGAGGTGGCTCACGGTGAGCGGCCCGACTCCCATGCTGACTTTGGCGACGGCGTCCAGCGGGACCAGCTTCCCCGACGACGAGCGCACGTACAGCAGCGACAGCGCGGTCGGGTCCTTCTGGTACTCGGGAAGGAGTTGCAGGATGACCTTGTACTCGTTGTTCGGCGAGTTGATCGTCGAGACCTGCCGGGTGCCGTAAGCGCTGAACAGCGCCTCTTCGATCTGCTCGGCGGTCACACCAAGCGCCGCCGCCTTGTCGCGCGCGATGTCGAGCCGGATCTCCGGGTTCTTCAGCAGGAGATCGGTCGTGACGTCCTGGAACCCGGGCAGCGCCCGCATGCGCTCCTCGAGCGCCTGCGCGCCCTTGTACAGCACGTCGGTGTCGGTCCCCTGCAGGGTGCACTGGAACAGGCTCTTGGTGAGCTGGCCGCCGATGCGGATCGGCGGCGGGATCTGCAGATAGGCGCGGATGCCGGGGACGGTCATCAGCTTCGGCCGCATCGCCTCGATGAACTGCTGCGCCGACATGGCGCGCTCGCGGCGCGGCTTGAGGCGCATGAAGAGGGTGCCGGCGTTGCTGGCGCTGGTGCCGCCGCGCGCGCCCACCGACGACATGAAGGCCTCGACGTTCGGATCCTGCTGGACGACCTGCATCAGCTCTTTCTGGTGCGCGACGAGCGCCTCGAACCCGATCCCCTCGGCTGCCTCGGTGAAGGCGAACACCTGGCCGGTGTCCTCGCTCGGCAGGAATCCGGTCGGCACGACGAACACGAGCGCCGCCGTCGCTGCCAGCACCCCGAGCGACCCCCACAGGGTGATCGACCGGTGCCGCAGCCAGAAGCGCAGCGTCCGGCCGTAGAAGCCGACCGATCGCTCGAAGGCGCGTTCGGTGATGCGGTAGAACACGCCGCGATCGGCGCCCGGCGCTTCGTGCCGCAGGAAGCGGCTGCAGAGCATCGGCGTCAGGGTCAGCGACACGAAGCCCGACACCAGGATCGAAGTGCCGATGACGACCGCGAACTCATGGAACAGGCGCCCGACCAGCCCCCCCATGAAGAGCACCGGGATGAACACCGCGGCGAGCGACAGCGTCATCGACACGATGGTGAAGCCGATCTCCTTCGACCCTTCGAGCGCCGCCTGCATGGCGGGGACGCCCCGCTCCATGTGGCGCACGATGTTCTCGAGCATGACGATGGCGTCGTCCACCACGAACCCGACCGACAGTGTCAGCGCCCTCAGCGACAGGTTGTCGAGGCTGTAGCCGAGCGGCGACATCAGCGCGAAGGTGCCGAGGATGGACATCGGCAGCGCCAGGCTCGGGATCACGGTGGCCGACAGGTTCCGCAGGAACAGGAAGATGACCATCACGACCAGCGCCAGCGTCAGCAGCAGGGTGAACTTGACGTCGTTCACGGAGGCGCGGATCGACTCGGCGCGATCGAACAGCACGTTGAGCGACACCGAGGCCGGCAGGTCCTTCCGGAACATCGGCAGGAGCGCCTGCACCGCCTGCGACACCGCGACGGTGTTGGTTCCCGGCTGCCGCTGGATCGCCAGGATGATGGAACGCTGCGGTCCGTCGGGATTCACGAACCAGGCGGCCGTCTTGTCGTTCTCGACGCTGTCGATGACGTGGCCCAGCTCGCCCAGGCGGACCGGCGCGCCTTTGCTCCAGGCGACGATGAGCGGGGCGTACTCGGCGGCGCTCATGAGCTGCCCGTTCGCCTGCACGGTGAACGCCTTGTGGGCGCCGTAGAGGGTGCCGGTCGGCAGGTTGACGTTGCCGGCCTGCACGGCGCGCGTCACCTCGTCGATGCCGACACCGCGTGACGCCAGGGCGCGCGGGTCGAGCTGGGCGCGCACGGCGTATTTCTGCGCGCCGATGACCATCACCTGCGCCACCCCGCCGATGGTCGAGATGCGCTGGGCGATCTGGGTCTCGCCGTACTCGTCGAGCGTGTACAGCGGCAGGGTCGGCGAGGTCAGCGTCAGGTAGAGGATCGGCTGGTCCGCCGGGTTGACCTTCTGGTACGAGGGCGGCGTCGGGAGATCCGGCGGCAGCTGCCCGGAGACGCGCGCGATGGCGGACTGCACGTCCTGCGACGCGGCGTCGATGTCGCGGCTCAGGTTGAACTGCAGCGTGATCTGCGTCGAGCCGAGGGCGCTCGTCGAGGTCATGTTGTCGAGGCCGGCGATGGTCGTGAACTGGCGCTCGAGCGGCGTCGCCACCGCCGCGGCCATCGTCGCCGGGCTCGCGCCCGGCAGGTTGGCGGTGACCTGGATGGTGGGGAAATCGACGTTCGGGAGATCCGAGACCGGCAGCCGGTTGTAGGCCATCACGCCGAAGAGCAGGATGCCGAGCATGACGAGCGTCGTCATGACCGGCCGGCGGATCCAGATCTCCGAGACGTTCATGGCCTGACCGCGACCCGCGTCCCGTCCACGAGCCGCAGCTGGCCGTCGGTGATCACTTTGTCTCCGGCCGCGATGCCTTGTTCGATGACGGTCTCGTCTCCGACCACCGGGCCGGTCGCGACGGTGCGGGCCGCGACCTTGTCGTCGGGTCCGAGGACGAAGACGAAGGTGCCTTTCTGCCCGGTCTGGACGGCGCGCGACGGGACGAGGACCGCGTGCGGGCGCATCGAAACTTGAAGGGAGACATCCACGAACGCCCCGGGCCACAGCGCCCGATCGTCGTTCGCGAAGGTCGCCTTGAGCTTCAGCGTGCCGGTGGCGGCGTCCACGGTGTTGTCGATGAACGTCAACCGGCCCTCGATCGGGTCGACGGCCGCGCTGGTCGGCCGGACCGCGACCAGAAGCGGCGCCTGCGCCTGTCCTGTGCGGATCGCGCCGAAGTGTTCCTCGGGGACCGCGAAGGCCACCTTGATCGGCCGCACCTGGTTGATGACCACGAGCGGCGTGTCGCCGTTCTCCTCCACCAGGTTGCCGGCATGGATGTTGAGCTGTCCGGTGCGCCCGGCGATCGGCGAGCGGATCGAGCAGTACCCGAGCGACACCCGGGCGCTGTCGATCGCCGCCTCGTCGGAGCGCAGCGTGGCTTCGAGGCTGGCCGCGGTGGTCCGGACCTTGTCGTAGTCCGCCTGGGCCACGTAGCCCGTCTTGACGAGATCGGCGTAACGCTCGAGGTCGCGATGGGCCGTTTCGAGCTGGGCGCGGTCACGGGCCACCGCGGCGCGCGCCCTCTCGAGCGCCGCCTGGTACGGCCGCGCGTCGAGGCTGAAGAGGGGGTCGCCGGGGTGCACGTCGTCCCCTTCCTTGAAGTGGACCTTCTCGAGCACGCCGCCGACCTGCGCCCGCACCTCCACCGAGGAGAAGGCCTCGACGGCGCCGATGACGTGCAGCTCCACGGGCACGTCGCGCTCTTCGGCCACGGCGGCCGAGACCGGGACGCCGGGCGGGGGCGAAGGCGGGGCGTTGCCGTTGGCGCGCGAGCAGGCCGTGACCGCGAGCAGGGCGGCGGCCGCGGGCCACACGCGGTTCATCGCGTCCTCCTGGGGGCGGTGGCGCAGGAGCGCAGCCCCGCCGCCGAGAAGCGCGCGATGTGATCGACCATCTCGCGCTGGTCGAAGTCCCGGCGGCCGTCGGCTCCCGTGACGTGCGGCGCCTGGCTCATCCGCACCACGTGCATCAGCTGCGCCAGGAGCGACTCGATGCAGCGCCGGCCGGAGCGGCTCGCGGCCTCGATCCCGGCGAGGCGCAGGGCCCGCGTCAGCCCGTCGCGCACCGGCCGCACCAGCCCGTGGCGCAGCATGTTCGGCGGCAGGCGCGGGTCGAGCAGCTCGCGGGAGAACAGCTGCATCAGGCGCCGCCCTCCTTCCTGCTCGTCGAGGTACGACTCGAGGAAGCTCCTGGTGAAGGTCCGGAGGAACGCTTCGAGGTCGGCGTCCGTCCCGAGCTGGTCGAGAGCCCGGCGCAGGTCCTGGTCGCGCCGCTCGCGCAGCCGGGAGAGCAGCCGCTCGAACATCCAGCGGTACAGCCCGGCCTTGCTGCCGAAGTGATAGTTGACCGCCGCCAGATTGCATCGCGCCATGGTGGTGATCGCCCGGACGGAGGTGCCGCCGTAGCCGCGCCGGGCGAACAGGACCTCGGCCGCCTGCAGGAGGCGCTCGCGGGTCCGCACCTCCGGGTCGGGAGCCCGGACGCGGCCGGAGCCGCGGAGAAGAGGGGTGGTCACGCTCATGCGTTCGATCGCTCGTTTCAAACGGTCGTATGAAATGTAGCCGCGATCGCAGAGCGCGTCAAGCGGGGAGAACTGCGGAGGCCTGGGCCCGGGTGGGACCTCAGGGCCGGACGGCTAGCGGACCGCCAGGGCGACCTTCATCTCGGAGGTCTCGGTGGCGACGACCTGCTTGGCGAACGTGTCCGCCCGCTTCATCGGTTTCTGGGCGCCGGCATCGAAGGCCGCGTCGGCGATGAGCAGGATACCCGACTCTCCCGGAGCGAGCTTCCGCGCCAGCTCCTCGATGTCCCCCTCGCCGAAGCCCTTGAGCATGTCGCCGAGCGCGGCGCCGGCGGCGGCGCCGACGCCCGCGGCCGCCAGGACCGAAGGCGGGAAGATCATCCCGATCACGGCGCCGACGACCGCTCCGGCCCTGGCGCCGGTCAAACGCTGCGTGGCGTCGGTGTCGAGCACGCTGATCTTGCCGTCCCGGTCTTTCGTGAACAACGCGGCATCGTACGTTCCGATCCAGTTCTGACGATGCGTGTCCTTGATGAGCTCGAAATCCCACTGCGCGTCGTTGGCGGCGGAATAGACACCCACGTATCCGATCAGCCTGTTCGATGCCTTCATGTTCGATGCCTTCATGTCGTCCTCCCGGTGGGGGATGGCTATTTCACTCCCTGCGGCTGGAAGAACGTCACGAGCTCGCCCACCGCCGCGATGCCGGCGTCGAGGTCGCCCTGGAGCTTGGTGCCCCCGTCGTTGCACTTGCCGATCAAAGGCGCTGCGGCGGTCATCGCGGCGGGAGACAGATCGTTCCCCAGGAACAGGACCAGGTCGTTCATGTTCTGGAGGAACGGCGCGGACGTCTCCCCGGCGCCGCTCATCGCGGTCTTGAGGCGATCGACGATGGGCGAGAGCTCGGCCTGGCGCGATTCGGCGGCCTTGCGGAGATCCTCGTTCTGGATGTCCTTCTGATCGTCCGACCAGGCCTTCACGAACTTGTCGCGGTCGGCGTTGACTTCCTTGGCTCGCGCCTGCACATCCTGCTTCAGATCCGTGGTGTTCTTGACTTCCTTGACGAACACCTCGTATTTCTTCATGACGTCCGGGCTCGACGCGGTGGTGAGGTCCTGGAGACTCTTCAGCACCGTGTCGACCTGTGTTTTGGCGGAGGTGAGATTTCCCTGGAACTTGATCATGCCCTTGGCGATGTTTTCGGCTGCCTTGGCCTGCTTCTGCGCCAGGACAGGGCCGCAGAGGGCGAGCGCCAGACCGACGGCGACGGCGAAACGGGCTGAGTTCTTCATTGTCCGGCTCCTTGTCGAGCGGGCGCATGCAGCCAGCAACCCACGCTCGCGCGCAAGGTACCAGCCCATGCGCTCGGGGATCGACTGTCAGAATTGACAGGTCCCAGCAGAAAAAGCCGTTCGTTCAATGCAGACTTCACATCTTCACGGTCGGCGATACGAATGTGTGGCCGGCCAGGGCCTGCTGGATTGCCGTCAGGAGGTCGGAGGCCATCCGCGGCTTCACGACGTACGCGGCCGCTCCCAGCGCCAGCGCTTCCCGCGCGAAGTCGGGATCCTCGTGCACGGTGAGAAACACCAGGCGGCTCCGACAGCCGGCGCGCTTGAGACTCCGTGCCGCTCCGAAACCATCGATCCCGGGCATGCTGATGTCCGACACGATCACGTCCGGATCCAGTCGCGCGGCGGATTCCAGCAACGACAGCCCGTCCCCCACCGTGCCGACGATGTCGTACGTCCCGCCGAGAAGGGCCGCGATCTGCGCCAGCATCGCCGGCTGGTCCTCGGCCAGCATAATCCGCGCCCGCACTGCACCGTCGTTCGTGGGACCCTCGCAGGTCATAGATGTCCGGTTTCCGCCGCCCGCGAACGCAGGGTATCGGCCCGCGCGAGCGCCGGTCGACTGTCAGAACTGACAGGGGGTCAGCGGCCGACGAGACCGTGCTTGACGGCGTACCGGACCAGCTCGGCGCCGGTCTTCACGCCGAGGCGCTTCATCATCGCGTACTTGTGGAACGCCACGGTGCGGGGCGTGACGTCGAGCGCGCTCGCGACTTCCTTCATCGTGCGCCCTTCCGCCAGCAGCTGCAGGACTTCACGTTCGCGGTCGGTGAGCTTGTCGGGATGGGCCGGGGCCGGCTGGCTCAGGAAGATCCCCTCCGGCATGCCGCCCAGGAGCAGCGGCGTGATGTAGCGCCGCCCGGCCATCGCCTTCTGGATCGCCGTGAACAGCTCGGAACCCGCCGAGTTCTTGAGCAGGAACGCCGAGGCGCCCAGCCGGAACGCCTCCCGCGCGACATCCGGGTCCTCGTTCACGGTGAGGAACACCCACTTCACCTTCGGCAGGTGCGGCTGCAGCAGCCGGCACGCGTCGATGCCGTTCAGGTTCGGCATCGAGATGTCGAGCACGATGACGTCCGGCTTCAGCCTCGGCGCGGCCTCGAGCAGCGCCCGGCCGTCGGTGACGGTCCCCACCACGTCGCAGGTGGCGGACAGCATCCGGGTGAACGCTTCCAGGAGCATCGTGTGATCGTCGGCGAGGAGGATGCGCGGCCGGACGCTCATCCCTTCGCCCCCGCCGGAGGCAGGGGCACGCGCACCTCCACGCGCGTGCCGGCGCCCGGCTGCGTTCGCCATTCGATCCGACCATGGACCAGCCGCACCCGCTCGCGCATGCTGAGCAGCCCCAGACCCGCGCCGGCCCGGGCCGCTTCGAGGTCGAAGCCTTTCCCGTCATCCGAGATGCTCAGGCGCATCTCGCCATCCACCGCCGCCAGATCGACCGTCGCGCTCTTCGCGCCGCTGTGCTTGATCACGTTCTGCAGCGATTCCTGGGTCACGCGATACAGGCACAGGGCCACGTCCGGCGCCAGCCATCGCGACACGTCGCGGCACTCGCACCGGATCGCGATGGGGTGAACCCGCTCCACGTCGCGGCAATGTCCGGCCATCGCGGAGGCCAGTCCCAATTGCTCGAGCTTCGCCGGGTGAAGTCCGTGTGCGATCCGGTGCACATCCGCCGACATCGCCCTCACCTGGGTCGCCAGGCCCTCCACGCGTCCTTGCATCTGTTCGGGCGCCTGCGGCGGGTCCTGACCGAGCATGTCCAGCTCCACCGCCAGAAGCGCCATGCTCTGACTCAGGCCGTCGTGGATCGCTCGCGCCAGTCGCGCCCGCTCGTCGTCCTGCGCCAGGATGAGCCGGCCCGACAGGGACAGCGTCTCGCTGCGCGAGAACGCCAGAGCGTCCTGGCTGACCCGCAGCGCGCGACCGATCTCCGCGACACGAAACATCTCGCTGCTCAGCTCGTAACTCATCGCCAGGATGATCCCCAGGAAGAAGAGGCTCGCCGTGATGGGCGTCTGCAGGACGCCCCAGAACACCAGGACCGATTGAGCGGTCCCCGCCAGCGCGAAGAACGCGACGCTCCCGCCCACCAGGATCGCCTTCTGACGCTCCCCCCGCCGCCAGACCATGAGCGCGGCGTCCATGGAGAAGATCACCCACAGCAGCAGGCTGAGCTGGCCGATCAGCATCCACGGATTGGGAACGCCGGTGGCCACCGTGACCGGTTCGCCGAGCCAGGGAACCTGATGGACGCTTGTGATCGCCCGGTCGTTGAGATTCGGCGCGAACACGAAGTCGAGAATCAGCGACAGCGACCCGATCCCGGCCGTGGTCCACCCCAGCGACGGCCGACCGGCCCGCAGGTAGAGCCGCTCGAATCCGAGGAGCGGGACGACCACCAGCCAGGCCGGGACATGCAGCCAACGCACCGCCCGGCCGAACTCGCCGGGCGTCGCGGCATGCATCATCCAGAGCTCCGTCGCGGCCATGAGAGCCGTCCCCACCGCCGCCAGCGCGAACAGGGCATGCTCGCGCGCTTCCCGCCGCCGCCACCAGACCCCTCCCTGGACGACCGCCAGGGTCAGGCACGTCGAAGCGACCATCGACCAGATGACGGTGATCGGACTCATGGATGTCTCGCGTCCGGCGCGCCTGGCTCGAGCGGCTCATGGCGCCGCTCCAGGCGACGCCTGGCGTCGGCAATCTTGTCGGGCATCAACGCATGGAATCGATGTGCTGCTCGATGCCCAGCA
Organism: Candidatus Polarisedimenticolia bacterium; assembly: GCA_036005805.1. Classification (GTDB taxonomy): domain Bacteria; phylum Acidobacteriota; class Polarisedimenticolia; order Gp22-AA2; family Gp22-AA2; genus DASRAU01. The sequence goes on along the minus strand of DASYQE010000206.1, from coordinate 1,892 downwards.
TGAAGACCTTCACGAGGACCAGCCCGGCCACGAACCCGCCGATGTGGGCGCCATAGGCCACGCCGGTCTCCGATCCGCCGAGCAGGCCGATCCCGCTCACCACCTGGAAGAGGAACCACATGCCGATGGCGACGATGGCCGGGACCGTGGTGATGGTGCGAACAATCAGCACCCTCACCGCGCGCCGCGGAAAGAGGAGCAGGTAGCCTCCCAGCACGCCCGAGATCGCTCCCGACGCGCCGAGGCTGGGCACGTTGAGATCCTGGCCGAGCGCCACGACGGTCGCGAGGTGCCCGCACGAGGCCAGCACCCCGGTGACCAGATAGAAGACGAGATAGCGCACGTGCCCCAGGCTGTTCTCGATGTTGTCGCCGAAGATCCAGAGGAAAAGCATGTTGCCGAGCAGGTGCGCGAGCCCTCCGTGCATGAACATGGAGGTGATAAGCGTCAGGTAGACGCTCCAGGGAGTCGGCTGGAGTCCCGGCACCTCGAACTGCTCTCCCGTCGTCGGGTCGGTCACCTCGCGGTTGTCGGTCACCACGTCGCGGCCGGTGAGGATCTCCGCCGGCACCATGGACAGCGAGTAGGTGAAGCGGACGTTCGACCCGAAACCCTGCAGGAAAACGAAGACCAGGACATTGGCGGCGATCAACGCGATGTTGACCAGAGGCGCGATGCGCCGATCGCGATTGTCGTCGCCGAGAGGGATGAACATCGCGGCATGATAACCCGCTGCGCGCCGTGCACCGGATCCGCCCTCTCGTCCGCCATCGACTGTCAGAAATGACAGGTGACGCGCCCGCGGGCCACCGACTACGCTCCAGTCGAGGGAATCCCGGCTCAACGTTCGCAAAGAGGAGGCTTTCATGTCCCGTCGCACCGTCGGTCTCATCGCGCTGCTTTCGCTCTGCCTCGTCCTGCCGGCCGCGGCGCAGGAACCCGCCGCCCCGGCGGCCGGAACGAAGGACCACGCAGCCGCCGTGAAGGAATCGCTCCAGAAGAGCATGGCGGCCCTGCGCCAGTACCAGTGGGTCGAGACGACCGCGGTCTCCATGAAGGGTGAGGAGAAATCGCGCAGCCAGAAGAACTGCTTCTACGGGGCCGACGGCAAGGTGCAGAAGACCCCGGTCGCGGCGGCCGCCGCTCCTGCGAAGGACGACAAGAGATCGCGGGGGGTCAAGGCGAGGGCGGTCGAGAACAAGACGGAGGAGATCTCCGACGCGGTGAAGGAAGCGATCGGCCTCGTGAAGCAGTACGTTCCGCCCGACCCCGCCCGCATCCAGGCGGCCAAGGACGCGGGGCGCGTCTCGGTGACGCCGCCCGATCCGGCCGGGCAGGTCCGGCTGGTGATCAAGGACTACCTCAAGCCGGGAGACTCCCTCACCCTCGACGCGAACGCCGCCTCCGATCGCATCTCGGGGCTGACGGTCGCCACGTTCACCGAGAAGGCCAAGGACGCGGTCGGGTTGAAGGTGTCGTTCGGCGCCTTCGCCGACGGCACGGTCTACCCGTCGCAGATCCAGCTGGACGTGGCCGCGCAGAACCTCGCGATCGCGATCGAGAACTCCGGCTACAGGAAAGTCGGCAGCTGAGCTTGCAGCTTCACGGAGCCAGAACCATCACCACCCTCGCACTGACCGCGGTGGCGATCAGCGTCAAGTAGCCGTCGAACCTAGTCGCAGCGCAGAGCAACCATCGGATCGACGCGGGCGGCGCGGCGGGCCGGGCCCCAGCACGCCGCGAGCGCGACCGCGGCCAGCAGGAGCGCCACCCCGCCATAGGCGAGCGGGTCGGTGGCGCTCACGCCATAGAGCAGACCGCGCAGCAGACCCGACAACGCCGCCGCGCCCGCCAGGCCAAAGGCGATGCCGGCCACGGCGGGAGCCATTCCC
>DASYQE010000205.1:0-9257 GCA_036005805.1 Candidatus Polarisedimenticolia bacterium | reverse complement strand
GACGCCGACGAGACTATGGGCCACGGGGCCCTTCGGCTCCGGACCGCGGACCACGTTGGGCTGCGCACCCGCCGGCGTCTTCGATGCCGACTTGTCGGGCTGCGGCTTCGACGGTTTGGCCGCCTCAGGCAGCGGCGCCGGGTTCGCCTCGGGCGCCTTCGCGTCCGGGCCCGGGGTCTCGGCGGCGAGCGGCTGGTCGATCGGCTGCAGCCCCTTGTCGGACGCGGGGACCGCGCCGTTCTCGTCCGCGACGAGCGGCGGCTCGGGCAGGTTCTCGGAGTCGCTGATCGTGGGGAAGTCGATCAGGAGATCGTTCCCCTCGAGCCGCACCGAGTGCCGCGCCGCCTGCACGTTCTTGAACTCGAACTTGGCGATGTTGCCGCCGTCGACCCCCTGGACGTTGCTCACCGCCACGTTTTCGACTTGAGGGGTGTCCAGGCGGATCTCGTCGTTCATCCCCTGGGCCTTCACCTCGAGCAGCTCCACCACCAGCGTGTGCGATTCCGGCTGGTAGGTGGTGAAGCTGAACGGATAGTTCCCGTGCAGCACCACCTGGGTGCCGGACGGCGTGGCCGTGTGATCCACGGCGTTCACCACGACCGCCGACGGCACCTCGAGTGCCGCCTGGCCCGGCTCGCTCACGGGCGGATTGCCCGAGCAGTGCAGGGCGGCCGCGGCGATCGTGATGACAATCGCGAGCTTGCCGAGCCTCATAGACTTGCCTCCTCTGCTGACGCGAGCCGCTTGGTGACGTCCCGGTAGGGCTTGATGCTTCTCGGATCGTTGACGTCCTGCCGGAACATCACGGTTCCCGAGGCGCGATCGATGCGGATGATCTTGCCGTCGAAGAGCGTGTCGCCCACGTGCAGGAAGTACCCCTTGTTGTCGCTGCCGTTGAAGAAGGCCACCGCCTCCTTGCCCTTCTGCACGATGCCGACCAGGTCGACCTCGGAGATGAGCATCCCGGCGATGCCGCGCGGACGCGGACCGTGCGCTGGCATGTTGAGCGGATCGACCAGGGAGCGGAACGGGTCACGTCGCCCGGCCGGGTCGTAGGTGAAGCCGCGACCGGCGAGGACCGCCTCGCTGTCCTCCATGATCCGGTTGATGGTCTCGCCCGCCGCCTTGGACGTGGAGGGGTCCGCGGCCGGGGCCGCCGACGCCGGATCGGCCGCGCGGGCTTGCTGCTCGGCCAGGCCGACGCCGCACAGCACGGCGAGCGCCAGGGCCCAACGTGCCTGCTGCCTCATTTCGTGCCTCCCTCGGACTGCGACGCGTCCGCCGCCTGGGCCGCCTTGTCGTCGTACACGAAGGTGGTGGCGGTGAACGTGGAGTGGATCGATCCCTTGCCGGAGCCCTGCGTCCTGGCGCCGATCACCACGTTGCTGACATTGATGATCCGCGAGTACTTGCTGATGCGGTCGAAGAAAACGCCCAGGTCGTGGTAGTCCCCCTCGATCTCCATGTTGATCGGGAACTCCTTGTAGAACTCCACGGGCCGGAGCGTCTGCGGATTGAACTGCTTCAGCTCGAGGTTCGACTGGTCGGTGAGGTTCTTGACCCACTTGAGCAGCTCGCCGGTCTCGGGCGTGGTCGGCAGGATGGCGAGGAGATCGTTGAGCTTGGTCTGGAGGTTCTCGATCTCCTTCTCGAACTCCGGCAGCTTCGCCTCGATCGCCTGTCCCTTGCGGATCTCCGTCTGCAGCCCCTCGAGCTTGGCGCGCTCGTCGGCGTTGCGGTGGCTCATCTGGTTGAAGTTCGGGTACGTCGTGAAGGCCACGCCGATGAGCACCGCCGCCATGCCGGCGACGACGGCGAACTGGCCCCAGAACGGAAGCTTCTTGAAGTCCATCGCGCGTCCCTCCTAGGTCCCGGGCGGGGCCTGCGCGGCCCCCTCCGCCGGAGCCGCCGCCGGCGCTGCTTCGTCGGGGGCGGCCACCGCTTGCGGCACGAACTGGCAGGTGAGCGAGAACGACACCCCCGCCGGGATGGCCGTGATCGGCCCCATCACGACGTTCTGGAAGTAACGCGAGCCGGTCAGGTTGTTGTAGAAGTTCGACACGGCGTTGTAGGTCGTCGCCTTCCCCTGGACGCTCACGGCCCACGAGGCCTCGTTCATGCTGTCGAGCCAGAGGAAGTCGGGGAGCTGCTTGCTGATCTCGTCGAGGAGGTGGACCGGGCCGCTCTGGTTGCGCTTCAGCTGCGAGACCAGGGTGATCTTCCGCTGCAGCAGGTCCTTCTTCGCCTTGTACTCCTCCCCCTTCTTGATGATGGCCTGCAGCCGCTCCTTCTCCTGCTCGGCGCGGACGATCTCGGCCGACAGGCGGCGGTGCTCGCCGGCGAGGCTGGTCCAGCGCCAGCCGACCACCAGCAGGGCCAGCACCACGACGCCGATCATCAGGACGTTCTGTCCCAGGGCGCCCGAGCCTTCGAGGCGCGGGGCGGCCTTCTCGCGGCTCTTCCCTTTTTCGGCTGCGGCGATGAGGTTGATTTTGATCATCGGTTGTCACCCAGCCGGCGGCAGGCGAGCCCGACGGCGATGGAAACGCTGGGACCGACCTCGTCCAGGGTCTCGGGCGGGATCCCCTTCGCCGCGGTGACCCGCGCGAACGGGTTGAGCGCCTCGACCGGCACGCCGAAGCGGCCGGCCAGCGCCTCGGTCAGGTTCGGCACCCGCGACGCGCCGCCGGCGATCACCATGCGGCCGATGCTCTCCCCGGGCGTCGTGTTCTTGAAGAAGTCGAGGGTCTTCTGCACCTCGCCGCCGATGAAGTCGTTCACCGAGCCGAGGATGGCCGGGACGCGCGACGCGTCGACGCCGTCGACCTCCTCGCCGCGCTTCAGCGCCTCGGCCTGCTCGAAGGTGACGTTCAGCTCCTTGCGGAGCGCGTCGTTGTAGTGGTTGCCGCCGACCGAGATGTCGCGCCAGAAGATCGACGTCGAGCCCTTGAGGACCGCGACGTTGGTGGTCGAGGCGCCGACGTTGACGAGCGCCAGCCCCTCGCCGGGGTCAGCGTCGTAGTTCATCTCGTAACAGTTCTGCAGGGCGAAGACGTCCACGTCCACCAGGACCGGGTTGCGGCCGGCCTGGGTCACGACGCTCGTGTAATCGTGGATCTTGTCCTTCTTGGCGGCGACGAGGAGCACGTCCATGTTGCCGTCTCCGCCGCCCCCCTTGAGCACCTGGTAGGCGAGGTTGACGTCCTCGACGTCGAAGGGGATGTACTGCTCCGCCTCCCACGGGATGACCTCGGCCAACTCCTCCTCGGAGGTGGCCGGGATGGAGATCTTCTTGATGATGACGCTGTGGCCCGAGAGGGCGATGGCGACGTCCGCCCCCTTCACCTTGCGGGCCGAGAGGGCCTTCTGGATGGCCTCGACGACGAGGCCCGCATCCATGATGGCACCGTCGACGATGGCCTCGGGAGAGAGGGGCTCGACCGCGACGTTCTGGAGCTGGTAGCCCTTCCCCTTCCCGAGCTCCTTGAGCTCCACGACCTTGACGGCGCTCGAACCGATGTCGAGCCCGACGAGCGACTTCGATCGCGAGAAGAACACGGCCTTCCCTCCCCTCTCCGATACCGTTGCCAATCCAGCCCCCCGCACAGGGGGGCCCGTTTTCACGAATCTCCAATATATTCCGCGACCTCACTTCTGCAAGGCGCTCTATCAGAAGTGAACAGTCGCTATTGACTTACTGAATATGTGCCTGGGGAGGCAATCGGCAAGTCCAAGAAGACAGGGGTTTTCGGGCCTGGTTCGGCCCGCAGGAGGGCCGGGCGGGATCGACGGCGAAGTTGAATCCGGCGTTGCAATTGTGTTAGAGTTCGCGCCTTCCTTTTGGGATCAAAGCGGGCCCGAAGGCCCCTCGGAGGAGTCGGTGGCGCGTTCGTGTGATATCTGCGGCAAGGGGCCGGTCTTCGGAAACCAGATCAGCCACGCGCACAACGTCTCTTCGCGCGTCTGGTATCCCAACATCCAGAAGGTCCGGGTGATGGTCGGCAAGGCGGTGCGCCGCAAGCGCGTCTGCACCCGCTGCCTGCGCTCAGGCGCGGTGGTCAAGGCCGCCTCCTAGGTCCCCGGGCACGGCCCGCGCGCCGGGTCGGGCGACCCCTCCAGCATCGCGATCGCTTCGATCTCCACGCGCGCGCCGAGCGGCAGCGCCGCCACCTGCACGGTCGAGCGGGCCGGCCGCGCCTCGCCGAAGACCCGGGCATAGATCGCGTTCATCGCCTGGAAGTCCTTCATGTCGGTCAGGAAGACGGTCGTCTTCATGACCTGATCGAGCGACGCCCCGGCCGCTTCGAGCACCGCCTGGATGTTCTCGAAGACGCGCGTCGTCTCCGCCTCGAGCCCGCCGGGCACGAGCGCCCTGGTCGCCGGATCGAGGCCCACCTGCCCCGAGAGGAACAGGAACGGGCCGTTGCGCACCGCCTGGCTGTAGGGGCCCACCGCCTGCGGCGCCCGGTCGGTCGTGATGGTCCGGCGTTCGCTCATCGTTCCCTCCTCAGGTCTGCAGCCGCTGGCGCGGCATTATCGGTTCCGTTCCGCCTCACGCCACCTGGCGCTCGACGTGGTACACGCCGTCGATCCCCTTCAGCCGCTCGACGATCTTCTGGAGGTGATCGACGTCCCGGATGTCCAGGAGCAGGGTGATCTCCCCGCGCCGGTCCTCGAAGGTCCGGGCCTCCACGTGCTTGATGTTCGACTTGGCGTCGGCGATCGCCTGGGTGATGCGGGCGAGGATCCCCGGGCGATCCTCCGAAAAGACGGTCAGGCGGACGTCGAAGCGCGATTCGTCCGCCCCCTCCCACACCACCTCGATCCGGCGCTCGGGATCGTAGAGGAGCTTCTCGAGATTGGGGCAGCGCTCCGAGTGCACGGTCACGCCGCGGCCGCGGGTGATGTACCCGACGATCGGCTCGCCGCGGATGGGGTTGCAGCAGCGGGCCAGGATGATGAGGGCGTCGTCGAGCCCGCGCACCGCCACCTTCTTGCCCGAGAGGCCGAGGGCGCGCTTGACGACCTGGGTGATCGCTCCCGCGGTCGTCTCCTGCGGCTTCGCCTGCGGGTCGAGCCGCTCGACCAGGGCCTTCGGCACCGCCTTGCCGTAGCCGACCCCGGCGTAGAAGTCCTCGATCGACGGGAAGCCCATGCCCAGGAGCGCCTCGCGCAGCTTCGTCGCCTCCTGCACGTGCGGCTTGAGATTGAACCGGAAGCGCTTGAACTCCCGGTCGGTCAGCGTCTTTCCCAGCTCGACGGCGCGGTTGCGGCGCTCGGCGTTGAGCCACTGGCGGATCTTCGTGCGCGCGCGCGGCGTCTGCACGAAGGCGAGCCAGTCGGGGCTCGGGCTGTGGCTGGGAGACGTCAGGATCTCGACGATGTCGCCGTTTTTCAGCTCGGTCCGGAGCGGCTGCAGCTTGCCGTTGACCCGGGCGCCGGCGCAGTGGTGGCCGACCTCCGTGTGCACCGAGTAGGCGAAGTCCACCGGCGTGGCGCCGCGCGGCAGCGATTTCACCTGCCCCTGGGGCGTGAAGCAGTAGACCTCGTCCGGGTAGAGGTCCACCTTCACCATGCGCAGGAACTCGGCCGGATCCTTCAGCTCCTGCTGCCACTCCATGATCTGCCGCAGCCACTGGATGTTGGCGTCCTTTTCCTGGCCGCCGCTGCCTTCCTTGTACTTCCAGTGCGCCGCGATGCCCTCCTCGGCGATGCGATGCATCTCGTGCGTCCGCAGCTGCACCTCGAACGGCTGGCCGCGCTCGCTGATGACCGAGGTGTGCAGCGACTGGTACATGTTCGGCTTCGGCATCGCGATGAAGTCCTTGATGCGTCCCGGCACCGGGCGCCACAGCCCGTGGATGATGCCGAGCGCCCCGTAGCAGTCCTTGATGCTGCCGGTCAGCACCCGGAAGGCGATGTAGTCGTAGACCTCGCTGACGTCGATGCGCTGCCGCTTGATCTTCTTGTAGATGCTGTACAGGTGCTTGCGGCGCCCGGTGATGGTGCAGGCGATGCCGGCCCGCTGCAGCTCGGAGCGCAGGGTGGACTCGATCTCCCGGATGAAGTCGACCGTGAGGGGGCGCTTCTCCTCCAGCGCCCGCTGCAGCTGCTCCTCGCCGGCGGGGTCGAGGTACTTGAGGGCCAGGTCCTCCAGCTCGTTCTTGATCCGGCCGATGCCGAGGCGGTGCGCCAGCGGGGCGTAGATCTCCATCGTCTCGCGCGCGATGCGCTCCTGCTGCCGCGCCGACAGGTGCTCGAGGGTGCGCATGTTGTGCAGGCGATCGGCCAGCTTGACGAGGACGACGCGGATGTCGTCCACCATCGCCAGCATCATCTTGCGGAACGACTCCGCCTGCTGCTGCTCGCGCGAGTTGAAGCGGATGCGGGAGATCTTCGTCAGCCCCTCGACGACGTGGGCGATGTCACGGCCGAAGCGCTCCTCGAGGATCTCGCGCGTCGTCAGCGTGTCCTCGAGCACGTCGTGCAGGAGCCCGGCGACGATGCAGGTGAGATCGAGCTTCAAGTCGGCGAGGATCGCCGCCACCGCCAGCGGGTGGATCAGGTAGGGCTCCCCGGAGGACCGGGTCTGGCCCTTGTGCTCCTGCGCCGAGAACTCGTAGGCGCGGCGCAGCAGCCCCAGATCGGCCTCCTTGAGGTACGACTGGACCTGGGTCTGGACGTCTTCGAAGCGGATCATGACGCGATGCGAATCATGGAGGGACCGGGACCGGCGGCCCGGGCGAAACGTGAAGCCGGAGGCCCGGACGCGAAAAGTCTAGCATCCGCGTCAAGGCGTCGCAACGCGAGGCGCGGCGCGGGGCCGAAGGCGGTCCCCCCGCGATCGGAGGCCGGCGCTCTAGCTGACGCGAACGTGCTTGGAGCCGAGCCAGCGGTTCGCCAGGACCAGGAGGCCGGCGGCGACGAAGACCGAGGAGTACGACCCGAAGATGATCCCGACCAGCAGGCAGAACGACATCGGGTTCAGCTTCTCGCCGCCGTACAGGTAGAGCGCCATGACGGCGACGAAGACCGTGAAGACGGTCAGCACGGTGCGGCTGAGGGTCTGGTTGACCGAGGCGTTGACGACCTTCTCGAACTCCTGGTCGCGGTACAGGCGCAGGTTCTCGCGCACCCGGTCGAACACCACGATGGTGTCGTTGATCGAGTAGCCGACGATGGTCAAAAGCGCCGCCACGACCGTCAGCGAGAACTCCTTGCGGAAGAAGGCGACCGCTCCGGCGGCGATGACGACGTCGTGGACGAGCGCGATGACCGCCGCCAGGCCCCAGGCGACCTTGTGGAAGCGGAACCAGACGTAGACGAGGATGCCCGCGACCGCCCCGAGGATCGCCAGCATGGTGTTCTTCATCAGCTCCGCGCCGGCGGTCGGGCCGACGAAGTCCACGCCGCGCACCGCGAACTTCCCGAGCACCGCGCCGTCCTTCAGGGCCGCCGCGACCGGCGCCGGCAGCCCGGGGATCTCCGCCACCTGCCCCGCATCGCTGAACAGCCCGCCGCGCGCCGTGCGGGCCCGCAGGATCGCCCCCGCCGCATCGGCCGCCGTGGACGGGGCCGCCTGAGGATCGGACGCCTGCAGCCGGGCGGCGATCCAGTCGCGCAGCGCCGGCTCCGACGTGACGTTGAGATCGATCTTCGCGGCATCGGGCGTGCCCTCGAGATTCTTGAGCGCCTGGATCACCCGCTGGCTGACGCCGCCCCCCTCCTCGCCCTTCTTTTCCGCCTCGACGTCGCGCTCGACGCGGATGAGGATCTCGTGGTCCTTCGGGTCGCCGATGCGCTGCAGGGAGACGCCGGCCGCCCCCGAGGCATCGAGTGCGCTGCGCAGCTTCTCGAGGTTCGGCTCCTCGGCGAAGCGGACCTGCACCGCCGTGCCGCCGGCGAAGTCGATGCCGTAGTTGAAGCCGTGGGTCGCGATGATGAGCACGGCGAGGGTCATGCAGACGGCGGAGAAGATCATGAAGATGTACTTCGTCCGCCCCATGAGCTGGAAGCCGGCGTCGTGGAAGACCTGCAGCATCGAAGTCGGCTCCTAGATGCTCAGCTGCGTCATGCGCGGCCTGAGCGTGAGCAGGGCGTCGAACATGGCCCGGGACATGAACAGCGCGGTCCAGAGATTGGCGATGATGCCGACCGAGAGGGTGACCGCGAATCCCTTCACCGGCCCGGTGCCGAAGCCCAGGAGCGCGAACGCGGCCACCAGCGTCGTGATGTGGCTGTCGATGATGGTCGCGAGGGCCTTGTGGAAGCCTTCGTTGATGGCCGCCTTGACGGTGCGCCCCGCGCGGACCTCCTCGCGGATGCGCTCGAAGACGAGCACGTTGGCGTCCACCGCCATGCCGATGGTCAGCGCGATGCCGGCGATCCCCGGCAGCGTCAGCGTCGAGCGCATGCTCGCCATCGCGGCCAGCAGGATCATGATGTTGAGGATGAGGGCGACCGCGGCGTTGACCCCGGCCATCCGGTAGTAGATGAGCATGAAGAGGACGACGACGATCGACCCGATGATCGAGGCGATGACCCCCTGCTTGATCGAGTCCGCCCCGAGGGACGCGCCGACCGTCCGCTCCTCGAGGATGTCCATCCCCGCCGGCAGCGCGCCGCTGCGCAGCTTCAGCGAGAGGTCCTCGGCGCTCTCGACCGTGAAGTTGCCGCCCTCGATGATGCCGCGCTCGGCGATGACCGCGTTGATGCGCGGCGCGGAGAGGATCTTGTGGTCGAGGACGATCGCCAGCAGCTGCCCCTGGTTGGCGCGGGTCAGCTCCTGGAAGCGCTGCCCCGCCTCGGCGGTCAGCAGGAAGTTGACCGCCGGTCCGCCGAAGCGGTCCTGATCGCGGCGGGCGTTCTTCAGGTCGGCCCCGGTCAGGGGGGAGGAGCGGGTGACCGGCCACCAGACCGTCTGCGTGCGGCCGTCCCGATCGCGCACGTCCTGCGGGAGCGCTTCGACGTCGGCAGGCAGCGTCCCGCCGAACTGCGCCGCGAGCGCCTGCGGGTCCGGACCCGGCCGGAACTGCTCCGCGGTGACTCCGGGCGGCACCTTCACCATCTTCCACTCGAGGAAGGCCGGCTTGCCGATCAGATCCTTCACCCGCTCCGGGTCGTCCACCCCGGGGAGCTGCACGACGATCTGATCCGCCTGCGGGCCGACGCCCTTGCGCGGGATGAGCGGCTCGGCGACGCCGAACTTGTCGATGCGGGTGCGGATGGTCTCGAGCGCCTGGCGCACCGCGCTGTCG
>DASYQE010000204.1:0-9685 GCA_036005805.1 Candidatus Polarisedimenticolia bacterium | reverse complement strand
GGGGCCGCGCCGCTCCATCCGGAGATCCGTCCTCGCTTCAGCGCACGAGATGCTCGGACTTTCCGCCGGGCTTTCCCTTGTCCGTGACGGTGACCGTGATGCTGGCGCTGAGCGTGCTCCGGCTCGGGTTGAAGGTGTACTGCGACAGCACGATGTTCTGGACCGTCAGGGTGTAGACGCCCGCGACGCCCGGCGTGGTGAAGACCGCCACGCCGTTCGCATCGGTCCAGCCGTTCAGGTCGCTGTGGCTGCCGTCCGGCAGGGTCCAGGTGGCGACGACCAGGGCCAGCGACAGCGGCGTGCCGTTCTCGTCCTGGACGGTGACCCGGCCGTTGACGGACGTGACACCCTTCCGCCCGGTCAGGCTCGCCAGCGTGATGCTCGTGGAGCGCAGGCAGTGCGACGTGCACTCGGGGGGCGCCAGGGTCGTGGGCTGCAGCCTGACGGCGTGGGTCTGGCCGGTGAAGTTGTTGAAGGCATGACCGACGATCTGCCCGGCATCGTTGATGTCGGTGGCGGACATGAGCACCCATCCCAGCGACGGATCGATGAGCGTGTTGAGATCCTGGAGCCCGCCGGCGTCGGTGAAGATCAGGGCGCGCTGGTAGTTGCCCTTGGTGCCGACCACCGTGCCCGCGCTGTTGATGCCCAGGCCGGAGTTGTGCTGGCCTTCGCCTCCCAGGTTCTGCAGTCCGGCTGAGCCGGTGGTCCGGAACAACTGCTCGCTGTTGCCCGTCGCCGAGCTCGAGTTCCCCGCCACTTGACCCGATGCGTTGATCGCCTGGCCGAAGCTGTGCGCGAATCCCGGCAGGACACCCAGGTCGACGAAGACGCCCGCCTGCCAGCGATACGCGTGGTAGCCGCCGAGCGCCGTCTTGTAGCCGGTCACCTGCCCGGCGTCGTTGATGTCGAGCGCGTAGCCGGTGTCGCTGTTCGGTGTGATGTCGACCATTCCGGTCGCCGCGCTGTAGAGGAAACCGTGCACCCCCGACAGGCCGCTTCCCTGGTTCGAGTCGGACCACCCGACGATCTGTCCGAGGCGATTCACGCCCGTGGCCTCGCTGTAATAACCGGTGCTGAGCGTGCCGAGGTCCTGGACCGATCCGCCGCTCCACAGGACCGCATGGCCGAGGTCGGTGCCGCCGGCGTTGGCGGAGCCCACGATGACGCCCGCATCGTTGATGTCGCGCGCCACCGACCGGGGCCGGTCCGGCAGGTTGGGCAGCGCGACCATCCCGCCGCCGGTCGTGTACAGGAAGGCGCGGGTGCCGTTCGACCCCATGGACCACCCGACCACGTCGCCGTTCGCGTTGATCCCCCAGGCGATGCTGCTGGTGTCGCCCGGCAGCGCCCCCAGGTCCTGCACCACGTACGAGGCCTGCGCCATGACCGGACCGGCCGTACCCAGGGCCAGGCCGGCGGCGACGATGGCAGCCAGAACAAGATGGACGGATGCGGCCCGGCGCTTGCGGAACATGTGGAGCCTCCATTCAACCGACGCCTTGTTGGGTCCGGGGGCGGAGTCGGTCGGAGTCTCCTGCCCTCACCCCCTAACGCGACGATTGGCCGCGGGAACGCTCACCAGGCGCGGAAATTCTTATGATGTGGACGCCGATGACCGAACCCGCTGTCCCCAGGGCACGCGCCACCGCGGAAGGCCGGGTGTTTCTCTGCACGGCACCGGGCGAGCTGGCCGGCCAGCATGCGGCCGCCGAGGCGGTGCTGCGCGACCTCGGGTGGGAGGTGCTCGTCCGGGATCCGGTCGACGGCGCTTCGATCGAGGAGTCTCTGGTCCGGGTCGACGAGGCCGGGATCGTCCTGGCGCTCGTCGGCTGGCAGCGCGGCCCGGTGCCCGAACCGGAGACGGGCGGCGATGGCACGCGGTCGTGGCTGCAGTGGGAGGTGGGCCGGGCGCTTCGACGTGGCCAGCCGTTGCTGGTCCTGATGACCAGCGAAGCCTGGACGGCGCGGGAACGGGAGCCCGAAGCCCGCGCGGTGGTCGCCGACTTCCGCGCCGAGCTTTCTCCGCTGGCCGTGCTCTTCGATCCCGAGTCCGACGGAGTGCCGCAGTTCAAGGAGCGGCTGCGCGCCGAGATCGATCGCTACCGGTCGACTCTCGCGCAGACCAGTCCGGCGCCCCGCTCACGCCCCGCAGCGGGTTCGAGTCCGCGCTCGACCCCCGCGTCGAAGCCGGCGAGCGCGCTGGTGCTGCGCCGCTGGCCCGCGATCGATCCGCCCGAGCGGCCCTGGCCGTTGTTCCTTCCCTACTCGCACCCGGATCTCTTCGCCGGGCGCAGCCGCGAGCTGACCGGGCTGCTCGAGCGTCTCGGCCGGCCGCAGCCGGTCGTCGCTTTGTACGCGGCCTCCGGGGCGGGCAAGAGCTCGCTGCTGGCGGCGGGGCTGGTGCCGAGACTGCGGGCCGCCGGGCGCGCCGTGGCGCTGGACCGCCATCCCGACGAGCCGGGAATCGCCGCGCGGCTGATCGGCGATCTGCTCGATGGCGACCCTCTGGCGGTCGACGACGCCGACCATGCGACCTTCGTCGAGCGCCTGCTCACCGCGCGACGGCGGGCGCTGGACGCGCCGCCGGTGCTGGTGCTCGACCAGTTCGAGAGCGTGCTGCGCGGCGAACGACGCGCGCGGGCGGTGATCGGCATGCTGCTCGCCGCGACCATCCAGCGCCGGCCCGGGGTCGTCGGCGCGCCGTGCCGCTGGCTTCTCGCGTACCGCTGGGAGTTTCACGGTGAGCTCGTCCACTGGCTGGCCGATCCGCTGCGCGAGGCGCGCGCCCTCGGCTTCGCCGGCGCGCAGGATCTCCCCCACGACCTGGCCAGCCCGGATCGGTTCCAGGCCTGGGCGCTGCCGACCTTCGGCACGCCGCCGCACGACGAGGCCACGCACGGTCCTTCGGGACCCGAGCCTTCGGGGTCTCTCGTCGGCCGCGCCGCGAGCGAGGCGTTCCTCGCCGCCATCACGGCTCCGCTCGCGCTGTGCGACCAGGGGGGCGCGCCGCGTTATCCCTGGCGCTTCGAGGGGGACGGCGCCGAGCGGCTGGCGCGCGCCTTCGGGGAGGCACGCGCGCAGCAGCCCGACGCGCCGCTCGTCCCCGAATTGCAGGTCGTCCTGGCGCATCTGCTCGAGCAGGCGGGAGAGCCCCTCGCCGGCGGGGCCGCTTCCGGGCATGACGATCCGGCCTTCGCGGTGCTGCGGGTCCCCGAGGATCCGCGCCGGCTGATCGACGAGGCGCTCGAATCGCACCTGGGGCGCGCGCTCGACACGGCGTTTCCGGTCCCGGACCCGGTCGGCAGGACACGCGCCCTGCTGGCGCTGCGCGAGCTCGCCGATGCGGGCGGCAAGGCGGGCGCGGCGACGGACCTCCCGCCGCAGCGCGGTTCTGCGCGCACCGGCGAAGTGCTGGCGAGGATCATCGGCCGCGAAGGACGCGAGGTGCTCGAGAAGCTGCAGGCGCCGCGCGCCCGGCTGGTGGTCGCGGAGCGAAGCGGGGACGACCTCGGCTACGTCCTCTCCCACGATCGCCTCGCCGAGGTGATCGTGCGCGCCACCGAGGGCGGGACCCTGGGCGGCCGCCTGGCGCTCGATCCCGATCTCCTCAACCTGCGCCATTTCGTCGGGCTGCAGACGGAGCTGTTCCAGTCGGGCGACGTCCGCCAGGCGACGGCGGTGTCGGCGCGGCGTCTCGCCGGCATCGAGGCCCATGCCGACACGCTGCTGACCGACGACGACCGTCGACGGTGGTGGCGCGCCTGTCAACGGCGCCGCCGCTCCGACCGGCGGCGACGCGGCCTCGTGACCGCGCTGCTGGCGCTGCTGCTGGTCATCGGCGGCTCGCTCACAGGGATCCGCGTCTCGCGGCGGGCCGAGCGCCAGGCCCTGCTGGCGCAGGTGGAGCAGGGCGAGCCCGTGGCGGCGCTCGCCGCCCTCGCCCGCGGTCTGCACGACCCGGCCGTGTCCAGGCAGGACCTGCTGGATCTTCTGCGGAAGCGCAAGGCGCCTCTCGATGCGCTCGAATCCGGCCTCGGCGGCGTGTCCGAGGCGGCGCGCGGCCAGGTCGTGCTCGAAGTCGCCGACCTGACTCTGCCGCTGGTCGGAGATGCCCTCGAGAATCCCGCCCCGCTCGCGTCGCTACTGTGGGCCCTCGACTTCGCTGCCGGGCGGGATCCCGCGCTCGCCGGTCGCGCCGCCGATCTGCGGGAACGCGCCCTGGCGCCCCTGCGCCAGCGGCGCGCCCCGCCCGCCACCGAGGACCCCGGCTGGGTCTCCATCCCGGCGGGAACCTTCCGCATGGGGATCGGTCCGGACGAGAAAGGCGACGACGATGAAAAGCCCGCCCACCTCGTCACGCTGTCGGCGTTCCGCGCGCTCGATCACGAGGTGACCAACGCCGAGTACCGGCGCCTCCACACCGATCAGAAGGGAGAGGACGATCGTCCGGTGGGCGGGGTCTCCTGGTACGACGCGTACGTCTACTCCGCGTGGCTCGGCGGCCGCCTCCACACCGAAGCGGAATGGGAGTACATGGCGCGCGCCGGCTGCCGCTTCGAGTTCTGCCGCGAAGACGGCACCCGGGCGGCGTTGTCCGAGATCGCCTGGACGCAGGCCGCCTCGCGAGCCGCCCTCGGCGTCGTCGGCCCCGCGCAGCCGGTCCGCCGGCTTCGACCCAACGCGTGGGGCCTGTACGACGTGTACGGCAACCTGCTGGAATGGACGGCGGACTGGCTCGCCCCCTACCCGGCCACGGAGCAGACCGATCCCTGGTCCCCCGCCGGCGCGCGGCGCATCTACCGCGGCGGCAGCCTCTGGCTCTGGGGCATGGCGGCACGGCCGACGAACCGGTTCGGAATCATCCCGTCGAATGCGGGAAGCGACCTGGGCTTCCGGCCGGTGCGGCCCGTCCCTCGGAATCCAGGACCCTAGTCCGAGGCAGGGAGCGCCGGACGCACGCCCACCCTGTCCTCCGGGGAGGAACCTCCGCGGCAGGCCGGGTGCATCCACTCCGCCGTCATGTAGACGCTCGAGCTGCGCGGCACCCGGCGGGCATCGGCGCCCGGCGGCCCGGCGGGATCGACCTGGGCGGCCGGCGTGTAGGGACCGTACCAGTCCGCCGTCCACTCGAAGGCATTGCCGTACATGTCGAACAGCCCGATGGGATTCGGCAGGCGCCGGCGCACCTGGTGATAGGCGGGATCGCCATCGTCTCCGACCGCGTTGCCCACCCACCAGGCCACGTCGTCGACGCCCACCCTGCGGCCGCCCTTCGTGCACCAGGTGCCGTCGCATCCGGCGCGGGCGGCGTACTCCCATTCCGCCTCGGTGGGGAGCCGCCCGCCCAGCCATGCCGCGAAGACGTACGCGTCGTGCCACTTCACCCGGGCCGGAAGGTCGGACGGTCCGACGTAATCGGGCACCAGGCGCCGGTACTCGTCCCCGGTGATCTCGTGATCGAGGAGCCGGAAGGCGGAGATCGTCACCTGGTGTTCCGGGAGGCCGTCGGCGCACTGGTTGCCGGGGTTTCCCTTTTCGGTGGGAGCGCCCATCGAGAAGGTTCCGGCCGGAACCAGGACCCAGTTCTCCGCCGGGAGGATGGGAGCCGGGTGGAGCGCGCGCAGCGGGGCCACCACGCGGTCACGCAGCTCGGCGGCACGGCTGGAGAGACCCCCTGACCGGCCCGTGGCGTAATCCAGCGCCCACAGCAGCGAGGCGCGGCGCACGTTGTCCTGCGGCGCTTCGGCGAGCAGCGGCAGGACGAATGCGCCGACGCGCAGGACGGCGTCGCCGCGACGCTCCGCGGGGACGCCGCCCATTCCCGACTCGAGGATGTCGAGAGGGCGCGGCCGCAGGCGCAGCGACGAAAGCAACTCACCCGCCGGGATGTCGCCCTGGTCCAGGCTGCGGTCGAGCATCGCGAGAGCGGTGGGTGGGTCTCCTTTGGCGATCTGTCCGAGCAACGCCGCACGCGCCGCCCGCCGCTCGACCACCCACGAGAGCGCCAGCCCGCAGAGGAGAAGCACGAGCGCCGCCACCGCCGCGCGCGCGCCGGTGCGCCGCAGGTCGGCGCGGCGCCGCTCGCGGCACGCGGCCCACCACGCCCGGCGCTGCTCGTCCCACAACAGCGCCTCGGCGCAGGAAGCGATCTGCCGGTGGCGGCGGCCCGGGAGACGCGTCGCCGACGCCTCGCCGCTGCGGTGGAGCGCCGACTGCAGCGTCACGAAGCGGCGCAGCGCCAGCAGCTCGGCATCGACCGAGAAGCCGCCGCCGCGTCCCTCTTCATCCACCAGGCGCGCCACCGCCTCGGCCATGCGATCGTGCGAGAGAAACCACCGCGGCCCGTCGGGCCCGGTCCGCAGCAGGACGATGCGCGTGTCCGCCGCGCCGAGACGCTCCAGGATCTCACGGCCGTCGACGCCGATGGCGCGCTCGAAGAGCGCGGCCGGCTTCCCCTCTTCGCGCGCTCCGGTGGCGCTCGCCAGCTCGCACAGCGCCAGGAGCGCGCGGGCTCGCCTTTGGACCACGCCGCGCCCGGCGGGGAAAGCCGCCTCCATGGCGCGCCGGAGGTGATCATCGAGGGCGCGGTCGATGAGTCCGGCCGGATCGGCCGGCACGTCGACGACCCTGGCCGAGGCTGGCGCGTGGCCTGACGCCTGCGACAGGAGGTGCGCGAGAACAACCTGAAGCTCCGGCGCCAGCGGGGCGCCGGGGCGCGCGACGCGCGCCAGGGCGAAAGCGCGCGCCAGCCGCTGCGCGCCGTCGCCCGCGAAGCGCCAGCCGTAGCGCGGGCGGCCGTCCGGCAGCGTGAGTGCGAGCGGCGCCTCGATCGCGGCGCGGTAAACGTCCGTCGCCTCGCCGATCGGGTCGCGGCTTCCGCCGGCCGGCGTGCCGAGCGTCGAAAGAGGAAGGCTCTCGAACCGCTCCGCGGCGGAGAGATCGTGGGGCAGGCTCGCCGTCCCGGGGTACCCCTCCCGTCGCGCATCGACCGTCACGTCGGCCAGCCAGGGGACCAGCTTGCCGAGGTACTCCTCGCGGAAGGCCAGCAGCCAGCGGCACGGCGGCGCCTTGCGCCCCCGGCGGTCGCGGCAGGTGGCCGCTAGCAGCATGCCGATGAGCGCCCGCGCCCGTCCCGCGTCGGGACGCACGAGAACATCCTCGAACTGATCGAGGACGAGAACGGGAGGACTGCCGGCGAGCCTCTCGCACTGCTCGAGCAGATGGACGAAGCCCTCGACGTCGGTGTCGGCGACCGCGATGCCGCCTTCATCCGGCACCTCGAGCAGGTCGCCGATCAGCCGTCCGGCGAGACCGGGCTCGGTCGGGTGGCGTTCGACGGCGACGGCACGCCCGTCCGCGCGCAGCCTCGGCACGACTCCGGCGAGCAGCAGCGAGCTCTTTCCCGTCCCCGACGGTGCCGCGAGGCCGAGGATCGGCAGCGGCGAGCGCAGCAGCCGGGTGATCTTCGCCACGTCCGCTTCGCGTCCGGCCAGCAGGGCGGGATGCTGGTACGGCAGCAGCAAGGGATACGGGTCGGGAGGCAGCTCGGGCAGAGGCCAGGCGCGAAGCCGGGGCTCCGCCTGCTCCACCCAGGCGCCATCGAGCCCGGCCTCGCCTTCCGCCGCGGCCATTCCGGCGTCGCCGCCGGCCAGGATCGTCGCCACCGCCCGCGCCGATCGCGGCCGGCGCCGCGGATCTTTGACGAGGCAGCTCCGGATGGCGCGCTCGAGCACCGGCGGCACCTCCGGGCGGACCTCGGACGGCAGCGGGGTCACGTCGGAGGTCTGCGCCGGCTCGCTCCGGTGGGTCCTGGCGAACGGATGCCCTCCGGTGACCAGCTCGGAGATGACCAGGCCGAGCGCGTAGAGATCGCTCTGCACCGACGCGTCGACCCGGTGGAACAGCTCGGGGGCCATGTAGGCGGGCGTGCCGCCGCTCGAGGCGGTGCCGGCCAGGCCGGCCACCCCGAAGTCCATGAGGCGCACGCGTCCTGTCCGGTCCAGCATCAGGTTGGCGGGCTTCAGGTCACGATGCAGGATGCCGCGGTCGTGGGCCGCCGCCAGGCCTTCGCAGATCTGGCGTCCGATCTCGGCCGCCCGGGCGGGCGCAAGGGGCCTGGTCTGCGCCAGCAGCGAGGCCAGGTCCACCCCGTCGACGAGCTCCATCGTGATGAACGCGAGACCGTCGGCCTCTCCCACGTCGTGCACGCGGCAGACGTTGGGGTGGGTGATCTGGCGGGCCACCCGGACCTCGCTCAGGAAGAGCCGAAGCCGGACCGGGTCGCGCGCCGCATCCGGGAGGATCTTCAGCGCCACGACCTCGCCCAGCGTCTGATCGGCGGCGCGATACACCTGCCCCATGCCGCCGCGGCCGATGAGCGCTTCGATCCGGTAGCGCCCGGCGATCAGGACGCCGGCTTCGAGGCGGACAGCCGATGCGGGAGGGCCTCGAAGGATCCCCTCGGCACCGGGGCGCGCGAGGAAATCGTCCGCCTTCGCATCGGACGCGAGCAGCGACTCGACCTCGGCGCGCGTTTCGGCATTCTCGCCGCAGGCGCGGGACAGGAAGGCCGCCCGCTCCGCGGCAGGCAGCGCGACGGCTTCGTCGAACAGCGCCTCGATGCGGCGCCAGCGACTAGCGTCCACCTCGCGCGTCCTCCCCGCCCAGGCGCCGGTGCAGCCAGGCCTTGGCGACCCGGAAGCGGCGCCGCACCGTGGCGTTCGAGATCCCGAGCACGGCGGCGATCTCGTCGTGCTCGAGGCCGGCGAAGTAACGCAGCTCCACGATGCGGGCGAGCCCGCCATCGATTGTGGCGAGCTCGACCAGGGCATCGTCCACGGCGAGGATTTCGTCTTCCGGGCGGGCGGCGACGTCCGGCACATCGTCCAGCCGCACGGGACGCTTGCCGCCGCCGCGCTTGTGGCGGGAGCGCGCGCGCGCGTGGTCGGTCAGGATGCGCCGCATCATCTGCGCGGCGATGCCGAAAAAATGGCCGCGATTCTGCCAGTCGACCTCGCGCTGCCCGACCAGCCGCAGGAACGCCTCGTGGATGAGATCCTGCGACTGCAGCGTCTGCCCGGCCGCCTCGTACTCGAGATACCGCCTGGCCACCCGGCGCAGCTCGTTGTAGACCAGCGGCACGAGGTCGGCGAGCGCCTGATCGTCGCCGCGGCGCCACTTGTCCAGGAGCACCGTCACGTCGTGACGCGGCTCTTTCAGCGTGTTCTCGCCGTCGTCGGGTTTTTCGCTCATCTGATGACGGCTGCCGCCTGGCTCGCGGCGATGGACCGACCGAGCCGTGCGGGTGACCGGGGCGGATCTTACGCCCGGTTCGGGTGGGAGCAGGCTGCGAAGAGCGTCGCCGGCATGCCGGCTCACCCGTCGTCACCACTCATCGGGATGGTTCGCGATCGGCGGCTCTTCCCATAATGGGTGGCCGGATTCCACGCTCGGTGAGATAGTTTCCGGGCGGTGGCGTCCCGGACGCGTCCCGGACGCCATCCCGAGGAGAACCATGAAGGAGCCCCCTTCCATCGAAGCAGTCGATGTGCCGGGTGTCGGGGACGTGTTCCCGGGCGGGACGGAGCGCCTCGTCCGGTCCATCCTCGGCGACGAGGTGGCCGACCGCCTCGACCGCAAGTATCCCGGCCGGATCGACGCCTACTGCGACACCGTCAGGCTG
>DASYQE010000203.1:0-12518 GCA_036005805.1 Candidatus Polarisedimenticolia bacterium | reverse complement strand
CGTCGAGGCCTTCCGGACGCGCCTGCAGCAGGCCGGGATTGAAGGCGGTCCCATCCGGCATCCCTTCTACGCCCCCCGCGGTGAGTTCCGCGTGACCGATCCCGACGGCTACGTCGTGATGGTCACCCACGCCGACTAGTCGAATCAGGTTGACGGCGGAGCCCGTTGGGCGTATCCGTTCGCCCATCTCGCAGTCCAACGGACGCCATTCGAAAGGCTTTACAACCGAAGGAGGGTCGAATGAACCCAGTCCGAGTCGCGCGTGTTCTGCCGGCTGTCGTGGCGATCTGTCTCCTGATCGCGGGGGGTGCCGCCCTTTCTGGACGGGCTGACGCCGCGCCCGAGGGTGCCGCCGAGCTGTCGATGCGCGTCAGCACCGACGGGATGACCTACGACCAGTACCGCCAGAGACAGGTGGAGATGATCACCAGGCTGACGGGCGATCTGCCGGGTCGCACGCTCGACGTGCCGGCGCGGATCGAGCTGACGCAGGCGGAGGTGCGCAGCGTCGAGCAGGGCTCGGGCCTGCAGGGAACGCCGCTCGCCGTGGGAGTCGTCAAGGCGCTCGCGCCGCGGCTGGACCTGGACGGGCTCGTGCGTGCCAGGCGCGGGTTCGGCGCGCCGTCGAAGGATGGCGGCTACGACTGGGCGATTGCCCTGACGTCGTCCGGCGCGGGAGCGATCCGTGTCCACATCGAAGGGATGGAGCTGCCGCCCTCCGCCGAGCTGTCGATCTACAGCCGGATGGGAGAGGCCTTCGGCCCCTACCGCCTCAACGGGCCGAACGGTGACGGCGAGTTCTGGACCGACACGGTCTTCGGCACCGAGGCGATCCTCCAGATCCACGTCGCCGGTCCCGCCACGGCGGACGACCTGGCCGGCGTCGCCCTCAGTGTCACCGAGGTGGGCATCGTCCTGCCGCGGTTTTCCGGCGAGTTCACCCCTCAGCCGACGCCGCCCCAGACCACCTTCCCGTGCGGCAACCCGGCCTGCCTCGTGGACGCGACCTGCGGCACGACGGCCGCGCCGGCCGTGCCGGCGAAGAACGCCGCCGCCAAGATGGAGTGGACGCAGGGAGCTTACATCTACACCTGCACCGGGACGCTCATCAACGACACCAACCCGTCGCAGGACAACTTCTTCCTGACGGCGGCGCACTGCGTCGGCAACAACAAGACGGCGGGGAATCTCCAGCTCTACTGGCGGTTCGCGACCTCGTCGTGCAACGGCACCTGCCCCGACAACGCCGGCTGGCCGTACAAGACGGCCGGCGCGACCGTCGCGGCGACCGGCAAGAAGGGCGACTACACGCTGCTGCACCTGAATGCGCCGCCGCCGTCCGGGTCGGTCTTCCTCGGATGGAACAGCACGCCCGTCGCCAACACCAGCGGCGCGCACCTCTACCGGATCAGCAACCCGGACTTCGGGCCCCAGGTCTACTCGCAGCATGACGTCGATACCGCGTTCGGGGCGTGCGGCGGCTGGCCGCGCGGCAACTGGGTGTACAGCCGCGACATCGTCGGGGCGATCGACGGCGGCAGCAGTGGTTCGTCGATCCTGAACGCCTCGTCGCAGATCGTCGGGCAGCTCAGCGGCACCTGCGGCGGCAACGTGTCGTCGGCCTGCGACTCGGGCCCGGGCGAAGCGAACACCACGGTGGACGGGGCGTTCGCGTCCTACTTCGCGTCGATCAAGCCGATCATCAATCCGTAGCGCCCATGTGAAGGGCAGTCGATTGGTTTACCGGCCGGCCCAGGTCTTGAGGGGCTTGCCGGTCTCGAGGAGCGTCTTCAGGCTCGACAACACGCGCGGCCAGCCGGAGGTGATCTTGCGCTCCATGTCGGAGTTCGCCTCGAGCTCGTCGTGCGTCACCGTCAGCCGGGTCATGTCGGCCACCGCTTCGATCTCGAAGGTCACCTTCGAGTGCCGGTGGCGCAGCTTCGCCTCGTGCGGCGCGGCCCAGGTGAGGACGAGGCGCGACGGCTTGCGCGCCTCGACGACCTCTCCGAGGATCGAGGCTTCGCCGGACTCGCTTCCCTTGCGGTGCTCCCACTTCGAGCCGGCCTTCCAGTCGGAGACGTTCTCGTGCTCCCAGTACTGCCGCGTGAACTCGCCGTCGAGCAGGCCGCTCCAGACCTTCTCCGGCGTGGAGGCGATGTAGACGACGTAGACGAAGGTCGACTTAGGCATTCCGGGCTCCTTCCAGCCGCTGCTTCAGATCGCGCAGCGCGCGGACGCGCGAGCGCTCGAAGCGGGCGATCCAGCGGTCGTAGATTTCCTGCAGGGGGACGGGATTGAGAAAGTGGAGCTTGTGGCGGCCGCGCCGCAGGGTGGCGACGAGGCCGGCGGCTTCGAGCACCGCCAGGTGCTGCGTCACGCCCTGGCGGGTCATGTCGAGGTGCGCGCGCAGATCCGACAGGGTCAGGCCGTCGCCGGCGTTGAGGACGTCGAGCAGCTTCCGGCGTCCCGGATCGGCCAGGGCCTTGAAGACGAGGTCGGAGTCCTTCATGCGGCGCTCACGATCAGGCCGCAGTATAGGCAAGTAATTACTTGCCTGTCAAGCGAGTGCTAGAATCCCGCCGACCCCATCACGTGGAGAGACCAGTGCAGATCAACGAGACGACCACGGAGTCGGCGCCGCCGCCGCACGTGCAGGTGATCCAGATGGCGACCGGGTACTGGGTGTCGCGCATCGTTTACGCCGCGGCGAAGCTGGATCTCGCCGACCGGCTCGCGGGCGGGCCGAAGAGCGCCGCCGAGCTGGCCGAGCCGACCGGGACGCATGCGCCGTCGCTGCACAGGCTCATGCGCGCGCTCGCGGCGCTCGGCCTGCTCACCGAGAAGGACGGGAATCGCTTCGCGCTGACGCCGCTCGGCGAGACGCTCAAGACCGGCGCCCCCGGCTCGGCCCGGGCGACCGTGCTGACCCTCGGCGGCCCCTTCGGCTGGAAGGCCTGGGAGGAGATCCTGTACTCGCTCCAGACCGGGAAGACCGGCTTCGAGAAGGCGCTCGGCATGCCCGCTTTCGACTACCTGGCGAAGCACCCGGACGAGGCGTCTCTCTTCAGCGAGACCATGATCGGCGTGCACGGGCAGGAGCCGCCGACCGTCGCCGAAGCGTACGATTTCTCGAAGCACGAGGTGGTGGCCGACATCGGCGGCGCGAGCGGCACCATGCTGGCCGCGATCCTGACCCGACACAGGAAGCCGAAGGGCCTCCTGTTCGACCTGCCGCACGTCGTGCGCGACGCGCCGGCGCTCCTGAAAGCTCACGGCGTCGCCGACCGGGTTCGCATCGAAGGCGGGTCCTTCTTCGAGACGGTGCCGTCCGGCGCCGACTGCTACTTCCTGTCGCACGTCATCCATGACTGGTCCGAGGCACAGTGCCTGACGATCCTCGGCCACTGCCGCAAGGCCGTCCCCGCCGGCGGCCGGCTGCTCCTCTGCGAGATGGTGCTGCCTCCGGGCGACGCTTTCCATCCGGGAAAGATCCTCGACATCACCATGCTGGTGATGCCCGGCGGCCAGGAGCGGACGCCGGAGGAGTACGCCGAGCTGCTCGGCAAGGCGCGCTTCCGCATGGAGCGCGTCATCCCGACCACGTCCGCGGTCAGCCTCGTCGAAGCCGTGCCGGTCTGAGGGAGCCGTGCTCGAGCTGAGACCGACCTGCGAGCACTGCAACGTCGGGCTGCCGCCGGCATCGCCCGAGGCGCGCATCTGCTCCTACGAGTGCACCTTCTGCGCCTCGTGCGTCGAGTCGGTGCTCGAGAATGTCTGCCCCAACTGCGGGGGCGGCTTCGAGCGTCGCCCGGTCCGTCCGTCGCGCAACTGGAAGGGAGACAACTGGCTCGGCAAGGACCCCGCGAGCACGAAGGTACGGCACCGCCCGGTGGATCGGGAGGAGCACGCTCGCTTTGTCGCTTCGATGGGCACACTGCTGCCCCAGCAGCGCTAGCCGACCCCGCGATTCAGAACACAGATGAGTCGGGGAGAGGCTTAGGATGCCGAAAACCGGAGTCGTCGCGATTCTGCTCATGATTCTTGTGTCCGCGGTCAGGGCGGAGGTTCCGCGAATGGAAGCGGAAAGCGAGGTGGTGCGCACGATGCCCGAGCCATGGCGGACACTCAAGGACAACCTCACGGTGCCGTCCTCTTCGACCGTCGTCCTGGACCCCTCGGGACGATCGGGAACATTCAGGGTGACGGCTGGCAGCTCCGGCAATATGGTCCTCCACGTTGCATTCTCGGCAGATGGTCACTGGCTGATCGCCGGTCGTTTCAGGGGCCAGCTGGATGTCTGGGACACACAGACATGGATCAAGGTCGGAACGCTCCGAGGGGACTCGAGCCGCGTGACCGCAGTGGCCATGAGCCCCGAAGGTGAACTCGCGGCGGTCGGAGGAGATGAAAAGACCGTGAAGATCCTCGAGATTCCATCGGGGAAACAGGTGGCGAAGCTTCCCAAGTGCAACGACTATCCGGATGACCTTGTCTTCAGTCCCGACGGACACTTTCTGGCCGTCCTGGTCAACGGCGGGCCCGATTTCGCCTATGACCTCCGAAAGCACAAAGTAGCGAAAGAGTTTCCGGCGAATGGCGCCGCTTTCTTGACGTCGGAACAGGTGTTCCTGACCGCGCTCACTGAGAAGCTCACGCTTTGGGACGCCCAAAGCTGGACCGCCACGAGAGAGTTGCGCGATCCCGGTGCACACATCCACAGAATCGCCCTTGACGAGGAGCGGCATCGCGTCGTCGCCGGTGCTTTGGAAGGGCCGACCAAGGTTTGGGACCTCTCCAGCGGCACCGCCGCCGTAGTCATAGATGCTGGCTTCATTGCGAATCTGTTTGTTACCCAGGATGGACGCCATGTGATCACCGCGGGGGATGGTTTCATCCGCATGTGGTCGGCGGAGTCAGGGGAGATCGAATGCACCTCGCCCAAGCTCAAGCTCCATGGGCTTAGCTTCAGCCGAGACCGGCGCTGGATGGCGGCGGGCGTCGATGACGGTATCGAGGTCTGGTCCGCGGAGGACGTTATGCGAGCGTGCGCCGGCGCCTCCGATTAGCCCATCATTGCTCGGGGAGTGCCAATCATGCCGATCCACATCGTTCGTCTCGGAACACCGCGGATCCGCCGCGAGGGATTGCGCATCGGCACGGTGCGCTTCCCGCCGCGCGGGGTGCCGAAGACCCGGTACGCGTCGGGGAACTGGTACGACGTGTGGATGCCGGACCTGGCGCCGAGCCCGGCGACCGTCAAGTTCGCGCACCAGGCGAAAACCGACGCGGACTGGCGGGCGTATGAGCGGCGCTATCGCAGGGAGATGGCGGCGCCGGAGCGGCGGCGCCTGCTCGACCTGCTGGCGGCGCTGTCGAAGCACGCGGACTTCTCGGTCGGCTGCTACTGCGACAACGAGCGGCGCTGTCACCGGACGATCCTCAAGTCCATCCTGAAGGATCGGGGCGCCGTCCTCGCCTGAAGTTCAGGTGGCCGAGCGGTAGACGTCGGTCGCGACGTACTTCAGGCCGGAGTCGGGCAAAAGCGTCACCACCTTCGACCCCGGGCCGAGTCGCTTCGCGACCTGGATCGCGGCGAGGACATTGGCGCCGCCGGAGGTCCCGCCGAAGAGTCCTTCTTCGCGCGCCAGCCGCCGCGCCATCGCCTTCGCGTCGGCGGTCGGGATCGCGACGATCTGATCGACGAGCGCGGCGTCCCACAGCGGCGGGATCCAGCCGATGCCGACGCCTTCGATGCTGTGCGGGCCAGGCTGCCCGCCGGAGAGCACGGGCGACTCCGCCGGCTCGACGGCGACGATGCGCACGCCGGGCTTGTGCTCCTTGAGGACGGCTCCGGTGCCGCGCAGCGACGCGGACGTGCCGACGCTGTGCACGAAGGCGTCCACCGCTCCCTCCGTCTGCCTCCAGATCTCCTCGCCGAGGGGCTGGTAGCCAACGAGGCTGTCCTCGTTGCGGAGCTGATCGGTCCAGAAGGTGTGCGGCTCGTGGCTGAGGGTGCGCGCCGTTTCGATCATCGCTTCCATCAGCCGCTTCGTCGTCTTCCCTCCTTCGCTCGGCACGAGGATGAGCTCGGCGCCGAGGGCCGCCATCTGGTCGCGCTTCTCGCGGCTGAAGGCGTCGGAGGTGACGATGCGGATGCGATGGCCGCGCGCGGCACACACCAGCGCCAGCGACGCGCCGGTGCTGCCGCCGGTGTACTCGACGACGCCGTCGCCGGGGCGCAGCCGTCCGTCGGCGGTGGCGCGGTCGATGACGGCGCGCGCCATCCGGTCTTTCATGCTGCCGGTCGGGTTCTGCCACTCGCACTTGACGAAGATCGCGCCGCATTCTTGCGGGACGACGCGGCGCAGCCCGACCAGGGTGGTCGCGCCGATGGCGTCGAGGATGTCCATGCGGCTATGGTATAGGAACGGCGGCCTGATTCGGCCATGGGCTGCCGGCATCGAGGGAGCGCCGGAATGCGCCGGCGGGAGGTGCAGCGTGTCGCCGAGAATCGAGCGGCTCGGCAAGGCAGCCGGCGACGCCGACATCCGCGGCCTGGCGGCCCTGCTCAGGGACGCGGTCGACTCCGGTGCGGCGGCGTCGTTTCTCGCGACGCTGACCCAGGCCACCGCCGAGGCGTGGTGGCGCGACACCATCGACTCGTCCGATCCGCGCGCCGTCTTCCTCGTGGCGCGGGACGGGGCGCCCCGGGACGGTGCGGAGCCCGGCGGGTCGTCTGCGGCCGAGGAGAGCGGGATCGTCGGCACGGTGCACCTCGTCCCGGCCTGGGCCCCGAACCAGCCGCATCGCGGCGACATCGCCAAGCTCCTGGTGCACCGCCGTGCCCGCCGCCAGGGGCTCGGGACGCTCCTGATGCAGGCCATCGAAGAAGAAGCACGGCGTGGCGGCTTCCGCCAGCTCGTCCTCGACACGAAGCGCGGCGACCCGGCGGAGCGGCTCTACCGGCGCCTCGGCTGGACCGTCGTCGGAACCATCCCGCGCTTCGCGCTCGACCCCGACGGCGTCGCGATGCACGACACGGTGGTCTTCTACAAGGAACTACTCGGAGCGGGCCCCCGGTGAGGTGTATACCTTTTGTGTCGCCGTCCGGGGTGGGGCCTGGAGGCTGGCGAGATGAGCTCCGAGAGGAAGAACGGGCAGGAGACGAAATCGGCGGGCGCCGCGCGCCAGGGGCGCAACAGCGCGCCGAAAGGCGATGCGAAGAGCGACCCCGGCGTGTCGTACAACGCCTTCAAGACCTTCGAGGGCATGCGTTACACGGGCATGAAGATCGGCCGGAGCCACCGCTGGCACTACGACGAGGGGTTCTGGAAGGAAACGAAGATCACTCCGGACCTCTGGCAGGTGAACTACGCCGTCACCAAGCGCCGGGTCGGGCACGCCCCGGAGGGATCGGGCGTTCCCGTCGGCACCGAGTACCACTGGTACATCCTGGCGCATCAGAACGTGACCAAGCTCGACGCGAACGCCTACACGACGTCGCTGACCGGGCTGAAGTTCAAGATCGCCCACAAGCGCGCCAACGCCGGGAAGTGGAGCGCCACCGAGGCGACGCAGCGCAAGCGCATGATCGCCTTCCTGCAGAGCGTGATCGAGCAGCTGGAGAAGGCGCCCGCCGGGGAGGCGCCGGGTGTCGCCGCCGGCGCGACCGATGGCGACGCCGGTCGTGCGGCGGCAGGTCGCGCCGCGCCTGGTCGCGGTCGGCGCGCGGCCGGTGCGCGAGGCGGCAGGGCTCCTGCGCGCCCCCGGGCGAACGGCCGAGGCCGCGCGGCCCGCGTTCATTGACGTGAGCCGCCATGTCGCGCTGCTGCGGGCCGTGAATCTCGGGGCGCACAACAAGGTCGCGATGGCCGATCTGCGCCTGCTCTGCGAGCGGCTCGACCTCAGGGAAGCGCGCACGCTCCTGCAGAGCGGCAACCTGGTCTTCGAGGCGCCGTCGCGCGCCGCGGCGGCCTCGCTCGAGCGGCGGCTCGAGAAAGAAACCGGCGAGGCCCTCGGGGTCCACACCGACTTCTTCGTCCGCAGCGCCGCGGAGTGGAACGAGCTCATCGAATCCAACCCCTTCGGGAAGGAAGCGAAGGACGATCCGGGGCACCTGCTGGTCATGTGCCTGAAGAAGCCGGCGCGACCCGCCGCCTTCACGGCGCTCGAGGAGGCGATTCGCGGGCGTGAGCGCGTCCGGGCCGGGACTCGGCACGCCTACTTCGTCTATCCCGACGGCGTCGGTCGCTCGCGGCTGACCACCGCGCTGATCGAGTCGAAGCTCGGGACGCGCGGCACGGCGCGCAACTGGAACACCGTCCTCAAGCTGCGCGAGCTGCTCGGATGAGCATCGCCCGCGCCGGCGGCCCCCGCGCCCCTGCCTCCGGCGCCGCTGGCGCGAAGGTCGTCCTCGGGCTGAAGGCGCACTCGGGCTGGGCGGCGCTCGTCGCCCTCGGCTTCCGCAGGCCCGCGGCCCGCGAGCTGGACGGCGCCGGCGCGCAGGTGGTCGATCGCCGCCGCCTCGATCTGTTCGAGGCCGGATCCGAGTGGGTGAAGGCGCCCTATCACGCCGCCGAGAATCTGCAGCCGGGGGAGGCGCGGCGCATGGTCGATCGCGGGGTCGCGGCGGCGCACCGCAACGCCGCGCGGGCGCTGCGCGAGACGGTCGCACGCCTGCGGGAGGCGGGACACGACCCGGTCGCATGCGCCATCCTGGTGGGCGCGCCGATGCCGTCGTGGACGACGGACGAAATCCTCGCGGTGCACTTCCGCATGCACAAGGCGGAAGGGGTGCTGTGGCGCGACGCCCTCGCTTCAGGCGCGCAGCAGGCCGGGCTCGCGGTCGTCCCTGTCCCCGAGAAGGAATTGCAGGAGGTCGCGCCGGACGTGCTGCACGAATCCTGGTCCGCCGTCACGGCGCGCGTCGACGCCTTCAGGAAGGCGGTCGGCGCCCCGTGGGGAAGGGACCAGAAGGACGCCGCCATCGCCGCCCTCGTCGGCCGCCGCCGCGCCGGCCGCCCCTCGCGCTGACCCCGTCTTCCGCAATTCTGCCCGTTGACTTCGCCGCGCGCCGGGCCTAGACAGGGAGAGGCGCCCTGCACGGGATGCGCACGGAGATGGCATGAACCTGATGGCGGTCCTCATCCAGCTGGCGAGCGGTGCGCTCGGCGGCAACATCGCGGGCGTCCTGCTGGGCCGGTTCGGCCTCGGCGGGATCGGCAACACCATCGTCGGCATCGTCGGAGGCGGGCTCGGCGCGCAGGTCCTGTGGCTCCTCGGCATCTGGGTGCGCCGGGTCGCCTCGGCGGCCACGCTCGACCTCGGCGCGATCTTCTGGAGCATCGCCGGCGGGCTCATGGGGGGAGGCATCCTGCTCCTCCTCGTCGGCGGCATCCGGATGATCACCTCGAAGGAGTCACGCCCCGCCCGTCTCTGAGTCCGACCGCCCGGAGGCGCGGAGGCGTCACCCCCGCGCCGTGGCGCGACGGTCCTATACTCTCGGCGAACCCGGAGCCGCCGCGATGGCCCCCCCGACGATTTCGATCCGCCCGGCCACCCCTCGAGACGTGTCCGGCATCCTCGAGTGCCTGCGGGCCGCGTTCGAGCCGTACCGCGCGCGCTACACGCCCGAAGGGTTCCGCGACACCACGCTCGATCCGGAGCTGCTGCGCCGCAGGCTGGACACGATGACCGTGCTGGTCGCAGCCGAGCACGACAAAGTCGTCGGCACCATCGCCTTCTCGCTCGATGGCACCGAGGGACACCTCCGCGGCATGGCGGTGCTCCCCGATCGCCAGGGCAGCGACATCGCGGCTTCGCTCCTCAGCCGCGCCGAGGCCGACCTGCGTGCCCGCGGCTGCACCCGGGTGACGCTCGACACGACCGAGCCGCTGCAGCGCGCCGCGCGCTTCTACCGCAGGCGCGGCTTCGAGCCGACCGGTCACGTCGGGGATTTCTTCGGCATGCGGCTGCACGAATACGCGAAGCGCTTCGGCGGCGGCGCGGCCGCGGCGCGCGGCGGCGAGGACTGCCGCGTGCGTCCGGCGACCCCCGCCGATCTCGCGATCGTCCTGCACCACCGGCGGCGGATGTTCGAGGAGATGGGCTTCAGCGACGCGGCCGCGCTCGAGAAGATGCTCGAGGTGTCCTCGACCCTTCTCGGTCGCGGCCTCGAGGACGGCTCCTATCGCGCCTGGCTGGCCGAAACACCCGACGGGCGCGTCGTCGCCGGCGGCGGCATCGTCATCCTCACGTTCCAGCCGCACCCGATCGATCCGCGGCCGCAGCGCGCGTGGGTGGTCAACATGTTCACCGAGCCGGAGTACCAGCGGCGCGGTCTCGCCCGCCGGCTGGTGCAGGAGATGATCGACTGGAGCCGGGCGGAGGGCCTGCGCTACCTCTACCTGCACGCGAGCGACGCCGGCCGGCCGCTCTACGAGAGCCTGGGCTTCATCGCCAACAACGAGATGCGCCTCGCGCTGTGACCTCCGGCCACGCGTTCACGAACGTCGACGGTCTCCTCGTGCTCCTGGGTTGGATGGCGATCGGGGCGATCCTCCTGACCCGCCCGAGGGGAGAGCCGGGTCCGGAGAAGCGCCGCGATCGCCTGTCGATCGTCGGGATGCTGACCCAGGGGCTCGGGTTCGGGATCGCCTGGGGCTTCCGGCCATCGCTCGTGTCGCGGCCGTGGACGGCGTCGCCGGCCGCCATCGCGCGCACGGGAGCGGTCGTCCTCCTGCTGGCCGCGTCGCTCTGGCTCATGCGCGCGGCGGTGCGCACGCTCGGCCGGCAGTGGAGCCTGACCGCCCGCGTGCTCGAAACCCATCGGCTGGTCATGGAGGGTCCCTACCGCTGCGTCCGGCACCCGATCTACACGGCGATGCTCGGCATGCTCCTGGCGACCGGGGTCGCGATGACCGGGCTCGTGAGGATCGCGGTGGCGGTCGTCGTCTACGTCATCGGCACGCGCCTTCGCACCGGCGTCGAGGAAAAGCTGCTGCGCGAATCGTTCGGGGCCGGGTACGACGCCTACGCCCGCCGGGTCGGCGCGCTGATCCCGCGCCTGTCGTCCGGGTGGCGCTAGAATGGCGGCGACCCTCCCATCGTGACGCGAGGAACGGAGGCCCGGATGAAGACGATCCGTGAGACGGCGGATCACCCGCTGCGCTGGACGCGGCCGAGCATGCTGGCGCGGCAGTACGAGCTGACCGCGGGCGAGGACGTCGTCGGCGGCCTCAGGTGGGAGAGCATGTTCGGCTCGCTCGCGACCGCCGAGGCGGCCGAGGGGACGTGGACCTTCAAGCGCGCCGGCTTCCTGAGCCCGCGCCTGACCGTGCGCCAGGCGGGATCCGACACCGATCTCGCGGTCCTGCAGGTCGGCTTCAAGGGGGATGGCATCCTGCACGGCCCGCAACGGCGCAGCTACCAGTGGCAGCGCACGGATTTCTGGCGGTCGGAGTGGGCCTTCGCCAGCGAGACCGGCCGGCTGCTCGTCGGCTTCAATCCCGACTTCTCGCTCTTGAAGCACGCCGCCACCGTCAAGGTCGAGCCGGAGGCGCTCGCGCTCGAGGACCTGTCGCTCCTCGTGACCCTCGGCTGGTACGTCATGCTGCTGCTCTCGGAAGAGGCGGCCGGAGTGACGGCGTCCTCGGCGGCGGCCGCGGCCGCCGCGGCGGGCTAGGCGATGGCGCACGACGCGCGCGCCAAGGGGAGCGTGGCCCGGGTCGGGGGCATCTACCCGAGCCTGGTCTACGACGACGCGCCGGCGGCGATCGAGTGGCTCTGCCGCGCCTTCGGATTCGAGAAGCGCCTCATCGTGACCGGCCCGGGCGGGGAGATCCAGCACTCCGAGCTGTCGCTCGGGGAGGCGGTGATCATGGTCTCGTCGCCGCGGCCCGCCTGGAAGTGGATCGGCCCGCGCCGGCTCGCCGGGCACAGCCAGTCGCTGTCGCTCTTCGTCGCCGAGCCCGACGCGCACTACGCGCGGGCGAAGGAGGCCGGCGCCGTCATCATGCGCGAACTGCGCGACGAGGAGTACGGCGCGCGCGGCTACATGGCGCAGGACCTGGAAGGGCACCAGTGGTACTTCGGCGATTACCGGCCGGGAGGCTACTGGACCACGTGACCATCCCCGCCGTCCGGCCGATGCGACTGGAGGATGCCGCCGACGTGGCGCGGCTGTCGGGGCAGCTCGGCTACCCCGTCGATCGGCAGGAGATCCAGGATCGGCTGCAGCGTCTCTCGGGCGGCCCGGATGCCGAGGTGTTCGTCGCGTGCGCCGCCGGCGGCGCCGTCCACGGATGGATCCACGTCGCCGCGCCGCGCGACCTCGTCAGCGCGCGGTACGCCGAGGTGCGCGCGCTCGTGGTGGACGAGGCGCACCGCGGGCGGGGCATCGGCAAGGCCCTGCTGCAGGCGGCCGAGGCCTGGGCGCGCGAGCGCCTCTTCGACTCCATCCGGGTCCGCTCGAACACCGCCCGCGAGCGCACCCGCGGGTTTTACGAGCGGGAGGGCTA
>DASYQE010000202.1:0-31430 GCA_036005805.1 Candidatus Polarisedimenticolia bacterium | reverse complement strand
GCCCTGCGGCAGCCCCCTCGTCACTTTCTGCCAGGTGTTGCCGCCGTCGGTCGAGCGGAAGATGCCGCTTTCCAGGCTCTTGCTGCCGGAGTCGATCGTCCACGGCGCGCGCTGTACCGTCCACATCGAGGCCAGCAGCGTGTTGGGATTCTTCACGTCGAGCGTCACGTCGATGGCGCCGGTCTGGGGGCTGACCTTGAGCACCTGCTCCCAGGTCCCGCCGCCGTCCTTCGTGCGGTAGACGCCGCGCTCGGGGTTGGGCCCGAAGGCGCGCCCGAGCACCGCCGCGAAGGCGATGTCGGGGTTCTTCGGGTGGACCACCATGGTGCCGATCGCGCCCACCTGCTTCCAGACGTGGTTCCAGGTCTTGCCGGCGTCGGTGGACTTGTAGATGCCATTGCCGTCGGCGACGTTGCCGCGGATGTTCGCCTCGCCCGAGCCGACGTAGAGGACGTTCGGGTCGGACGGCGCCACGGCGATCGACCCGGTCGAGGAGATCGGCTGGTCGTCGAAGATCGGCTTCCAGTCGATGCCGCCGTCCTCCGACTTCCAGACACCGCCCGAGGCCGTGGCCGCGTAGTACACGAGTGGGTTGCCGGGCACGCCGGAGACGCGCGACACGCGCCCGCCGACCGCCGGACCCACCAGCCGGTACTTCAGGCTCTTGAACTCCGCCGGACCCTTCCCCGGCTTGTCCGCCTTGTCGTCGTCGGCCGCGCGGGCGGTGACCGTCAACAGGACGGCGACGACGGCACAGCACAGCATCACGATGCGGGACAGAGTCTGGACGGGGCGCGGCTTTCGGCTCATCGAGGGCTCCTCTGACCTGGGTCGAAGCGCGCATCTTAACCGAAGTGCCTCAGGACATGCCGCGGGCGGGGATCGGCGGAATACCGGATGGTCCGCCCCTCACGCCAAGCGCTAACCTTCTTGCTCGAGCCCGACCTTCGCGGGAGGCGCATTGCCGGAGACCAGGTCGCTCCGTTCCGGCTCCACGGGGGAAGCGCCGGTCCAAGGGCCGGTCGTCGTCGAGCTGCCGGCGCCGCGGAGCGTCGCGCCGCTGCGCACGCGTGTTCTCGCGGTCGTCGTCGTCACCGTCTTCTGCCTGCTGGTCGTGGAATGCGTCATGTTCGGTCTCTACGGCCCGCCGGAGATGCGCAACTCGTGGCGCTGGGTCGTGTCCACGCACCTCACCGACACGCCGTATGTTGAGTTCGTCGCCAAGCAGAGGAGGATCCGCGAGGCGCGCGCCCGTCTCGGCATGGAGCGGGCCGTCGACCATCCGATCTACGGGTGGATCTACAACCCCGGGTTCCGCCTCGACGACCCGGAGAGCCAGATCCACATCAACTCGCACGCACTGCGGGGCGAGGAGTTCCCGACCACCAAGCCCCCCGGGGAGATCCGCATTCTCTGCCTGGGAGGCTCGACCACCGCGGGCGAAGAAGTGCGCGAGGCGGAGACCTGGCCGGCGCAACTCCAGGAGCTGCTCCGGGCGCGCAACCCCGGGGTCTCGATCCGCGTCATCAACGCCGGCATCCCGACCTACGATGTGCCGATGTCGCTGCGGCTGTTCGAGCTGGACCAGGCCCGCTTCGGCGCCGACATCGTCACCATCTACCACGGCATCAACGACCTCTACTATCACCGCCACGCCGACTTGTCTCTCCAACCGAGCCGCAACTACACGGGTCGTCCGACGATGCCGTTCGTCTTCGAGGGGGCGGCCGAGCGCGACTGGTCGATCGGACCGCTGGCGCCGATGGTCGACGTGCTGGCCCGCAACAGCTACCTGTTCAACGCCGCGCATCAACTCGGTCTGCGGCTCCTCCAGGCCG
This sequence comes from Candidatus Polarisedimenticolia bacterium, assembly GCA_036005805.1. Lineage (GTDB taxonomy): Bacteria > Acidobacteriota > Polarisedimenticolia > Gp22-AA2 > Gp22-AA2 > DASRAU01. The sequence goes on along the minus strand of DASYQE010000202.1, from coordinate 29,592 downwards.
GCCGGCCGCTCAAGTCCGCTCCGGACCCGGCCGGGCTCGAGGCGTTCGATCGCTACTACCGGGCCCTCGTGCGCGCCGTCGCCGGCAGCGGCGCGATCCCGCTGCCGATGACCTTCGCCATCGCGCTGCCCGGTCAGTTCAGTCCCCACGACACGCGCCGCGTCGACGACAGTTTCCGGCCCTGGTGCCGCCTCGGGGCGCGCGTCCCGAACGAGGTCGGCATCCGGATCATGGACCTGCAGAACGCGGCGATCCGCCGCGTCGCGCAGGCGAGCGGCCTCGCAGTCAGCGAGATCGCCGGGCACGTGCCCGCGGATCGGCGGCACTTCTCCGACATCTGCCACCTCACGGTCGAGGGGAACCGGCGCATCGCGGCGATCCTGGCGGCGGACATCCAGCCGCTCCTCGACCACAGGAGGAAGACATGATCGATTTCATGCGCGAGCTGTGGGCCTTCATGCGGGAGCGGAAGAAGTTCTGGATGCTCCCGATCATCCTGGTCCTGGGCCTGCTCGGCACGCTCCTCGTGCTGACCCACGGATCGGTGGTGGCTCCCTTCATCTACACGCTGTTCTGAACGCGATGGCGCCGGCCACGGAACCGGCCCCCGGGCCTGAATGCGGCCTGGCCCGGCAGGACCTCGGCCGGTCGCGTTGACTCGCCGGGCGTGACGCTTTATTTTGTACCGCGATGCTCTCGACGCGTTTCATGTCCGGCGCGGCCGTCGCGGCCGCCCGGGTTGCCGCAATCCTGATGCTGGCTCTCCTGGCCGTCGATCTCGGAGACGCCTGGTGCGATCCGCTGGTGCCGCCTCTGGAAAGCGCCCTCACCGGCGGAGCCGCCGGTCACGCCGACCCCTGCACCGGAACCTGCGTCGATGACTGCTTCTGCTGCTCGTCGAGCGTCACCGCGGTTCGTCCCGCGCTCCCCTCGGAGCCGGCGCCGACCGACGTCGTGAGGGCGCCCGCGGGCGCCTCCGCTTCTCCAGGCTTCGCACTCCCGCCCGACCACGTCCCCCTCGCGACGCACTAGCCGCCTGCACCATCGCTGACATCCCGGCCCGCCGGCCGGGCGCCTCCGGCGTCCACCGTGCCTTCGCGCCGGGACTCCCGCGGACGCGAACGTGATGCGGGAGCCGAATGTCCGTTCAGGACCGGGGGAATGCGCATGCGTCGTCTTTCGATCGTTCTCGTTCTCGTTCTCGCCCCGTCCGCCGCGAGGGCGGACGAGGCGCGCCTGATCTCGCTGGAGGAGGCCCTGCTCCGCGCCGACACGCTGGCACCGGCGGGCCGGGAGATCGCGGCCGGCATCGAGCGCGCCCGCTCCGAAATCGCGGCCAGTGGCCTGTGGCCGAACCCGGACCTGTCCCTCGTCCGCGAGGAGTCGGCGGGGGTCGTCGAGCGCTTCGCCACCCTCTCCCAGACCTTTCCGCTGACCGGCCGGCTGTCGCTCGAGCGGGATGCGGCCCGAAGCGGCGCCGCGGCCGCCGAGGCGGACGCCCGGCGGGACCGGGCGGCGCTGCACGCGCAGGTCCGCGCCGCCTTCACCGACCTTCTCTTCGCTCAGGAACGGTCCGCCGAGCTCGGCCGCGGCCGCACGCGCCTCGCCGAGCTCGTCGCCACCCTGCGCGTCCGGGAGGAGGCGGGGGAATCGTCGGGGTTCGATCGCATGCGCGCCGAGCGGGAGCTGGCCGATGTCGAGGCCGACGACGCCGAGGCCGAAGGCCGGCTCGCCGCGGCGGCGGCCGCCCTCGCCCCGCTGGTCGCACTGCCGTCCCGGGGGCTGCGCGCCTCGGGGGCCCTCACACCCGGCCCTCCCCTGCCGGACCAGGAGGCGCTTGCGGCACTCGTATCCATGCGCGGAGACCTCGTCGCGCTCGACGCGCAAGCCGAACGGGCCGATCTCCTGGCGCGCGCCGCCCGAAGGCGCGCCGTGCCGGACGCCTCGCTGACCGTCGGCACCAAGACGACCGACGCGGGCACCGACGACGACCGCGGACCGGTCATCGGCCTCGGGCTGTCGCTGCCGCTGTTCGACCGCGGACAGGGCGGCCGGTCCGTCGCCACCGCCGAAGCGGCCCTCCTGCGGGCCCGCCGCGACCACCTGGCCCGGAGCATCGAGGCCGGGATCGCCTCGGCGCACGCGGAGGCCTCGGCGCGCCGGCGCGCCGAGGATCAGTACGACTCTCACGGTGACCCGGAAGACCTCGTCCGCATCGCGCGGGCCGCCTACGAGGCGGGGAGCATGCGGATCCTCGACCTCCTCGACGCCTACCGGACCACCCTGGCGGTCCGGCTCCGCAGCCTCGAGCTGCACGCCGGGGCGCGCCGCGCCGAAGCGGCCCTCGGCCTCGCCCTCGGATGCGACCTGCCGATCGTGGAGGAGTCCCGATGACCCGCCGGATGAGGACGACGCCTCTCCTCGGGGGCGCCGTGGTCCTGTGGCTCCTCGGCTGCGGACGCGAGCCCGCTCACGAGCCCGGGGAGCGTCCCGCGCCGCGCGACCGCCGCGAGGTCGTCCTCGCCGAGGACGCCGCCCGCGCCGCCGGCATCGACGTGGTCACGGTGTCGCGCGAAGCCTTCCATCCGCACGTCGTCGCGAGCGGCGTCATCCGGCCGGTGGCGCAGAAGAGCGTCGTCGTCCGATCGCCCGCCGGCGGACGGGTGGTCGACGTCGGCGTCGATGTCGGGGATCGTGTCGCGCACGGCCGGGTCCTGTGCCGCCTCGAGGGCTCGGAGCTGACCGCCGCGCTCGCGCGCCACCGCATCGCGGCGGCACGCGCGCAGGCGGCCAAGACCGCCCTCGAGCGCGGCGAAAAGCTGCTGGAACTGAAGGGGATCAGCGGCGCCGAGGTGGAGGTGCGCCGCGCCGAGGCGGCGGCCGCGGCGGCGGAGGGCGACGCGGCACGGCGCGATCTGGCGCGCCTGGGAGTGGACCCGGAGTCTCCGGCGACGGCGCCGGACGCGCCCGAGACCATCCCCGTCACCGCCCCGCGCGCGGGCGTCGTCCTCTCCCGCTCGGTCTCCCCCGGCCTGCTCGTCCCGCGCGAAGCGCCCCTGTTCGAGATCGCCGACCTCGCGCAGGTCTGGGCCATCGTCGACGTCTACGAGAAGGACCTCGGGGAGATCCGCGGCCAGGGGGAGGTGGAGATCCGCACCGACGCTTATCCCGGAGAAGTCTTTCCGGGCCGGATCGCCCTCGTCGAGCCGGTCCTCGACGAAGCGTCGCGCACGGCGCACGTCCGCGTCGTCCTGGACAACCGGGCCGGCCGGCTCCTGCCGGGACTGTTCGTCACCGCGGCCGTGCCGCTGCGCGGCGCCGACGAGCAGGAGGCGACCGCCGTCCCCGCCGGCGCCGTCCAGACGGTCTCGGGGCTGCCCGCCGTCTTCGTCGCGACCGCGGCGGGACGGTACGAGCTGCGCCCCGTCGAGATCGGACGCGAGGCGCACGGCATGGTGGAGATCCGCCATGGGCTGAAGGAAGGCGAGCGCGTCGTGGCGAAAGGCGCGTTCGTCCTCAAGTCCGAGCTGCTCAAGGGCTCCATCGAAGGCGAGGACCACTGATGATCGATCGCCTGATCGCCATCGCCCTGCGGAACCGGCTCGGCGTGACCATGACCGCGGTGCTCCTCATCGTCGCCGGATCCGTGGCGCTCGCGAGGCTCCCGATCGACGCCATGCCCGACGTCACCTCGGTCCAGGTCCAGATCCTGACGAAGGCGCCCGCCCTGGGCCCGCTCGAGGTGGAGCAGTTCATCACCCGCCCCGTGGAGAACGCCCTGAGCGGTCTCCCGAGGCTCGAGCAGGTGCGCTCCATGTCCCGCTACGGACTGTCGGCCGTGACCGTGGTCTTCACGGACGACACCGACATCTACTGGGCGCGCAACCTCGTCGAGCAGCGCCTCTCCTCCGCGCAGGAAGCGATCCCGCCCGGGGTGGAACGGCCGGAGATGGGACCCATCACGACCGGGCTCGGTGAGGTGTTCATGTTCGTCGTGGAGGGAGGAGGGCGCTCCCCGATGGAGCTGCGCACGCTCCTCGACTGGGACATCGCTTCCCGGCTCCGGGCCGTCCCCGGCGTGATCGAGGTCAACACCTGGGGCGGGCTCGCGAAGCAGTACCACGTGCTCGTGGACCCCGGGCGTCTGCTCGCCTACCGGCTGACGCTCCCGCAGGTGTTCGAGGCGCTGGAGCGCAACAACCTCAATCGGGGCGGCGGCATCATCGAGAAGGGCGGGGAGGCGTACGTCATCCGGGGCGAAGGGATGGTCGCGGGGGCAGGTGACCTCGAGAAGGTCGTCGTGGGCACGACCGGCGAGGGGACGCCCATCCTGGTCCGGCACGTGGCGCGCGTCGAGGAAGGCGGGATGCTGCGCATCGGCGGCGCGACGAAGGACGGCGAGGGGGAGACGGTCATCGGCATGGTGCTGATGCTCCAGGGAGAGAACGCCCGCGACGTCGTGACGCGCGTCAAGAAGACTCTCGCCGACATCGCGCCGAGCCTGCCGGCCGGCGTCCGGATCGTGCCCTACTACGACCGCGAGACCCTCGTCGGCAGCGTCATCCGGACCGTGTCGCGGAACCTGGTGGAGGGCGGGCTGCTGGTCGTCGCCGTGCTCCTGCTGATCCTCGGCAACCTGCGCGGCGGCCTCATCGTGGCCTCCGCCATTCCCCTCTCGATGCTGTTCGCCTTCATCGGCATGGTGCGCGCCGGGATCTCCGGGAACCTGATGAGCCTCGGGGCGATCGACTTCGGCCTCATCGTGGACGGATCGGTGGTCATGGTGGAGAACATCATCCGCCGCCTGGCGGGCCGGCCCCTGTCTCCGCCCGAGCGCGACCGGGAGATCCTCGCGGCGGCGATCGAGGTCGGCCGGCCGATCGCCTTCGCCGTCGGCATCATCCTGATCGTCTACCTGCCGATCCTGACGCTCAGCGGCATCGAGGGGAAGCTGTTCCGGCCGATGGCGTGGACCGTCGTGTTCGCCGTCGCCGGCTCGCTCGTCCTGGCGCTCACCCTGGTGCCGGTGCTCTGCTCGCTCTTCCTCGGCCGCACGGTGCGCGAACAGGAGACGCGGCTGCTGCACCTGGCGCAGCGCGCGTACGAGCCGCTCCTGCGCTCCTCGATGGCTCGCCCGCGGGCGACCGCCCTCGCCGCGGGGACGGTGTTCGCCGTCTCGCTCGGCGCGGCGGCGCTCCTCGGCTCGGAGTTCGTGCCGCGGCTCGACGAGGGGGACATCGTGGTCCAGGCGTCGCGGCTGCCGAGTGTGTCGCTGTCGCAGTCGCTCGCCTCCACGACGGAGATCGAGCGTGTCCTGCGACGGCTTCCCGAGGTGCGCACCGTCGTCTCCCGGACCGGCAGCCCCGAGGTGGCGACCGACGTCATGGGCCTCGACCTCTCGGACGTCTTCGTCATGTTGAAGCCGCGGCGGGAATGGCGCCGGGGCCTGACCAAGGAAGCCCTCGTCGCCGAGATGCACGAGGCGCTCGAGGCGGGCGTTCCCGGCAACGTCTTCGCCTTCACCCAGCCGATCGAGATGCGCTTCAACGAGCTGATCGCCGGCTCCAAGAGCGACCTCGCGGTCAAGATCTTCGGCGACGACCTCGACGTGCTGGCGCAGAAAGGAGGCGAGCTGGCGGCGATCCTGGCGGGGGTCCCGGGCGCCTCGGACGTCCGGGTCGAGCAGACCGCCGGCCTGCCGATGATCCGGGTTCGCGTGGACCGGGACCGGATCGCCCGGCTGGGCGCGAGCGTGGACGACGTCCTGGCGGTGGTCGAGGCGGCGCGCAGCGGCCGGGTCGTGGGCAGCGTGCTGGAGGGACGGCGGCGCTTCGACGTCGTCGTCCGCCTCGAGGAAGGCATCGCGGCCGATCCGCACGCCCTGGCGGCGGTCCCCGTCGGCGCGAGCGACCGCCGCCTGGTGCCGCTCGCCCAGACGGCGGAGATCGCCCTGGGCGAAGGGCCGGCCCAGATCAGCCGGGAGCAGGCGCTCCGGCGGATCAGCGTCGAGGCGAACGTGCGGGGGCGCGACCTCGGACGCTTCGTCGCCGAGGCGCGGCGCGCGGTCGCGGCGCGGCTGGATCTCCCGTCCGGCTACTACGTGACCTGGGGCGGACAGTTCGAGCACCTGCAGGCGGCGGCCCGAAGGCTCGCCCTCGCCGTGCCGCTCGCGCTCTTCCTGATCTTCGTCCTGCTCCATGCCGCCTTCGGCTCGCTCCGGCCGGCGCTGCTGATCTTCCTCAACGTGCCCATGGCGGCGACGGGGGGCGTCGTCGCCCTGGTGTCGCGGCAGATGCCCTTCAGCATCTCGGCCGGCATCGGCTTCATCGCGCTGTTCGGCGTCGCGGTGCTCAACGGCGTCGTCCTCGTCTCCTTCATCCGCAAGCTGCAGGACGAGGAGGGTCTCGGCCCGGCCGAGGCGGCTTGGCGCGGCGCCCGGATCCGCCTGCGGCCGGTGCTGATGACGGCGCTGGTCGCGAGCCTCGGGTTCCTGCCGATGGCGCTGGCAACGGGGCCGGGAGCGGAGGTGCAGAAGCCGCTCGCCACCGTCGTCATCGGCGGCCTTCTGACCTCGACGCTCCTGACGCTGCTGGTGCTGCCGGCGCTCTACCGCTGGTTCGCGCCCCCGCCGCGTTCCTGAGCCCGCCGCGTCGCGTCCGGTCCCGTTTCAGGGGAGGGTGGCGATGGCGGAAATCACCGGCGTGTCCTCGAAGAGGTCGGACGGATTCATCGCTTCCAGCCGCCGGCGGGTGCGGTCGAGCAGGTCCCGCCGCGCCTCCGGGCCAAGCGTGGCGAAGCGGCGCGCGTTCCAGCCGTGCTTCGTCCGCAGTGCGAGGAACTGGTCGACGGTGTAGGTGTGGCCGAACGGCCGGGTCCACGTCCGGACGCCGCCGAATCCCGCCGCTTCGAGGAGGCCCTGCACGCGTGCTTCGGTGCGCACTGGTTCGTGATCGGTCATGGTGACGGGATCCGCCGTGGCGCCGCGGGCGTCGAGCTCCTCGAGCCAGACGCGGTGCGCCGGGAAGTCGGGATTGCCACCCCACGTCGTCGTCGCCAGCGCCCCGCCGGGCTTCAGGACGCGCCGGATTTCATCCAGCACCTGGCGCGGTGTGGGCGTGTGGAAGAGGACGAAAACCGTCACCACGGCGTCGAAGACACCGAGCCCGAAGCCCAGGCTCGTGCCGTCCATCAGGGCGCGCGGGAACTCGCGCGGCGCGAGGGCGAGCATCCCCGCCGCCCGATCGATGCCGAAGACCGTGGCCGCAGGAGCGCGCCTTCGGACCGCCGGCAGGAGCGTCCCGCAGCCACAGCCGAGGTCCAGCACACTCCGCGCGCCTGCCAGCGGCAGCTCGTCGAGGAGCCGTTCCCCGTGCGGCAGGAGCAGGGGCGCCCAGAGCTCACGGTACGACACGGCCTCCGCCGAGTAGGTCTCGGAGACCACCCTCCCCCACGCATTGCCGGCCGACGGTGACATTGGGCACCGATGATGCCACGAGGTCCCGATCCCGGGACGCCCGGTCCCATCCGCGAACGCTGTCCGGAGTCCGCCGGCCCCCTGCCCAGGGCGTTTTTCGAGAGCCTGGACCGGGCCTGTGGGAATGGCGCCGATGGCACACGCGTTGCTCGAATCGGCCGCGGCGCGGGATCGCCCATCGTCGTCAGAACGAACAGGAGAACGAACGACATGCTGCAGGAGCTGGCGCGGGATATCCGCCATGCGGCGCGGGTGCTCGGGCGGCGGCCGGTGTTCACCGCCGTCGCCATCGCGACCCTGTCTCTCGGCATCGCCGGCAACGCCGCCATCTTCAGCATGGTGCAGGCCATGCTGGTGCGACCGCTGCCCTACCCCGACCCGGCGGCCCTCGTGCAGATGGGCGAGAGCGTCTCCGCCACCGATCACGCGCTCGGGGCGACCTCCCGCACGACGTACCTCGACTGGACGCACGACAACCAGACCATCGTGTCGAGCGGCGCCTCCCTGCACTACCCCGGCTTCGGGCTGACGCTGACCGGCCGGGGGACGCCGACGCAGCTCGAGATCGGCTTCGCCACTCCGGACCTGTTCACGACACTTGGCGTCGACGCCGCGCTCGGGCGCACGTTCACCGGGAGCGAGGGAGGCCGGCAAGGAGCCGACGTCGTGCTCCTGAGTGATCGGCTGTGGCGCGCACGCTTCGGCGCCGACCCCGGCGTCCTCGGCGCCACGGCGACGCTCGAAGGGGCGCCCTACACGATCGTCGGCGTCATGCCCGCGGGCTTCGCCTTCCCGTCCGCCGCCGTGGACGCCTGGGTACCGCTGGGCCTCGGTGCCGGCGACGAGTCCGGGCGCGCCTCGCGCGAGATCGCCGTCATCGCGAGGCTTCGCACCGGCGTCACCGTCGAGGAGGCGACGACCGAGATCGACGCCATCACCTCCATGCTGAACCTCGATCATCCCGAGACGATGCAGGGACGCGTCGCCGTCGTCATGCCGCTGAGCGAAGTCACGGCGGGGCCGGTGCGGCCGGCGCTCCTGGCCCTGCTCGGCGCGGTCGGGTTCGTCCTGCTCATCGCCTGCGCCAACGTCGCCAACCTGCTGCTCGCATCGCTCGGAACCAGACGCCAGGAGCTCGCCGTGCGCGCCGCGCTCGGCGCGGGTCGCGGCCGCCTGCTGCGCCAGCTCCTGGTCGAGAGCGCCCTGCTCGGCCTCGCCGGCGGCGCGGCGGGTTCGCTTCTCGCCTTCTGGCTGCTCGAAGGGCTGCGCGGCATGGCGCCCCGCGAGCTGCAGTGGCTGACGCGGGTGCGGCTCGATGCGCCGGCGCTGTTGGCGACGCTTGCTCTTGCGCTCTTCGCGAGTCTCGCCGTGGGGCTCGTTCCGGCGCTCCAGGCGCTGGCGCCCCGAGCGCTGGAGTCGCTGCGCCAGGGGGGACGCATCGCGTCCGATCCGGGCCGGCGGCGGGCGCGGGCCGTCTTCCTCGTGAGCGAGGTGGCGCTGTCGTTCGCCCTGCTCGTCGGCGCCGGGTTGATGATCCGGAGCCTGGCGGCGCTGAACACCGTGCAGGCCGGCTTCGAAGACCGGCGCGTCCTGACCCTGCGCGTGCAGCTCGCCTCGGACCGGAGGGACACGGCGGCCCAGCTGCGCTTCTTCGACGCCGGCGTCGCGGCCGCGGCGGCGACACCGGGGGTCGAGGCGGCCGGGGCCACGAGCGAGCTGCCGATCGCCGGCTTCCGCCAGGGACGCAACCTGTTCATCGAAGGACGTGACGCCGGCAAGCCTCGGGACGCTCCGCAACTCGCGACGCGTTTCGTCCACCCGGGTTATTTCGGCGTCATGGGCATCCCGCTTCTCGAAGGCCGCTCGTTCAACGAGCGCGACGCCTCCGGCTCGCCTTCGGTCGTCCTCGTCAGCCGCGCGCTGGCGCGCCGCTTCTGGCCGGCCGGCTCCCCGGTCGGCGCCCGCGTCAGCTTCGAAGGGCCGCAGGGACCGTGGCGCGAAGTCGTCGGTGTCGTCGGCGACACGCGCGAGTTCGGTCTCGAAAAGCCCGCCGCGCCGATCGTCTATTCGCCGATGGCGCAGCGCGACGCGCAGCAGGCCTGGATGAGCTGGATGACGTTCGTCGTCCGCACCTCCGGTCCGGCCGGGCCCATCGCGGCGGAGCTGCGCGATCGGCTGCAGCGGCTCGACCCCGACCTGGCGCTCGACGACGTGCGGCCGATGACGGCGGTGCTCGCCGGGGCGCACGCCGCGCGGCGCTTCAACACGCTGCTGCTCGGCCTGTTCGCCGGGGTGGCGGTCCTGCTCGCCGCCGTGGGCATCTACGGGGTCGTGTCGCTGTCGGTCGGCGCCCGGTGCCGCGAGATCGGCATCCGCATGGCCCTCGGCGCGCGCCGCGCCACCATCCTCGGCCTCGTGCTGAAGGAAGGGATGGGGCTGACGCTCGCCGGCGTCGTCACGGGATTCCTCCTGGCGCTCGGCGTCACCCGCTTCCTCGCGAGCCTGCTGTTCGGCGTGACGCCGACCGACGCGCCGACCTTCGCGTCGATGGCCGCGTTCTTCGGCACGGTGGCCCTGCTCGCCTGCTCGGTTCCCGCGCTGCGCGCCAGCCGCATCGATCCGACCGTGGCGCTGCGCTCCGAGTAGGTCTCAGCCGAGCCGCTGCTCGATCCAGGTCGCGAGGTCGGCGATCTCCTCGGCGCAGACCTGGTGCTCCATCGGGTAGGTCTTCCAGACGACCGGGTAGTCGAGCGCGACCAGGCGATCCCGCGCGTGCTGCGCCCACAGCAGCGGGATGAGCGGGTCTTCTTCGCCGTGCGCGACGAACACGGGCAGCGCGGCGTTCGCCTGCGACAGCTCGTCGGGCTGCGTCACCGTCTCGGGCAGGAAGGTGGAGAGCCCGATCGCCCCGGCGAGCCGCTCCTTCCAGCGCAGCGCGACATGCAGCGCGATGACGCCCCCCTGGCTGAACCCGGCGAGCACGATGCGCTCCGCCGGCACGCCGCGCTCGCGCTCGCGCGTCACCAGCGCCTCGACCTGCGCCGCCGACGCACGGATGCCGATGTCGTCGACCTTGGCGCTGAAGTCCTGCTCGCGGATGTCGAACCACGCCGGCATGAGCAGCCCCATGTTGATGGTGACGGCGCGCCGCGGCGCGTGCGGGAAGATGAAGCGGACGCCGCGCCCGTCGAGTCCCAGGTGCGGCACGATGGGCTCGAAGTCGTGCCCGTCGGCCCCCAGCCCGTGCAGCCAGAGGATCGACGCGCGCACCTTTCCCCCGGTCTCGATCTCGACGGCGCGCAGCAGCTCGGGCATGGCGGGGAGGATAACAGGTCGCCGCGTCGCGGCCGCAGCCACGCGGCCGTGTATCATGCGAACACCATGGCGCGCGTGGTCCGCATCCACCAGACCGGCGGTCCCGAGGTCCTGCGGCTCGAGGAGATCGACCCGGGGCGTCCCGGGCCGGGCGAGGTGCTCCTCCACCAGACCGCCATCGGCGTCAACTTCATCGACACCTACCATCGCACCGGGCTCTACCCGCTGCCGTCGCTGCCGCACGCGCTCGGGCAGGAGGCGGCCGGCGTCGTCGAGGCGATCGGCGACGGTGTGACCGGCCTCACGAAAGGGATGCGGGTCGCCTACGCCGCCGGCACCACCGGCGCCTACGCCGAGCGGCGCGTCGTCGCGGCGGCGCGGCTCGTGCCGCTGCCGGACGACATCGACGACCGCACGGCGGCCGCGATGATGCTGCGCGGCATGACCGCCGAATACCTCATCCGCCGCACCTTCAAGGTCGAGCCGGGGATGTGGGTGCTGTTCCACGCGGCCGCGGGCGGCGTCGGGGCGATCGCCTGCCAGTGGCTGAAGCACCTCGGCGCGAAGGTGATCGGCACCGTCGGCAGCGACGCCAAGGCGGAGCGCGCGAAGCAGGAAGGCTGCGCCGAGGTCATCGTCTACACGCGCGAGAAGTTCGCCGAGCGCGTGCGCGCCATCACCGCCGGGGCCGGCGTGCCGGTCGTCTACGACTCGGTCGGCAAGGCGACCTTCGAGGGATCGATCGAGTGCCTGGCGCGCCGCGGCATGCTGGTGGCCTTCGGCAACGCCTCCGGGGCCGCTCCGCCGTTCGACCCGCTCGTCCTGTCGCGCAAGGGGTCGCTCTACCTCACCCGGCCGACGCTCTTCGACTACACCGCGACCCGCGAGGAGCTGCTGGCCAGCGCCGGCGCTCTCTTCGAGGTCGTGCGCAAGGGCGCGGTGAAGGTGACCATCGGGCAGACCTTCCCGCTGGCGCAGGCGGCCGACGCCCACCGGGCGCTCGAGTCGCGCAACACCGTCGGCTCGACCATCCTCATTCCCTAGACTCGCGCAGCTCCGGGTAACGCTCGATCCACTCGTCCACCTTCGGGTCGCGCGTGCGCGCCGCCCTCAGGAGATCGCGCGCCTGGTCGGCGTGCCCGTCGCGCGCCTCGACGCGCGCGGAATAAAGGATGAACCAGGCGAGATCCGGGAAATCGGCGCGCGCCTTCTCCCCCTCGCGCCGCGCCGACGACGGATCCCCCGCTTCGAAGAGGGCGTCGAGATACTGGGCGCGCAGGTTCGGATCGGCCGGCGTGGCAGGCAAGAGCTCCGCATACAGGGTCAGAGCGTCGGCGTAGCGATGCTGCTTGAAGATCGACTCGGCCAGCGCCCGGCGCGCCATCGTTTCAGCCGCGGGCGCCGAGACCTTCGTCGCCTCGAGGGCCAGGTGCGCTTCCGTTTCGGCCTCGGCGGGCCGATCGAGGAGCATCAGCAGGCGCGCGGCGTTGATGTGCGCCTCGGTCATCAGAGGATCGATCTCCGCCGCGCGGCGGGAGTGCTCGAGCCCCTCGCGCAGCCGCGCCGCGTCCGCTTCGGTGCCGCCGAGCTCGGGAGGCGGGGTCGTCTGGAGGATGACGACCGCGAGGTTGTAGTGCGCCTTGGCGTTGCGGTCGTCGAGCGTCAACGACCGCCGCAGATCCTCTTCGGCTCCGACCGCATCGCCCTCGTCGAGCCGTGCGGTCCCGAGACCCACCCAGCCGAACCCGTAGTTCGGGAACCGCTCGGTCCAGGCCGTGAAGAGAGCCGGTCCCGATTGCCACAGGCGCGCCTCGGCGATCGTGCCGGCGGCGAACAGCGCGAGGATTCCCGCCGCCGCAAAGCCGGCGACGCGGCCCGCGCGCGGCGCCAGCCGGCGGCGCGCGTCGGCGGCCGCCAGCGCCAGGCCGAGCAGCGGCATGTAGAGGAAGTTCTGGGCGTAGAGCGATCCGATGGGCGTCAGCAGGTTCGACGCCGGCAGGAAGGCGGCCACCATGAAGCCGACGAAAAGGCTCAGTCGATCGCGTCGCAGCCACAGCCACACCGTCAGCCCCGCGAGCAGCGCGAGGAGGACGGTCCCGAAGAGAACGCCCGGATCCCCCCAGGAGGGGCCGCTCTTCCCGGGACCGTAGGCGGCGCCGTCGGTGAAGCGCCACGGCACGAACAGGTACCCGAGGTAGCGACCCGCCAGCCGCAGGGCGGCCCGCCGCCTCTCCCAGCCGTCCATCATCGCGAGCGGATTGACCGCGCCGTCGATGCGCGACCGCGCCATGGCCAGGCCGACGTGCGCGAACAGGCGCAGCGCGATGGCGGCCACCACCGCCGCCACCGCCGCGAGCGCGCACGCCAGCGTCGCCCGCATCCCCGGCCCGTCCGCGGCGGCGTCCGTCCCCTCACCGGCGGCGCGCTCTCGAGGTCCGCGCCCTCGAGGTCCTCCGGCGGCCGCGGGCGTCACCGGGCCGGGCGCCTCCGGGCGCTGCTGCGCCGGCAGGAGGGGCGCGCGCAGCGCCAGGAAGGGGACCCCGATGAACGCGATCGCCGATTCCTTGCAGAGCAGCGCGCCCAGGAACGCCAGCCCCGTGGCGACCGGGCTGCCGGAGGCGAGCCCGAGCCAGGCGAGGAGCACGAAGAACGCCGGCAGCAGATCGACGCGCGCCACGATCGAGGCGACCGGCCAGGCCGTGGCCGGGTGCACGGCGAACAGCAGGGCCCCGAAGACCGCGGCCCGCTTCGGCACGGCGACGCGGAGCAGCACGGCCAGGACCAGCGCGCTGTTGGCGGCGTGCAGGAGCAGGTTGAACAGGTGGAATCCGACCGGCCCCCAGCCCAGGAGCTTCCCGTTCAGCGCCAGCGAGGCGATGACCAGCGGCCGGTAGTACGCGGTGCCGGAAGGGGTGCCGTACCAGAAATGATGCGCGAAGGCGTCGATGGGACTCCAGGCCTCGCGCAGGAAGGTGTTCAGAACGACGAGGTAGCGATCGTCGAAGACGAACGGGAACCCGAGCGTCTGGAGGTGCACCGCGGCCGCCACGAGCACGACGATCGCGTACGAGAGGTGGCGCGGCGGGTGGGACATGGCCGCATAGAATACGCCGGACATGAACCCGCGCGAGAAGGTGATCGTCGTGTTGCCGGCCTACAACGCGGCCCGGACGCTGGAGCGGACCTGCGCCGAGATCCCGAGAGGCCACGCCGACGAGATCATCCTGGTGGACGACGCCAGCCGCGACGACACCGTGGCGGTGGCGCAGCGCCTCGGGCTGACCGTCGTCACCCATCCGAAGAACCTCGGCTACGGCGGCAACCAGAAGACCTGCTACCGGGCGGCGCTCGAGCGCGGCGCCGGCATCGTCGTCATGCTCCATCCCGACTACCAGTACCCGCCGCAGATCCTTCCCGCGATGGTCGAGCTGGTGCGGTCGGGGCTGTTCGACGTGGTGCTGGGATCGCGCATCCTCGGACGCGGCGCGCTCGAAGGCGGAATGCCGCTCTACAAGTACGCGGGGAACCGGCTGCTCACGGCCGCGGAGAACCTGCTCGTCGGGCGCAAGCTGTCCGAGTACCACACCGGGTACCGGGCCTATTCGCGGCGGGTGCTGGAGACGCTGCCGCTCCTCGAGAACTCGGACGGCTTCGTCTTCGACAACCAGGTCCTCTGCCAGGCGATCGCCTTCGGCTTCACCATCGGCGAGGTGTCGAGCCCGTGCCGCTATTTCCCGGAGATGTCCTCGATCGGCTTCGGCTCGAGCGTGCGCTACGGCTTCGGGGTGCTCGGGACCGGTCTCGAATACCGCCTCGACCGCTGGGGGATCCGGCGCTCCCGCCGCTTCAGGCCGGAGGGACGGGGACTTTCCGTTGCTTCAGAACCTCGATGACGATCGGCAGCACCGAGACGAAGATGATGCCGAGGATCACGAGCGAGAAGTTCTCCTTCACCACCGGCAGGTTGCCGAAGAAGTAGCCGGCCGGCACGAAGATCAGCACCCACAGGAACCCGCCGAAGACGCTCCAGGCGAGGAAGCGCCGGTACGGCATCGCGCCGATGCCGGCGACGAACGGCGAGAAGGTGCGGACGATGGGCACGAAGCGGGCCAGCACGATCGTCTTCGGGCCGTTCCTCTCGTAGAAGGCCTGCGTGCGCAAGAGGTGCTCGCGCTTCAGCCAGCGTACCCGGTCGGTGAAGACCCGCGGCCCGACGCGCCGGCCGATCCAGTAGTTGAGGTTGTCCCCGGCGATCGCCGCCGCCGGCACCAGCACGAGCAGGATGGCCACGTCGAGCGACCCGAGCGCGGCGAAGGCCCCGGCCGCGAACAGCAGGGAGTCGCCCGGCAAGAACGGCGTCGCCACGAGACCGGTCTCGCAGAAGATGACCATGCCCAGGATGGCGTAGGTCCAGACCCCGTAGGTCTCGAGGATCGTGCCGAGGTGCTTGTCGAGGTGCAGGAAGAGATCGATGGCGGTGTGGACGAATTCCATGGCCGGCGGACTATACCCGATCGACAAAATCGCCCGCGCCCTGTCACGCCTCCCCCGTCCCACGCCTATCCGGGGTGGACGGACGAAGTGTCCGGAGAGGAGGTGAAAGAATGAGCGTGCTGCGTCGTGCGATGGTTATGGTTCCGGCTCTGGCGATCCTGGCGGTGCCGGCGGTGGCCCTGGCCGCGGATATCGTCTGCTCCTGCTGCGGCGGCGGTTGCGGCGGGTGTGGCGGCGGATGTTGCATCCTGTAGTCGGTCTGACGAGGTTCGCGTTCGCGGATGGAAGACGGGTCGCTCTCCGAGCTCCAGGGGCTCATGGTCCGGCTGGCGGACGGGGATCGATCCGCCTTCCCTCCGGTGTACGCGCGGCTGTGGCCGGTGCTGCGCGACCTGACGGCGCGGCACCTGCCGGCGGGCGACGCAGAGGACGCGGCCCAGGAGGCGTTGCTGCGCATCTTCCGGCGCGCCGCCGAGTTCGACCCGAACCGCAGCGCGCTGGCCTGGGCCCTCGGCATCACGCGCTGGGAGATCCGCAGCGCGCGCCGGCGGCGCTGGCGGCGCCGCGAAGAGGCCCTGACGGCCGGCGACAACCGTCGCGGCGCCGACGGCGACACGGAGGAATCGCTTCTCGAGCGTGACATGCTTCGCATGATGGAAGAGACGATGGGAACGCTTTCTCCCGCCGATCGGCGGACGCTGGAGCTGTTCCGGAACGGCGAGCGGGCTGCGGTCGCAGCCGCGACGTTCCGCAAGCGGGTGGAGCGGGCGCTGGCGCGGCTGCGGGCCGCGTGGCAGGTGAGACATGGCCGCTCCTGACCCCGCTCTCGCGCTGCGCGCCCGGCGCGCCTACGAATCGGGGCGGCTGGCCTCGGCAGGAGCGCGGGCCGCCCTTGTGGCGCCGCTGCCGGCGCTGGCCTTCGCCTGCGGCTGCCAGCCGCGCATGACGGCCGTTTCGGGCGCGCTGTTCCTCGGCGCCGTCTTCTATTGCTTCTGGCGCGGCGGGGAGTTCCGGCGCGGAGCGGGCCCGGGCGTCGCGGCCGGGATGCTGCCGCTCCTCGCCCCGAGCCTGTGCATGGCGGCGTGCACACACGGCTGCAGCCCCGCCATGATGAGCGTCATGCCGCTCGCATGCGGCGCGGGAGGCCTGGCTTCGGGACTGCTTCTGGCGTTCCTCGCGCCGCGGCCCGCGATCGAAGGGGTCCGGCCGTTCGTGGTCGCCTGCGCGATCGCAGCGATCGCGGGCTCGGTCGGTTGTCTCGCCTATGGCCTGCCGGGGCTCATCATCATGATCGCGGCGCTGTCGATCGGCGCGCTTCCCGTGCTGGCGGTGAAGAAAGCGTAAGAGGTTCCCCGCCGGAACGGCGCATCTGGCATCGATTCCGTCATGGCGCGAAGCGCATGATTCCGGAATCGTGATTCCTTCTCTTTTGAGTTCACGATCCGTAGTTGTCCGTAGGCTTGGATCGTCTATATTCCCGGGCCGTGAGTCTCGCGTCCTTCCCCTCCCTCCCGGAAATCTGGCCGCCCTGGTTCTGGCTCGTCGTCCTCTTCCTGCTCGTCGACGCCTTCAAGGTCCTGATCGAGATCTGGAACCGGCCGGTGCGCCGGGACTTCACTTCCGATCTCGCCAACCTGACGGCGCTGATCCCGACGCACAACGGCGCGGGGGTGCTGCGCGAGACCATCAACGATCTGCTGAAGGCGGGGCTGGCGCACGACCGCATCCTGGTCATCGACGACGGATCGACCGACGACACGCCGAAGCTCCTGGCGGAGCTGAACGTCCGCACCTTCCGGATCCCGAACATGGGGAAGGTGTCGGCGATCAACTTCGGGATCCACCGCGTCACCACGAAGTACGTGCTGCTGCTCGACGACGACACGCGCGTCGGGGCGGCGAAGATCCCGACGTCGCTGCTCGAGAAGTTCGACGCGGTCGCCTTCAACGTCATCCCCGATCGGCGCGACCGCTACGGCCCGAAGGGGAGCAACGCGGTCGCCGCCCTGCAGCGCTACGAGTACCGCAAGTCGATGGAGATCGGCCGGCGCTTCCAGGACGCCACGGCCAGCATCTCGTGCATCTCGGGGGCGATCGGGCTGTTCAAGAAGGAGCGCCTGCAGACGTTCCACCACAAGCACAGCGGCGTTTTCCAGGGGGAGGACCTGCAGCGCACCATCATCGAGCTGATGAACGGCGGCACCGTGGTGTTCGCCGACGAGCCGGTGTGGACGGTGGTGCCGGACAAGATCGCCGACCTGGCGCGGCAGCGGCTGACCGGCTGGTACCCGGCCCACTACCACATGTTCTTCTCCTACCTGAAGCTGCTGTTCAAGCCCTCGTCTCCCTGGCGGCTGCGGCACGAGATGGCCTACAACGTCTTCGTCGTCCTGACCGAGCCGCTCCGGATCCTGTCGCTCGGACTCATGATCTACCACCGGGTCTGGCTCGAGCTGCTCGTGCTCTACCTGCTCTACCTGCTGCTCGAGCTGTACCCGTTCATCGTCATCGAGAGGGAGTTCGACACGGGAAAGCGCTGGCTGGTGTTCTTCTTCTACCCGGTGTTCGGCTTCATCAACGCCATCCTGCGCGTCATCGCCTGGTTCGTCTGGGTGTGGAAGCGCTTCGTGACCGGCGAGATGCGCCGCAAGACGGAAAAGGACCGCAAATGGAGCCAGTCCCAGGCCGCCCGATGAGCCGCCACTTCGCGCGCGTCGCGTTGTCGCTGCTGCTCGCGGGCGCGGGCCTCACGTTCGCCCCCGGCGCCGCCGCGGACGACACGGCGGGTTCGGCCTCGAGGGACGACGCCGCCTCCGGGCCCGACCTGCTGGCGCAGGGATCGACGGCGGTGCCCCCGTCCGGCACGGCGGCGGAGCCGTCTCCGGCCCGCACCTCGCTGAAGGAGACGCCCTGGGTCCCCGGGAAGCGCGGCAAGTACGCCTTCTGGTGGGATCACTATCGCGACTCGAACGACAACGACTACGACGACTTCTCCTTCTTCCTCTCGTACAAGCAGGTGTACACGCAGGTCTGGAGCGGCGAGTACACCGACGGCATCGAGGTCGGCGGGTACGTCAAGGACCGCCGCAAGTCGTCGTACGGCGGCATGGTGCGCTGGCGCAACGGGCAGGATGACGTCGCGCAGTTCGACACCGGGCAGGTGCTGGGGCACGGCCTCGTCTGGGTCGGGTCGATCCGCTTCATCCACGTCATTCCGACGACCGTGGACGACGACGCGAACGGCATCCCGGACGATTCGAACGGCGACGGGATCCCCGACGGGATTCCGGGCGGGCAGAACCAGGTGCAGTTCGGCACCGGGCTCGACTGGTACCACGGCGACTACGACTTCGGCACCTTCCGCGCCATCAGCGATCCGCGCGAAGGCGGACGCTGGACCTTCCAGTTCTCCCACCGCTTCTACCACGGCCCGCAGTTCTACATCGAGCCCGGCTGGCTGCCGCGCACCGACGGCACCACCAACTGGTTCCTGCGCGGCAAGTACAAGGCGTTCGTCTGGCTCGTCGGGGACTTCAACCAGTTCGACTTCACCGACATCGAGCGCAAGCAGGTTTCGCTCGGCCTCGAATTCGCCTACTAGCTCCTTCGGGCCGTCTTTCCCAGGACGCGGGCGAGCGCCAGGGCGCGGCGGGGCGTGTCGCGCCAGAGGCGCAGGGCGGAAGGCCCGGCGGGACGGGCGTATTCGTGGATCGGGATCTCTTTCAGCCGCAGGCCGTGGCGGATCGACTGGATGGTGATCTCCTGCTCGATCGCCGGTCCGTCCTCGCGCAGCGGCAGGCGGCGCAGGGCCTGGGTGAGCAGGGCCCGGAAGGCGTTCTGCGCGTCCGTCAGGCGGCAGCCGAACCGGAGGTTGATGGCCAGCGTGGCCATCTGGCCGCCGAACCGGCGCATCAGCTGCGCCGTCGTCGCCAGCGGCTCGTCGGATCCGCCGCGCACGTGGGACGCGATGCAGTGATCCGCCTGCCCGGCGACGATCGGCGCGACCATCTTCGGGATGTCGCCGGGATCGTGGGCCCCGTCGGCGTCCAGGATGACGACGATGTCGCCGCGGACATTCTGGAGCGCGCGGCGCAGCGCCGCGCCGCGGCCGAGGCCGTCGCCGGGCGCGACCTGCGCTCCGAGCTCCTCCGCGACGGTGCGACTTCCGGCGCCCAGTGCCTCGAGGACCAGGATCTCGCCGGCGTGCGGCCGGCATTTCTCGAGCACCGGCACGAGCGCGTCCTCGTGGACGCTCGGAATGACGATGGAGACGATGGAGGTCACGCGGTCGCTTGGCTCAGTCCTGCTTCTTCGCGGCGTCCTGGACTTGCTCGATGTGCTGGTCCGTCGAGACGCCGAGCTGCTTCAGGCCGGGAAGCTGGCCACTGCGGACCATGTCCCCCACTTCTTTCTGGCCGTGGTCGTCGACCTGCTTCGACGAAGACCCGGGGTGGAGCGCCTGCTGCGCCGTCGGCATCACCGCGTTCCACGCTTTGCCCGCGAGGAGCATCACGATGACCAGCACGACGATCGCCATCACGAATCCCAGTCCGCCGCCGCCCGTCTTCGTCGCCATGGTCTCCTCCGAGCCGGCGCCGGATCACGGAATCGTCAGGAGAAGCTCCGCGGGCGCCCATCCTTATGAGTAGGGCCCGCGAAGCCGGGGCGCAACATGAGCGGGGCCTGAAGCCGGAGCGTGTCGGGGACCGCGACAGGAGGGACTCGCCAAAGCGACGGCGATCCGTCAGGACCAGCGGAACCAGCGCAGGGCGAGGACGAAGGAGACCGCGCCCCACAGCGCGAGCCCCCCGAGACGGATGGCCTGCGAGGACAGGCTGGCCCCCTCGAGGATGACCGCCCGCAGCGCCTCGTTGAGCAGGGTGAGCGGCAGCGCCTGGATCGCCGGCTGCAGCGCCGCCGGGAACCGCTCCGACGAGAAGAAGATCCCCGACAGCAGCCACATGGGCAGCATCACCACGTTCATCAGCCCCGAGACCGTCTCGATCTTCTGCGCGCGGCAGGCGACGAAGAGCCCGAGCCCCGCGAAGGACACCGCGCCCAGGAGCGCCACCGCCAGCACCGCGAGCAGGCTCCCCTGCACGCGCACGTGGAACAGCAGCGCCCCCGCGGCCAGGAGCAGCGCCACCTCCGGCAGCATGAAAAGGATGCGGCTCCCCATCATCGCCAGGAGGAAATCGCTGCGCCGCATGGGCGTCGCCACCAGCCGCTTCAGGAGCTTGCGCACGCGCATGTCCACGAGGACGAACCCGATCCCCCAGAGCCCGCCTCCCATGAGGTTCATGCCGAGCAGCCCCGGGATCAGGAAGTCGATGTAGCGCGAGCCCGGCTGCGTGACCGGATGCTCTTCGACCTTCACGGGATCGGCGCGTCCGGCGGCGCGCTGCAGCGCGTCCTCGGTGCGCGCCCGGGCCAGCACGCTCTCGGGCCGCGTCGGATCGAAGCGGAACTCGAGTCCCTGCGCGCCGGGGACGACCACCAGATCGGTCCGGCCGAGGCGCAGGCGCTGGGCGCACTCGTCGCCGTGGCAGGCGCGCGCCTGGAAGAGCGGGTCCGCCTGCAGCGTGCGCAGATCCTCGGCGGCGCGGCCGGCCTGCGCCTCGACGAGAACGTCGATGCGCACCTGCTCGGGCGGTCGCTCGCGGAAGGCGATGCCGAGACCGATGGCGAGCAGCACCGGGAAGCCGTAGACCCAGAAGAGCGCCTCGGGCTCGCGGTAGAACTCCCGCAGCCGGCTCACCAGCAGCGCGCGGAAAGGCCCGATGCGGCTCATGCCGCCGAGGCGGCCTCGTCGCGAAGGTTCCTCCCGGTCAGCTCGACGAAGACGTCCTCGAGGCTGACGTGTCGCGTCGCCAGGCGGGCGAGGGCGAGCCTCTCGCGCTGCAGCCGCTCCAGGAGCGCCGGCACCGTGATGTGCGGTTCGGTGACGGTCAGGGCGACGCCGTCGGGATGGAGGCGCACGCCACTGACCCCGGGCAGGGCGCGGTACTCCGCCTCGCCGATGGCCCTGGCCGCGGCGTCGAGGGCGAACTCGACGACGTGCTCGCCGCCGAGGCGTGCGACCAGCTCCGCCGGCGATCCGAGCGCGATGACCCGGCCGGCATCGACGATGGCGACCCGGTCGCAGAGACGCTCCGCCTCGTCCATGTAGTGGGTGGTCACCAGGATGGTGCGCCCGCGGGCGCGCAGCTCGCGCAGGATGTCCCACAGCGACCGGCGCGACTGCGGGTCGAGACCGGTCGTCGGCTCATCCAGGAAGAGCAGCTCGGGGTCGCCGATGAGCGCGCAGGCCACCGCCAGCCGCTGCCGCTGCCCGCCCGAGAGCTTGCCGACCCAGGCGCCGCTCTTCTCCTGGAGCGACACCAGCGCCAGGACCTCCTCCGGAGACAGACCGCGCCGGTAGAAGGATCGGAACAGCTCCAGTGTCTCGCGCACGCTCAGCTTCTCCGCGAAGCGCGTTTCCTGGAGCGAGATGCCGATCCGCTGGCGCAGCTCGTCGGGATGCGACTCCCAGCGGCTGCCCAGCACCTCGACCTCGCCCGACGTCGGCGCCAGCAGGCCCTCGAGGATCTCGATGGTGGTCGTCTTGCCGGCGCCGTTCGGCCCGAGCAGGCCGAAGCACTCTCCCGAGCGCACCTCGAGATCGAGGCCGTTCACTGCGTCGACGGTGGACGAGCGGCTGACGAAGCGCTTGTGCAAGCCGCCGCAGCGGATGGCGACCGGGGACCCTGCCGGCATGCCGGGGATAATACCCGCGATGCCCCGGCCGGGCCGCCGGGCTTCAGGACGCCGCGGTGCGGCCGGCGGGGGGCACCTTGTCGGGGTCGCGGCGCCAGACGGCGTAAGAGTACGCCGCGAGCCCGAGCGTCGCGACCAGGACGAGCCCGGTCATGACCAGGATGGACCGCGCCGGGGTCAGCACCGCCGTGGCCATGGTCAGGAGACCCAGCCCGACGAACACCCAGCCGCCGGCGCGGTGCGTGCGGTTCCACGACTCGGCGCTCGACAGGGTCCACGGCGTGCGGATGCCGAAGAACCAGTTCGGCCGCAGCTTCCCCAGCAGGTTCCCCAGCACGACGAACAGCGCGCCGATCGCCAGCGGCAGGATGGTGCGGACGTCGAAGGCGCTGCCGCGCCCGGCGGCCTGGACCATGCCGTACACCGCCGTCAGCAGCGTCACGATGGCGACCTGCAAGGTGGCCCAGGCGCCGATGAAGTTGGCGTAGTTCGCCCGGCCCGGATCGAAGCGCGGCAGAAAACGGATGAGGAGCCACACGCCGAGCGCCACCAGCGGCAGCGCGAAGAGTCCCTCGACCCGGCCGCCGTAGCGATCGATCTCACCGTGCAGGTTCCAGTGCATCGGGAACCGCTCGGGGGCGGTGCCATATGACAGAGCGCCGTAAAGCAGCATCCCGCCCACCAGGGCGCCACACGTCGCGTCGGCAATCTTCTGCGCGTTCATCGCTTCCCCTCCTTCGACCGCGTCCGCCCGAGCAGCTCCCACAACGAGGCGACCGCCTGCTCGAGGGCGGAGACATTCAGGCTGTACAGGATGGTCGTGCCGCGCCGCTCGGTGACCACGAGACCAGCGCGCTTGAGGACGTTGAAGTGCCCCGAGAGAGTCGATTTCGCCAGCGGGAATCGATCGGCGATCTCCCCCGCGCTCAGGTCGCGCTTCCTCAGCAGCTTGAGGATCTCGCGCCGCGTCGGATCGGCCAGCGCCTGCATCACCTCGGTCATTCCGTTCCCCCGCGCCCCGCCGGGACGCGTTTCGTTATTTCGCGAACAACCGAAATATAGTCCCGGTCGGGGACGGCGTCAAGGGGGCGGGAGCAGGAGCCTATCCTAGGTGGCCGCGGCGGCGGCCGGCACCGGCTCCGCCGGCGCCACGAGGGGATCGAACCGCAGCCGCCGGGCGAACTCGCGCCGCAGCAGGAGGAGAACGATCGTGGCCTGCACCGCCACCGAGGCGATCGACAGCGACCAGATCCAGTCGATGTCGAATCCCGGATGCAGCGACACGAGAGACGCGGGCAACGCGAACAGCACCAGGCGCAGCGACGAGGCGGCCAGCGGCGGCAGCGTGTTCCCCATTCCCTGGAACAGGCTGGCGCTCGTGAAGATCAGCCCCGTGGCGAGGAAGTTCCAGGAGATCATCCGCAGGAACTGCGCCCCGAACGCGATGACGTCCGGATCGGGCGAGAACAGGGCGATGAGGCCCGCCGGCGACACGTGGCACGCGAGCGTGAGGAGGACCATGCAGGCGCACGACAGGGAGGCGGCGACGCGGAACGTCTCACGCACCCGGGCGGCGTTGCGTGCCCCGAAGTTCTGCCCCGCGACCGGGGCGGCCGCGAAGGCGATCGCCATGACCGGCAGGAACATGGACTGCATGACGCGGCCGCCGATGCCGAACCCGGCCTGCGCCGCGGCGCCGAGCGGCCGCGTGATGCGGTAGATGAGGAGGAGATAGAGGGACATCAGCAGGAACTCCCCGCCCGCCGGCAGGCCGATCTCGAGAAGACCCTTCCAGGTCGCCGCCTCGGGCCGGAAGTCGCGCGGCGAGAACGCGAGGAACCGCTCGGCGCGCACGAACCAGACGACGTAGGCGAGAACGCCGGCGGCGGTGGCGATGAAGGTCGCCGCCCCGGCGCCGGCGACACCATACGGGCGGCCGGTCAGCCAGCCGAGCGTCAGGATGGGGGCGAGCACGATGTTGCAGAGGACCGACAGGACCTGCACCACCATGGCCGGGCGCACCACCCCCGATCCGCGCTGCGCCGCCCCCATCGCCACCACGATGAACTGCAGCGCCAGCGCCGGGATGTACCAGTCGAGGTAACGGGCCCCGAGAACCGCGGTCTCGGCGTCCGCTCCGAGTGCGCGGCAGTAGGCGCCGCGCAGGAGCCAGCCGGCGCCTCCCGCCGCGAGCCCGACGGCGAGGGACAGCGCGAACGCCTGGTTGAAGACGTGCGTCGCCCGGACGCGATCCTTCCGGCCGGCGGCGTGCGCCACCAGGGTCGTGGTTCCGACCGCGAGCATCTGGGTGATCGCCAGCGTCACCATCATGAGGTTTCCGGCGAAGCTGACGCCGGCGATCGCCTCCTTCCCCAGGCGCCCGACGAAATACAGGTCGGCCAGGAGATAGAGGGTCTGCACGATCATGCTGACCGCGATGAACGCCGCGATCGTCGCCAGGTGGCGCGGGATCGATCCCTGCGTCAGGTCCTGCAACCGGTCATTTCGCGGCGGGCGGGATCTTGAGGTCGGCGAGGTGTTTCGCGACGTCCTCGCCCGCCGTCTGCGGCTTCACCTCGCGGTCGACGTCGAGGATGCGGCCGTCCTTGCCGATGTAGAAGGTGTGGCGGTTGGCGTATCCCTGCTCCATGAGGACGCCGTAGGCCTTGGCGGTCTCTTTCGTGGGGTCGCTCAGGATCGGGTAGTCGAGGCCCAGGGATTCGGCGAACTTGCGGTTGGTCTCGGCGTCATCGGTGGAGGCGGCGAAGTAGGCGACGTCGTAAGCCTTGATCTCGGAGCCGCTGGCACGCAGCGACTTGCACTCGGCGGTTCACCCGCCGGTGAAGGCTTTGGGGAACCAGGCGATCACGACCGCCTTCTTGCCCTTGAAGTCGTCGAGCGAGTAGAGCTTTCCGTCCGAGCCCTGGAGCGTGAAGGCCGGGGCCCGGTCTCCCCTGGCGAGGGGTTTGTCTCCGGCCGGCGCCGCGGCCATCCCGACCGCGGCGAGGGCCAGCAGCGTTCCGCACACCCATGATGTCGTCATGCCGATCCCTCCTGAAGCGAGCCTCGTCACCGAAGAGCGGTCCTCATTCTGGACCCGGCTGCGCGGCCCGCGCAACTGGGACGACGATCCTGGGTCCGCTCCCCGGAAAACCGCGCCCCCGGCCAGTTTTCAGCGGTGCCACCCCTTGACACACGGGGCCGTCCACCCTTATACGGTGTTCACGCCGTAGTTTCAGGGCACCTGCTTTCGCAACTGCTGGGGGAAATTCCGATGTGACCTGACCGCCGCCGGGGCGATCGTCGTCCCGTTTTGGCTTCCATACGTGGTGGCAGGCAAGTCTCTGCTCATCGAAGGAGGGCAGAACCATGACCGGACGGAACTCAGGGGGAGTGGGGCGACGCCTCACCGGTTACATGGCCGCGGCGACCATCCTCGCCGCAAGTGTCTTCGGGATTGCCTGGGCGAACTCGGACAAGGCCCAGGACAAGAAGAACCGGCAGCAGCAGGGGGCCGCGTCCCAGCCGACCACGGGCAGCCAGCCCACGCCGAAGGCCACCGACAGGAAGCCCGCGCCGGTCACCCGGACCATCGGTGCGGCGACGGTCAGCGTCGACCCGGCCACCGGCCGTCTCGTTCCGCCGACGCCCGAACAGGCGGCGGCCCTCACCGCGGAGCTCTACAGGATGGTGAGCCGCAACCCGGACGACATCATCATCATCCAGCAGGAAGACGGGAGCCAGTTGGGTGTGCTGGACGATTCCTACAATGAGGTGGCCATGGCCACCCGTGACGCCAAGGGGAACCTCCGGCTGCACTGCATCGACACGCCCGACCAGGCCCAGCGCGTCCTCGAGGGCAAGGCGAACGTCGGCCCCGTCTACAACCAGAAGAAAGCGAAATCCACCGGCAAGAAGGCCGCCCAGAAGCCCGGTCCATCCTTCACGGAGACGGAGTAACCCATGCGCCGACACCTCGACGCGGGCCTCCTGGCCCCCATTGCCCTGCTCGCCTTCGCTCTGGCGATCCTGCCGGCGACCCCGGCCTTCGCCAACGCCACCATCACCATTTTCAACGGCAACGCCGCGGGAGTCGGGTTCAATGATCCGACTCCGGCGGTCCCGGTGGGCGGCAATCCCGGGACGACGCTCGGCGCGCAGCGCCTGAACGCCTTCCAGTTCGCGGCCGACATCTGGGGCGCGACGCTCGACAGCAACGTGCCGATCAAGATCTACGCGACCTTCGAGCCGCTGTCGTGCAATGCGACCTCGGCGACGCTCGGGAGCGCGGGGACGATCTTCATCTGGAACAACGTCCCGCCGAACGGGACGTTCCCCGGCTCGGAGTTCCCGAACACCTGGACGTCGCAGGCCCTGTCCGCCAAGCGCGGCGGCGTGGACATTCTCACGAGCCCCCTTTGCACCAATACCGGCCTCGCCTGCACGACCAACGCCGACTGCGGCGGCACCGCCGTCTGCACCGACGCCGAGATCCGGGCGCGCTTCAACGTCAATCTCGGCAACGCGGGCTGCCTCACCGGCATCCCGTGGTACCTGGGCTTCGACACCAACCACGGCCCCAACGCGATCGACCTCGTGACGGTGCTGCTGCACGAGTTCGGCCACGGCCTCGGGTTCCAGCAGTTCGGGAGCTTGGCGACCGGCGCTCTTCCGGGCGGCCTCCCGGACGTCTACAACCGCAGGCTCCTCGACAACGGAACCGGCAAGACCTGGAATGTCATGACGAGCGCGGAGCGCGTCGCCTCGTCGATCAACTACGGACACCTGGTCTGGTCGAACGGCCAGGTCAACACCGAGGTGCCGGGCGTGCTCGCGTTCGGCCTGCCGAACCTCCGGGTCAACGCCCCGGGCTCGATCGCCGGCAGCTACGCGGTCGGCGAGGCCCAGTTCGGTCCGGCGCTGAGCAACGTCGGCGTCAGCGGCGACCTCGTCCAGGCGCTCGACGCGGCCAACGCCGCCGGACCGACCACCTTCGACGCCTGCACCGCGATCACCAACGCGGGGTCGGTGGCTGGGAAGATCGCCCTCGTCGATCGCGGCACTTGCGGCTTCATCGTCAAGGCGGCGAACGTCCAGGCGGCCGGCGCCATCGCCATGGTCGTCGCCGACAACGCCGCCGGCGCGCCGCCGGCGGGGCTGGGCGGCGTCGACCCGACGATCGTCATCCCGGCGGTGCGCATCACCATCACCGACGGGAACACCATCAAGGCGGCCCTCGCCTCGAATACGGTCAGCGTCACCCTGTCCCGCGATCTGACGAAGCGCCAGGGTGCGGACGACATGGATCGCGCGCAGTTCTACGCGCCGAACCCGGTGGTGGGCGGCTCCTCCGTCTCGCACTACGACATCAGCGCCTTCCCGAACCAGCTGATGGAGCCGAACATCAACAACGACCTGACGCACAACGTCACCGGCGTCGACCTGACGCTGGCGCTGATGCGTGACATCGGCTGGTTCCCGGACACCGACGTGGACGGGTTGGCGAATTCGGCGGACAACTGCCCGGACGTCTCGAACCCCGGCCAGGCGGACCTCGACGGGGACCATCTCGGCGATGCCTGCGATCCGGACGACGACGGTGACGGCGTGAACGACGACGTCGACAACTGCCCGGTGGATGCCAACAGCGACCAGGCGAACAACGACGGCGACGCCCAGGGCGATGTCTGCGATCCGGACGACGACAACGACGGCGTGATGGACGGCGCGGACAACTGCCCGTTCACCTCGAACGGCGACCAGCTCGACACCGACGGCGACGGCCTCGGCAACGCCTGCGACGCCGACGACGACGGTGACGGCGTGGTGGACGGCTCGGACAACTGCCCGCTGGTCGCCAACATCGACCAGGCGGACTTCGACCGTGACGGCACGGGCGATGCCTGCGACCCGCTCACCGGGCCCCCGCAGGACAAGGCCCAGTGCTACAACGGCAACTTCGGGCGCTTCAACGACCCGCGCACCTTCGCCAACCAGGGCCTCTGCGTCTGTTACGTGATGGCGGCCCACGGCGAGAAGTGCCCGACCATCAAGTAAGTTCGACGTCCCTGTGAGGGACGCGGTCTGAAACAAGGCCGCCGCGCTCCGGTGTTCCGCATCGGGGCGCGGCGGCCGATTCTTTTTCCGGCAGCAACACCCCGACACGCCCGCCGTCTTCCCCACGACACGTCCCGCTCCGGATGAGGACGCCTTCCATCCTCGCGGAAGGACACGCCTCTCGGTAGTTCCCGCCACCGTCGTGTCCGGAATCCCCGGCGCAACACACCACCGGCACGGCACTTCGCCCCGCGGTGCACGGTTCCGTGCGCGGGCACCGTTCTTGCTCGTCTCCGGTGTCAGTCGCCACAGAAAGACAGAGTGCCCGCCGCAGGGCATCGCGGCGTCGAGAACGAGGAGGACGTCCATGTCTTCGCGCGCCCGTCTGTCCGTGCTGCTGTCGGCCCTTCTCCCCGCTGGTCTTGGCCTCCTGCCGCTCGGCTGCGCCCAGGATCCCACGACCGACGCCTCGGTCCTGACGCCCCCGCCCGCCGCGGGAGACTGCGACGACATCCAGGACGTGTCGCTGACCGCGCGGCTGAACACGCTCTACCTCGTCGATCCGTACGTCGACGCCTCGCGCGTCAGCGTCGAGACGCACGCGTGCGTGGTGACGTTGCGCGGCCGCGTCCAGGACGCGAACACCCGCGACCGCGCCGGCGCCATGGCGCGCGAGGTCGAGGGCGTGCGTCACGTGCGCAATCGGCTCGAAGTCGTCGTCGCCAGCGCGGCTTCGGGACGGGATCCCTCCTGATGCGCGCGCCGGCGCGCGGGCCGGCGACTCATGGGGCGGCACGCCCCGCCCGATGGCTCGTGGTCGCGGCCGGCGCGGCGTTGCTCGCCGCCGCCGACGCGTCCGCCGCGGACGTCCAGACCTTCGGCAGCTTCGCCCCGGGCATGGCGCGCTTCTCGGCCGACTCGGGGGTCGAGGGAGACCTCGCCAGCATTCCGATCACCGTGGGCATGCGGGTGAGCCGGCTGTCGCTGCGCGCCTCCGTCCCTTACCTCGATCTGTCGGCGACCACCCCGGAGGTCCCCATCCCCGGCCTGATTCCCGGGCTGGTGATCCCGGAACAGTCGATCCATCAATCCGGCATCGGGGACGTCGTCTTCACGCCGGCCGTCCTGCTGGCCGGCGGGCACGGGCACTCGGCCCTGTGGGGCAGCGTGCGGGCCAAGCTTCCGACCGCGGATGAGCAGGACGGGCTGGGGACCGGGCAGTTCGACTACTCACCCGGCCTCGGCGTCCTGGTTCCGCTCGGCACCCGCTTCACGGCCGGCGGAATGGTGCGCTACGACGTGCGCGGAGACAGCCCGGACATCGTGTACGAGGACCGCTTCGCCGCCAGCGTGGGAGCCATCGTGCGGCTCGGTCTGCTCGACGGCCTGACCGCGATGGTGTCGCGCGGCGACGTCAGCCCCGACCGCGGCGACCCGGTGGACACCTTCTCGCTCGCCTGGTACCACCCGCTGGTGCCGGGGCACGGCGCCGCCTT